>NZ_QTLZ01000023.1:0-15288 GCF_003635425.1 Parabacteroides sp. AF27-14
GGCTCACGCGAGTAGTGGCGTAGGCCAATGCCACTACTCGCGTGAGCCGATGCCACTATACGTGTGAGCCTGCGCCACTACTGGTGCGAAATCGGCCTATTTATACTACTTTTCCGTGATATAATTGACAATCCAACTACCCACTTCTTTCGTTCCATATTTCGCTCCACCTTCCACTTGGATTTCCGGCGTACGGACATTCGCATCAAGGGAAGCGTCTACGGCTTCACGGATCAAGGCGCCCTCTTCTTTGAGGTCGAAATACTCGAATAACATCGCTACCGAAAGGATTTGCGCCAAAGGATTCGCTATATTCAGCCCTTTCGCCTGCGGCCAAGAGCCATGAATCGGCTCGAAAACCGGTGTGCTCTCTCCGGTAGAAGCGGAAGGCAGCAAGCCCATAGAGCCGCTGATGCAAGAACCCTCGTCCGTCAAGATATCACCAAATGTATTCTCGGTTACCATTACATCGAAGAATTTCGGCTCTTGGATCATACGCATAGCGGCGTTGTCCACATACATATAGTCTGTCGTTACTTCCGGATAGCTAGGAGCCATCTCTTGAGCGATCTGACGCCATAGACGGGAAGAGGCAAGTACGTTCGCCTTGTCAACAACCGTCAGGTGCTTATTCCGTTTCATCGCATACTCGAAGCCCACTTTCAAGATACGCTCGATTTCCGGGCGGGTATACATATTCGTATCGTATGCCTTATCGTTGTCTTGATATTTCTCACCGAAATACATACCACCGGTCAACTCACGGATACATAAGAAATCTGCGCCATCCACCAATTCGGCACGCAACGGCGATTTATGCAATAGGCATTTGAAGGTCTGCACCGGACGGATATTAGCGAACAGGCCCAACTTCTTACGCATCGCCAAAAGACCTTGCTCCGGGCGTACTTTCGCTGTCGGGTCATTATCAAACTTAGGATCGCCCACAGCCGAGAAAAGAACAGCGTCGGCATCCTTACAAATCCGATAGGTCTCCTCCGGGAAAGGATCACCTACCTTATCGATCGCGTCAGCGCCACAAAGGGCATACTCATAGTGAACCTCATGTCCAAATTTCTCACAAACGGCACTCATTACTTCCACGCCTTGCACGGAAATCTCTGGTCCGATCCCGTCTCCGGGAAGTACTGCTATATTCAGTTTCATCGTAAATGTTTGTTATTATTCTCTGTTAAAATGTACATACTTAGGCTCCGTGGGGAAATACGTGTCATCATCCCACAGGGTACTTGTAATCATCAAGTCGGCACTATAACGGTTACAAGCGATAGGTACGTTATGAACACGGCACTGGCGAAGCAACATCTGGATGTCGGCCTCGTGCGGTTGCGGATTCAAGTCGTCTATCAAAAAGACCGCCAAATCGATCTCCTTACGGACAACCATAGCGGCAATCTCAGCATCGCCTCCCATCGGACCGGAATGCATGCAAGCAATATCCGCGTTCACCCCTTTTTCCTCGAGAGCTTTACGAACCAAATTTCCGGTCGTACCCGTACAAACAATATGGTGGTGAGACAAGAACTCAGCGTTATGTACCGCCCATTCTACCATTTCCGCCTTACGATTGTCGTGCGCTACAAGCGCGATAGTCAACTTTTTCATACCCTTTACCTTTTTAATTATTAATCCTCTATCTTGTTCAGCATCTTCAATGTCGCCTTGATCGCCGCCTCGGTCTGATCAGCGTCCAGGCCACGAGTCTTGAAATCGACCCCGGCATAATTCCAGCTGATGACCGTCTGCACAAACGCATCCGTACGTCCTCCCGGCGGGATGGATACCGAATAGTTCGTCAACATCGGGAACGGGCGGTTCAAACGGGAATAAATCCGGCGTAGGGCACGAACGAAAGCGTCGTATTGGCCATCACCGGAAGCCGATTCCTCGTAAGCCTCGCCATTGATCTCGATCTTCAAGGTAGCCACCGGTTTCAGCCCTTGGGCCAAGGATAAGGAATAGTTCAAGATCCGTATTTTCTGATCCTCCAGCGCATTATCATGATGAAGCACATCGCTGATAATATAAGGAAGATCCTCCGGGGTAACCATTTCTTTCTTATCCCCTAACTCAATGATCCGTTCCGTAACCTTACGCATCGAGCCCTCATCCATGTCGATACCGAGCGCTTCCAGATTCTTGCGGATATTCGCTTTTCCGGAGGTCTTGCCCAAGGCGTACTCGCGAACCCGTCCGAAACGCTCGGGAAGCAAGTCGTTGCAATACAGGTTATTCTTGCTATCACCGTCTGCGTGAACACCGGCGCACTGCGTAAACACATGCTCTCCGATGATCGGCTTATTGGGCGGGATATGCACCCCGGAGTAGGTCTCAACCAAACGGCTAGCCTTGTTTATCTTTTCCTCCCTCAAGCTCGTCTCCTCTCCCAACTGGTCCTTGATAACGGCAAGTACGCTACTCAAAGGAGCGTTACCCGCACGCTCTCCCAAACCGTTCACGGTCGTATGGATTCCCTTGATACCCGCACGGATGGCGGAATATACATTCGCGACGGCAAGATCATAGTCGTTATGCGCGTGGAAGTCAAACCGTAAATCAGGGTAACGGTCCACCATCATCTTGCAATACTCGTAGGTATTTCCGGGATTCAAGACTCCCAAGGTATCCGGGAGCATGAAACGGCAGATCGGAAGTCCTTTCAACGCATCGATTACCAAGAATACGTAATCTGGGGAATGCTTAATACCGTTCGACCAGTCCTCCAAATAGATATTCACGTCGATCTTCCGTTTCGCCGCTTCCAATACGACCGTACGAATATCGTCAACGTGTTGCTCGGGAGTCTTTCGAAGCTGTTCGGTGACATGCTTATAAGAGCCCTTGCAAAGCAAGTTCACGACACGGCAACCTGCGGATTCAATCCAGTCGAGAGAGACCGTACCATCCACGAAACCCAAGACCTCCAATTTGTCTAGGTTTCCGGAACGGGCGGCCCAAGCGGCTACACGCTTCACGGCCTCAAACTCTCCGTCCGACACACGGGCGGAGGCGATCTCCACCCGGTTCACGCCTAAGTCGCTCAGCAGCACTTGCGCTATGCTGAGCTTCTCGTGAGCGGCGAAGGAGACGCCCGAAGTTTGCTCCCCATCTCTGAGGGTTGTATCCATTATTTCTATCATAATCAGCGTGCTGCCTCGAAGGCTTCTATCTTTGATTTATTTGCCAGTAAATAGTCGATATCGTCCAATCCGTTGATTAGGCAATCCTTTTTATAGGCGTTGATCTCGAAATGCTCGCTTTTGCCCGTAGCCTTGTTCGTGATCGTTTGCTCCGGTAGATTTACCTCGACCTCAGTTTTCGGGTCCTTGTAAATCGAATCGAACAATTCAGCGAGGAACTCTTCAGTCACAACAACCGGCAGCACGAAGTTGTTCAACTCGTTGTTTTTATGGATATCGGCGAAGAAACTAGAGACCACGACACGGAAACCGTAATCGGCGATCGCCCAAGCCGCATGCTCACGGCTGGAACCGGAACCGAAGTTCTTTCCCGCTACCAATACCTTTCCGCTATACGTAGGATCGTTCAAGACGAATGATTCGATCTTATTACCTTCCTTATCATATCGCCAATCCCGGAATAAGTTCTCGCCGAACCCTTCCTTGGTAGTCGCTTTCAGAAAGCGGGCTGGGATAATCTGGTCGGTATCCACGTTCTCTAAAGGAAGAGGCACGCAAGTGCTTGTGATTATATTGAATTTTGTTTTCATCTTATGCTACTTTATTAGATTAGTCTTTACATCAGTTCTCTCGGGTCCGTGATCTTACCTGTCACAGCGGCGGCGGCGGCCACAAGCGGCCCCGCCAAGATGGTGCGAGCACCCGGTCCTTGGCGGCCCTCGAAATTACGGTTGGAAGTGGAGACCGCATATTTACCCGCCGGAACCTTATCCTCATTCATCGCCAGACAAGCGGAACATCCCGGTTGACGAAGGACGAAGCCGGCCTCGGCCAAAACCTTGTCGATCCCCTCGGCACGAATCTCCCGCTCTACCTGCCAACTGCCGGGAACCAGCCAAACCGTTACATCATCCGCTTTCTTCTTTCCTTTCACCAAAGAGGCGAAAGCACGGAAATCCTCGATACGGCCATTCGTACAGCTACCTAAAAAGACATAATCCACTTTCTTACCCAACATAGACTCGCCTGCCTTGAAGCCCATATAATCCAAAGACTTCTTATAAGAGATACGGCCTGCCTCGGGCACGCTTTCTAAGGAGGGGATATCTTTGCTGATACTCATACCCATGCCCGGGTTCGTACCGTACGTAACCATCGGGTCGATATCCTCGGCGTGGAAAACGATCTCCTTATCGAACTTAGCGTCCGGATCACTATACAGCTGACGCCACTCGCTCACCTTCCGCTCCCATTCCTCGCCTCTCGGGGCAAACTCACGGTCTTTCAAATAATCGAAAGTAACATCATCCGGAGCGATCATACCGCCACGGGCACCCATCTCGATCGAAAGGTTACAGATCGTCAGACGTTCCTCCATGGTCGTATTACGAATCGCCTCGCCAGCGTACTCTACGAAATAGCCCGTAGCACCGCTGGTACTCATCTTACTAATAATGTATAAGGCAAAGTCCTTCGCCGTAACGCCCGGTTTGCGTACGCCATCGATCGTGATACGCATCGTTTTCGGCTTACGCTGCATGATACATTGGGTAGCCAAGGTCATCTCCACCTCGCTCGTACCGATACCGAAGGCGATAGCGCCCATGGCACCGTGCGTAGAAGTATGGGAGTCACCACAAACGATCGTCATACCCGGCTGCGTCAAGCCTGTCTCCGGACCTACCACATGGATGATACCATTCTTCGGATGTTGAAGACCGTAATACGTCAAGCCGAAATACTTCGCATTCTCTTCCAAGGTATCCACTTGATTCTTGGATATAGGGTCCTCGATAGGCTTATCTTGGTTCAATGTCGGGATATTGTGGTCCGGCATACAAGTGATTTGCGCGGGACGGAAGGGCTTCAATCCACGTGCACGTAATCCGGCGAAAGCCTGCGGGCTAGTCACCTCATGACAATACAGACGGTCGATATACAATTGTATGGTTCCGTCGGGCAACGTGTCCACCACGTGTTTGTCCCAGATTTTCTCAAATAATGTCTTGCTCATTGTCTTGTCTATTTTTAGTCTACTATAAACTTATTGATGGCGTCCACGAAAGCCTCCACGGAAGCGGCGATAATATCGGTATTCGCGGAGAACCCATAATAGGTAGCCCCGTTATACTCTACCTGCATATGCACCTTGCCCGTATCATCGCTACCTTTATTAATGGCTTGAATCAAGAATTCCTGAATCGTCATGTCACTATTACTAATCGCTTTTTTCACCGCCTTGATGCCTGCGTCAACCGGACCGTTACCAGCCGCGGCCTCGTATTTTCTTACTCCCGACAAATTTAAACAAATACTTGCGACTGATTGTACTCCAACACCACTAGTTACCTGTAAATATTCCAATTTAATACGGTGTGTGGCCGTACGATCCTTTCCGACCAACATCAAAACATCATCATCATTAATATCTTTCTTACGATCGGCCAGTTTCAAGAACTCATCATACACCTTGTCCAATTTCTCCTGCTCCAGATCCACACCTAAAACATGCAGGCGATGCTTCAACGCCGCACGACCGCTACGAGCAGTCAATACGATCGCGTTATCATCGATACCCACATCCTTCGGATCGATGATCTCGTAGGTTTGCGCATTCTTCAAAACGCCATCTTGGTGGATACCGGAGGAGTGAGCGAACGCGTTACGTCCGACAATAGCCTTATTCGGTTGTACCGGCATATTCATCAAGCTAGAAACCATACGGCTCGTACTATAGATCTTATTCGTCGTGATATTGGTGATGATATCACGTTCTTTATGGCTCTTGAAAACCATGGCGACTTCTTCCAATGACGTGTTACCCGCACGCTCACCGATACCGTTTACGGTTACCTCCACCTGACGGGCTCCGTTCAACACGCCTTGTACGGTATTCGCGGTAGCCATACCCAAGTCATTATGGCAATGAGTGGAAAGAATAGCGTTATGTACGCCATCCACATGTTCCATCAGATACTTAATCTTCGCCCCGTACTCATCCGGCAAGCAATATCCTGTCGTATCCGGGATATTCACTACGGTAGCCCCGGCCTTGATCACGGCCTCCACGACACGGGCCAGATATTCATTATCCGTACGCCCGGCATCCTCACAGTAGAATTCTACGTCCTCCACATACTTTTTAGCGTATTTCGTGGCGGCGATCGCACGCTCTATAATCTCCTCTCTCGTGGAGTTAAACTTGTATTTGATATGAGAATCAGAAGTACCGATACCCGTATGAATACGTCCTCGCTTAGCGAATTTCAACGCCTCGGCTGCCACGTCGATATCTTTCTCCACCGCACGGGTCAAGGCACAGATGGTCGGCCAAGTCACGGCCTTTGAGATCTCAACCACACTCTTAAAATCCCCGGGACTGGAGACAGGGAAACCAGCCTCGATCACATCAACACCTAGCTGTTCCAACGCCTTAGCTACTTGAATCTTTTCCACTGTATTCAACTGGCATCCCGGAACCTGTTCACCATCACGTAAGGTGGTGTCGAAAATAAATAATCTGTCTGACATAATCTTATATTCTTAATTTACTAATATCCTATACTAACTAAAAAAGCCTCTCTCACAAGGAAGTGAGAAAGGCTCTTTCATCTATCGTAATGCTCGCAAAGCATACAGTCTCACTTCCTATCCCGTTCCCAGAGTAGAATAATGTTTAGAGAAATAATGAGACTATTTTGCAAGTTGCGTGTCATTGTTCTTGTCTTTATTGTTTTTGTTTCAACGTTGCAAAGATACAGCCTTTTTCGAGACCAGCAAATATAATTCGAAGTTTTTTACTTATTATTTATTATAAACCGTAAGCCAAACGATCGTATACCTTACGAAATAACACTGCCCATCGTAAGGTTGTTACGATGGGCAGTATAAGATGTTTACAATGCCCATCATAAGCACCTTACGATGGGCATTGGCAGAATCAGCGAACCACGACTTTCCGTACGAACGAATCGCCGAAGGCCTCGCAGCGGACGAAGTAGACTCCGGCATGCCCTACCGGGATCTCAGCCTTGCCAAGAATCGAACCTTCGTAAAGAACGATGCCGGACACATCGACTACCTTCAAGGCTACCTGCTGAGGCATATTCACGAAGATAGATTGATTGGCCGTATACAGGCTCATGCCTTCCTCGATGGACTCGATGCCGGTTGGCGTATCCGGTTGATCCGGTTTATCCGGGTTCTCCGGATCTACGGGGTCTACAGGGGTGACCGGTGTTTCCGGATCCGTGGTAGGAGAGGATGTAGCGGAAACAACCTTCACCTCTATCTTGCTACTAACCGGCTTATAATTCGGATCGGTCGGCGTAAAAGTAACCTCTTGCTGACCGGTGGACGTAGGCGCTGTTTCCGGTTTGCTCCAAGCGAATGTTCCGGCAACGATACCCGCATGCCCGCCTTGTAAAACAGACTCGGATAGTTTTTGGCCGGACAAGATACCGGAAGCCGCAGGCCATGTAACCTTCGATTCTGCTAGTTCAGCTTGCTCTATCGTATAACGCAATCCTTTTTCCGTCTTATATTCATTATACTCCGCATCAGCCGGACGATAAATACGTACATAATAATCACCCGCATTCTTCAAGACAGCCGGTTGCGTGCAGGCCTCATCAAAGAAGAACGTGATCTGGCAAGCCTCGTTGCCCGTACCTGTCACGGATACGGTTTGCGCTGCACCATTATATACGGAAGAGGTTTGGGCTAACTTGAACTCTAGATTATCCTTGCCGACAAATACAGGTTCAACACCACTAACACCTTTCTCTACCACATATTCTCTTTGAGGATTGGTATCGCCGTTATCTTTCCAATGGGAGAATTTATAGCCTTTAAGAGGCACGGCCTCCAACATCACCTCTATACCTGCCGGAATAGAGACCTTTCCATCTGTCTCAGGATATGACATACCGCCATTGGTGACATGCACGTAGCCTTTCGGCTCTTCCGCTGAACGCCAGATGGACGTGCCAAAGGATAATTCTACCGGGGCATTTGTAGAATAATAGTAAACCGTGCCTTCGTAATTCTTCTTAGCCACATCACTCTTAGGCTTAATCACGTATTTTGTCACGCCGGAAACATTATAAGTAGGATCGACATTAATACTCACCTCAGTACCTTCTGCTGGACGGGTTGTCGGGTTTCCATTACCCTCGGGTGCTTTCATTACCGCAATCTTAGACTTCTTAATTGTCAAGCCTACTTCCCCTTCATTCGGATGCTCTGGGTCCGGATACTTCTCATAAAATTCCTCATATAAACCATCTTCAGCACGCCTCAACACGACCGTATACTTGCCAGCATCAATAGCTTTCCCAACTTCTTTATTATCCGAGGCTATATACGATACATTGAATGAGAAGCCCGCATAGGTCTGCGAAGCAAATGGTATGAAGGGGCGGGATACGCCACTATAGTAGTATTCTTGATACGGACAAAAGATGTATTCCCTCTTGATCGGCACCAGATGGTCGAATACGGCTGTCACGGTCAAGTCGCCAGTTACGGTCAAAACATCATTTTGAGATATTTCCTTACCGTTCGCCAAGATGGAAAGCAGTCTCGCTCCGTTCTTTTCGATACCGGTTATACGCACTTCCGTGCCATAAAACTGCTCACCGGATTTATCTAAGGTAATCTTTCCGGTGGTAGTCTCATTCGGATTGCTGCTTACGGCAGAAGCTACTACATTATATGGCTTCGGACCGAAAGTAGCTGAAGCCGTAACATCGCCTGTCACGGTCCACAAGTTCGTCGTAGTAGAACCGGTCACGCCTGATAAGGTGACACCACTGCCACCCAAGCTATATCCGGCATCTGGAAGATCAACCACACGCACCTTATCACCAATTGGAACTGTTGAGCCGGAAGCAATCAAACTGCCATTTTCCTTATATAATAAGATAGAACCGTTCGCCACATCTTTGATGGTGACAAGTGCCCCCGCTTTTTGCCCAAATTCGGCTTTGACCGTCAAATCCCCTGTTAGCGTCACCTTATTACCCTTTAGCGAGTCTCCGTTTATAGTCAATGATTTCAACTGGGAGCTCACGTCCGGGGTAGCCACGATTTGCAAGACCGTACCTTGTCGCAGGGAAGCTCCAGACGCAATCTCCGCATCTTCCGCCTTAACAGAGAGACTGCCGTTGCCTGCCGTCTCGATCGATACCGTATGCATGATCGGGGAGAAGTTCGCCGTATAGGTCTTATTATTATCCGCCTTAACAGAGATGGAATCATTCGCCGGCAAAGTCTCGCTCGCACCCGTTACCGACCAACTATCGAACTTATAATTGGGCAGAGGCAGGGCTACCAAGGAGATCTCTTGGCCCTTCACGTACACGTCATCCTCGGTCTTGCCCAATACGTTTACGGTACCTCCTGTTGTCCCTGTAGCGGTGACTAGATACGTAGGGGTTACCTCAACCTCCACGGACACCTCCGCTGTATTGTAATAAGAGGAGTTATCCGGATAGAAAGTGACGGAACAGCTTTGCTTCCCGGCCGGCATCACCGCATTCCCGTTCGTCCAAACGAAGGTACCGGCAATCGTATATCCATCTTCATCCTTTACGCTACCACCGGACAGTAAAGAGGTTGAAAGCAATTGCCCCTCCTTGATACCTGTCGCTTGCGGCTTCGTGATTTTACTTGCGTCAATAGCGATCTTGCTCGTCAGACTCATGACATAGACCTCCTCGAACTCAGCGTAGTCAGTGTCACCCGCATAGGATAGCTTGACATACAGGATACCCTCTTTCTTGCGGTCATTGTCGGTAGCCGCTATTTTACAAGAATCATCCTTAAAATAAGCGACCGTAAGCGTCTTACCCTCCGGGATGGTCGTATAGCTCAATCCAGCGGCTATAGCCGGGTTGACCACTTGCTCTTGGCCCGATACGTTCACCACCAGATGGGCTCTTTCCTTATACGCTGTAAGGGTCGCCCCACTCAAGTCCGTCACCGACTGCCCATTGGAGGCCTTGTTAGACAAGAGTCCGTTCTTCGCCGTGAACGTCCCTCCATCAAAAGAGGCCGCCAGCACTACCGGGATACGGAGTACGGTGCCTTCCGGGGCTTTCATCACGGTGTTCTTCGGGCTGTATACTACGCAACGGAAGCTGCCGTCACTTTGCGTACTCCACGTAAGGGCATGATCATTTGCCAACTCGCCGAGGATCGGGGTTCCATCTAGCAAGATACCCTCGGACAAGGTGAAATCCACCTGGAAGGAGGAAAAACTAAAGGAATTGCCGGATACCTCCAGCGTGAGCGTATCCTTACTGCCAGCGGCGTTCAGGTTCGTCTTCGCCAATTTCCACTGGGCGGCGGTAGCCGTTCCCGCCGATAACAGCAGGAAGAGGGCTACGAATAATTGTTTTATATGATTCACTTTCATAATTTACTTACAGATAAAGATGTTAGTATTACTTGCCTTCACACCATGGCCTGTCTTTGCCGTCAAACGATAGTAGTAAACGCCCGCCGGTAAGGTTAGCGTGGCCGAATATTGGTTATCGCCCACCTCGCCGGGCAGACCGTTCAATACCGCGGCCAAAGCGCCATTCGCAGAGAATACGTGGATCGTCACGGATTCGGCCGCCTCCGTCAACTGATAACGGAAGGTCGTGCTGCCACGGAACGGGTTCGGATAGTTGGACACGGCTGCCAATTGGCTGATCGCCTCGATCGGGGCGTTGGAAGTCACGATCGCATCGCCACCAGACCTCAAGCTGTTGGCCTTCGCGTCGGAGAAGGAGGCTCCTACCAAGGTAACGCCCGCCGGCATACGCAGGATACGGCTCTTGCCCGAAGGAATCGTGCGGCCATCCAAGCTATAAGCTATCACACGCAAGGTATCTCCGTTCAAGCTGGAAGCCTGGAGGAACTTGGCGGCATCGCCCAGCAACGGGATCTCGTCGATGGCTCCCACCAACTCCAGATAGATACCGGCTACCGGTACTTGGCTATTCATCGTCAAGAAGTTATCAGCGTCGAGCTCCATTTGTACGGGAACCTCGGCCTCAGAACGCAGTGCACTGGCCTTGGTAACCGGCTTGCCGTGGATGAGGTTGACGATACCGATTACGTCAGCGATCTCTACATTATTATTATAGTTCACATCCGCCTCGGCAAAACCGAAGTTGGGGATCATGTTATCCTTGTCCCGCAAGATGTAGCTTACGGTAGCGGTCACGTCTTGTACGTTTACCAGCATGTCGAGGTTCGCATCGCCATCGCAGGTGTAAACCCACGCATCGTACTGAACCGTCCAGCCGGGGAATAATGGATTAGTTACAAGACCGGCAATTTGATAATTCGGGGTCAAGTCTTCGGTAATCGTATAGCGGCTGTCCGTATGGTCGATCGTATCGCCGTCGAATACCCAAGTAAAGCGAGAGGCGGATGTACCTACCATCTTTTGTGAGGAAAGATCGATTGTCTCCCCATAAGCCACGAAACCTCCCGGACGAACCTCACCTACCGGCAACCTAACAACACCGAAGGCAGCCTCCAATTGCCGCGGGTTCTCCACGTTAGCGAACTCCAAGCACGAACCATCGGCATTGAAAGACATCAAGGCCGGGAAGTCCGCCAAATCGATCCGGGTAGTGGGTATAGGCAAGCCATATGCGGTTAATTGAGCGGCAAGGCCCGAAGCCGAAGCGCTGTTCTCTACCCCGTCAAGCATCGTCCAATTCAAGAACAACTCCTTCAAGTTTTTGTTCTTAGACAAGTCGAGAGCCGTCAAGTCCGTACTAGACACATCCAGATACTCCAGCGATGGATACTCGGATACGATCAAAGATTTCAAAGAATAGTTTCCACCCAGCATCAAAGAACGCAATACCGTATTGTTCTTCGGCAAGGTCAGTTCCTCCACCCTATTGCCTGTCAACGACAAGATCTCCAGCTTATCCAAGGCAGCGAGATCTACCTTCTTCGTAAAGCTTTCGCCCATCTGATACATATATAAATGGATCAAACGCCGCGGGTTCTCGTCGTTCCAAACGGCTTGTGCGTTCGAAGAGTTCTCGTCCGTCTGCCATGCACCGCTGCTCCACCACTCGCTCAATGCCTTGTTGTTGGAAGCGTCTACGATACGTGCCAAGGTAGCCACGTCACTCTCGGCGAATACTTGGGGGACGGTGGTTTCCACATGGATGCGTGAGGTCTCGATCTGCCAGCCGTCACGTACATTAATCTCCGAGATCTTACAGAACTTCGGGTTCATCAGCTTACAATAGTAGTCTCCATACTTTTCCTCCTTGCTGTCCAGCACGAATACGCCCGGACGGTTTGGCACCGGCTTCAATGCCTCTTTCTCCTCTGTCCTATATTTGGCGTTTACCCATAGGAATACGGTCTCTATGCCATCGATCACGGCCTCCGAGGAGAGATCGATCGTATCGCCGTTCTCGAACCAGTATGGATCTCCCGGATGAGAGGGGGAAGTAAGCGTTATGTGCCCCAAACCGTTATAATTTATCTGCCGGTAGTTCTTCACCGTAGAATATCTCAAAAGAGATCCATCCGCATTCAAGTTACTCAAGTTCGGGTACTGAGCCAGATCGAGACTCTCCACGTATCCCGGCAATCCCAACGACTCCAGATTCTTTCCCACTTGTGCGGAAGGAAGCTCATACTCCGTATTTTGCAGATATAGATGACGGATAAACGCCGGCAGGTTCTTTACCAGATCTGCGAACTGTTCTGTATGCGGCAAGGCCAAATAGGTCAAGCTCGTAGCCTTATCGAAACCTTGCAACTTCAAGTTCGGGCAGTACTCGATCTCCAGACGGCTCAATTGCTTGAAGGATAAGATATCCAGCGAAGCCAAGGGCGAATGCTCAAGGTAAAGCTCCGTCAGCTTCGAACAACCGGTAAGATTCAGTGTCGCTAGCTTCGTGTTCTGGTAACTTCCCTCGCCTATGTATAATGTTCCAAATCTAAAATATTGCAGTTCCGGGCATTTGGACAGGTCAAGTGAAGCTAAGTTCCTGCTATATATATGCAAGTGCTCCAGTTTCGTATTTTTCGATACGTCCAGCTTCTCTATATTCATAAATTCCTCGCACTCGAAATACTTCAACTCAGTGAAGGCGCTCAAGTCTAATTGAGAGATCGTATCCTTAGAGTTCCAATCTAACTCAATCGCCAGATGCGTTAAGCGACCGACCTCGTCGGTGTTCCAGTCCGTACGGATCACGTCTTGATATGAGTTCCAATTCTCGCGCTCCCAGCCCTTGCTTTCCACGAACTCCTGCAATTGGGTGATATTCGGGTTATCGGTAGCCAGCTTCTTCAATCCGGCGATGTCCGCGGGGGAGTAGCTGTCCGAGTTACGGGCTACCTTGATCTGGGGCGTATACATACGCCAATTGTCGTAATTCGAGTTCGTAATCTCACATATATAATATTCGCCCGGCTTTCCGCTAAACACGAAAGCCCCCTCCTTGCCAGAGACCATCGGCATGGTCGCTTCCGTCCGTTTACCAGTAGTTCGATCGTTAAGGAACCAAGTGTAGATCGATTTCACGCCACCCACCGTAGCGTAAGCGGATAGATCGATCTCCTCGCCCTTCGCGGCATAAGCGTTATAATCGTCTACTGGCGTACCGGCTATGACCCTAGTAGAACCATAAAGATTGAAATACTCAGGTAATGGACTCGGGAGCTTCACCGTGAACCATGTAAGCGAATCGTTATCATCCATATTCAGTTGCCTTAGCTTTGTCAAAGCAGACAGATCAAGAGATTTCAACCGAGTGCCAGTCAACCGTAAGTCTTCCAATCCACTCAACGAGCCTATATCCTTCATGTCAGATACCGTATGTGTTCTATAATCCTTTATAAAGAAGCTTTTCACCCGGCTCGGGGACTCGGCGTTCCACGTCACGCCCACGTTGTAGCCATCGCTCTGCGTCCGGTCTTTCAAGTAATCCTTGCTGGAGATGAAGTTCTGCAAGTCCGAGTTCAGCGGATTGGCCTCGGCGATCGCTTTCAAGGCGGCTATATCGTCCTGCGAGTTATTGGTTGGGAAAGCGAACGGTGCTTGGCTACCATACCCTACCCTATTGCCGTCCGCATCACAAATATCCACTTGAACCGTTCCGTTCCATTCCTCCGTGGCGTGAGCCATCAACGTGAATTGCGTAGCGGAGAAGGAAGGGATATCTAATACGTATATGGGCTCATTATATAGACCTGTCTCTTTACTTAGGTTCTGCCCGGAAAGGGTCAAGCCTTCAGAAGGGCCATTCAGATAAATCTTCATCTTAGCGTGTTGCCCCTGCAGGAAACCCGCCTTCGTCACGTTGATCGCAAAAGGGATATCCTCGTTCAGATCGCCGGATGTACGCGACAACTCCCCCATAGCAGGAGCCTTATCACTCAGCATAAACCGTATCGTCTGCCCGGTAGAGGCCAAAGCAGCCGTGCTTATGTCTTGCGAGCTGTACACTTTCACGGTATAGCCAGCCTCGCACCCCTTCGAGCTATTCATTTGCAGACGAAGCCCAACGCTATATCCATAGTCCGTCAACTTCTCGTCTGGTATCCAAAAGCCGCCATTGTCTAACGTTTGCGCCGGCTCAGAATCCTCAAAGCGGAACTCTACCCCGTCCGGATTAGCGGTGTTCACCAGCTGTACACGTATAGCCATGCCTTTCGTGAAGTTCTCGATATTGAAATTTAAGCTCCAAGTAGCCACCGGATTCCACTCGTAGATAAAGCAATAAGCTACAGGATCCAGAGTACTGGTAAACCGTACCTCCCCTTCCGCCTGGCTCTGCGGAGCCCCGGGTGTCATCCCCGCCAGGCTCGCCGACCCGGCCATACCCCAAGCCAGTCCATGCCCCGGCCATGCGGCGCATAAACACAAGACCATCGCGATGAGCGACAACCTCATACTAATTCCTCGTAAAATTGTTTTCATAAGCAATAAATTTATAAATAGGTGTTTTGTATTCATAATACGTATCGGTATCTCTCACCATTCCCGACTTAGCGTGTCGTATTCGTAGGATGGCCTTTTTCCCATGCGCCGAGCGCAAACACGCCGGGCCGGTATGCGGAGGAAATCCTCCGCATACCGGCCCGGCGT
>NZ_QTLZ01000023.1:15369-69724 GCF_003635425.1 Parabacteroides sp. AF27-14
GCTTGCTTGCTTGCTTGCTTGCTTGCTTGCTTGCTTGCTTGCTTGCTTGCTTGCTTGCTTGCTTGCTTGCTTGCTTGCTAGACAATTATTCCGATTTACCAAGCGCATACTGATAAAAAAGGTTAACATCATATATCCATCACACATTATCATATGATTTTCATATACTCTTTTAATGTATAAGACGTAGTAAATATAAGAAATAAAAAAATATGTAATAAAGACCTGCACACCCCACACCCCAAAATTCATGCTTATTGTGCGTATATAGCGGATAAGCGATTAAAAATAGCGGTTATGTGACATAAATAAATTTGAATACCATTTTGAGGGGATGGAGACGGGGCACGCCCCGTCTCTACAACTGGGTAATGAGTTAATCCTATAGACCTACTTTTTTCCTTACCAAATATCTTATTACATGGAAATTATTCCATACATTTGCCACTGTACTAATAAATAACAGTTACGACTATGACAAAATTAAGCAACATCCCCGCCAAGGAAACTACGGCCAAGACCGCAAAGACACGTAAGACCAAGACCGGACCCGCAAAGCTCAAGTGGGATCCTACCAAGCCGATGCAATTCACCCAAGAAGAGATCTGGGAACATATCCATGAGATTGAGAAGGGGCCGTTCATGACCCTAGATGAAGGTTTTAAACGTTTTGAGGCATGGAAGCAAGACCTACTCAAAAGCAGGTTATAACCAGTAGTTTATTTTGGGAAAGTTACGATAATGTATATGTTCAAGGCCTTGACTTATTTGGATTCTACCAAGCGGAATTATACGCTAACAAGATAAAATCCATCTTATACGAGTTAGACCAAACCTATCCTTATTATCCCGAATGCCGACACCTAACCACGAAAAGCCGCATGTACCGGAACATCATCCTAGATTCACACCTTATCATCTACCGCATCACCGAGGAACGCATCGAGGTGCTGGACATCGTCCATTCAGCATCCAGCATGCGAAAGATCAAGAAGACTAGGAATATCCACATCGAATAACACGAAGAAAGGCGAGCCACCCATAAGTGACCCGCCTTCTTTTTTACTCATTAAATATCTTATTACATGGAAATTATTCCATACATTTGCCACAGTACTAATTAATAACGATTACGACTATGACAAAATTAAGCAACATCCCCGCCAAGGAAACTACGGCCAAGACCGCAAAGACACGTAAGACCAAGACCGGACCCGCAAAGCTCAAGTGGGATCCTACCAAGCCGATGCAATTCACCCAAGAAGAGATCTGGGAACATATCCATGAGATTGAGAAGGGGCCGTTCATGACCCTAGATGAAGGTTTTAAACGTTTTGAGGCATGGAAGCAAGACCTACTCAAAAGCAGGTTATAACCAGTAGTTTATTTTGGGAAAGTTACGATAATGTATATGTTCAAGGCCTTGACTTATTTGGATTCTACCAAGCGGAATTATACGCTAACAAGATAAAATCCATCTTATACGAGTTAGACCAAACCTATCCTTATTATCCCGAATGCCGACACCTAACCACGAAAAGCCGCATGTACCGGAACATCATCCTAGATTCACACCTTATCATCTACCGCATCACCGAGGAACGCATCGAGGTGCTGGACATCGTCCATTCAGCATCCAGCATGCGAAAGATCAAGAAGACTAGGAATATCCACATCGAATAACACGAAGAAAGGCGAGCCACCCATAAGTGACCCGCCTTCTTTTTTACTCATTAAATATCTTATTACATGGAAATTATTCCATACATTTGCCACAGTACTAATTAATAACGATTACGACTATGACAAAATTAAGCAACATCCCCGCCAAGGAAACTACGGCCAAGACCGCAAAGACACGTAAGGCCAAGACCGAGCCCGCAAAGCCCAAGTGGGATCCTACCAAGCCGATGCAATTCACCCAAGAAGAGATCCGGGAACATATCCATGAGATTGAGAAGGGACCGTTCTATCCTATTGAAGAAGTACATCAAAGAATAAGATCATGGATGGACAGCTATCAAGGAAAAAAGTAATCGGTTCTCCCATTTACGAGGAAAGCCTTGAGAGGACTTTCGTGGAAGGCATAGAACGATTCGGTATGTTCCAAGCCCGGAAATATCTTGAGCATATATTGAATACAGTCGAGAAACTAGAAAACGACTATCCTTATTACCCCGAATGCCGACACCTAACCACGAAAAGCCGCATGTACCGGAACATCATCCTAGATTCACACCTTATCATCTACCGCATCACCGAGGAACGCATCGAGGTGCTGGACATCGTCCATTCAGCATCCAGCATGCGAAAGATCAAGAAGACTAGGAATATCCACATCGAATAACACGAAGAAAGGCGAGCCACCCATAAGTGACCCGCCTTCTTTTTTACTCATTAAATATCTTATTACATGGAAATTATTCCATACATTTGCCACAGTACTAATTAATAACGATTACGACTATGACAAAATTAAGCAACATCCCCGCCAAGGAAACTACGGCCAAGACCGCAAAGACACGTAAGGCCAAGACCGAGCCCGCAAAGCCCAAGTGGGATCCTACCAAGCCGATGCAATTCACCCAAGAAGAGATCCGGGAACATATCCATGAGATTGAGAAGGGACCGTTCTATCCTATTGAAGAAGTACATCAAAGAATAAGATCATGGATGGACAGCTATCAAGGAAAAAAGTAATCGGTTCTCCCATTTACGAGGAAAGCCTTGAGAGGACTTTCGTGGAAGGCATAGAACGATTCGGTATGTTCCAAGCCCGGAAATATCTTGAGCATATATTGAATACAGTCGAGAAACTAGAAAACGACTATCCTTATTACCCCGAATGCCGACACCTAACCACGAAAAGCCGCATGTACCGGAACATCATCCTAGATTCACACCTTATCATCTACCGCATCACCGAGGAACGCATCGAGGTGCTGGACATCGTCCATTCAGCATCCAGCATGCGAAAGATCAAGAAAACAAAGAATATCCACATCGAATAACACAAAGAAAGGCGAGCCACCCGTAAGTGACCCGCCTCTTTTTACTGATATATAAGGATTAAGATTGGATTAGTTGTTCTCCGGACGAAGCTTGCGTACAGTAACAGCAGTCTGCCACATCTCGCTCTCGCGCAACGCCTTCAATTCAGCCTCCAATTTCTCACGATAATCCGGCTTAGAGTTTGAGTCGATAGAGATCTGAGCCTCGTTACCGCATTTTACGTTCGCATACAATTTCTCGACAACCGGCTTGATTGCGTCGTGGAACGGACCCATCCAGTCCAAAGCGCCACGCTGGGCAGTCGTAGAGCAGTTAGCGTACATCCAGTCCATACCATTCTTGGCGAATAAGGGCATCAAGGATTGAGTCAACTCCTCGACCGTCTCGTTGAAAGCCTCGGAAGGAGTATGTCCATTCTCGCGCAATACCTCATACTGGGCCAACAACAAACCTTGGATAGCGCCCATCAAAGAACCACGCTCACCAGTCAAATCGGAAGTAGCCTCACGGATGAAAGTCGTCTCGAACAAGTAGCCGGAACCGATACCGATACCCAACGCCAACGTACGATCCATCGCCTTGCCAGTAGCGTCTTGATAGATAGCGAAAGAAGAGTTCAAGCCACGACCCTCAAGGAACATGGAACGCAAAGACGTACCAGACCCCTTCGGAGCGACCATGATCACGTCAATATCCGCAGGAGGAACAACGCCCGTACGATCGTTCCAAGTGATTGCGAAACCATGAGAGAAATACAGGGCCTTGCCAGCTGTCAAATAAGGCTTCATCGTAGGCCATACAGACATTACGGCAGCGTCGGACAACAAGCACATGATGATCGTGGCCTTGTCGCAAGCCTCCTCGATACCGAACAGAGTCTCACCCGGAACCCATCCGTCCTCAACCGCTTTATCGTAAGTCTTACCTTGGCGCTGGCCAACGATTACGTTGAAACCATTGTCACGAAGGTTCAATGACTGTCCCGGTCCCTGTACGCCATAGCCGATAACAGCGATTGTCTCATCTTTTAATATCTCTCTTGCCTTTTCCAACGGAAATTCCTCGCGGGTCATTACATTCTCTACAACACCGCCAAAATTCATTTGTGCCATTTTCTTTTTAACTATTAATGTTTAAAAACCTATTTATGTATCTCTTTTATTATCTCCAAGTAACCGCCGCACGACAGATCGCCTTTCCCTCATGGCAAATAGCCATGTCTTGCTTATCGGGAGCGGACTCCGCCTTATGAAGCGTAAGCGGCATACCTTGTTTACCCTCGGATTGGTAGGCGATCTCCAGACGGCCGATCTCACGGGTCTTGAACTGGTCGATATCGAACAAATCCAGCAGATGCTCGATATACTTCACGCTATTGAAGTGACCGTTGATATCCAAGTCGCTGTATTTGATCGAATACGGGATTCCCTCCGCCTTATTCTCCGCCGGCATGATCTTGCCCGGCTTCTCGATCGGGCACGGACGCTCGTCGATATATTTGCCCAATGCCTCTATATCCAATAAGGTAGGACGGCGGGTCTCCACGTCGATAGCCGCCCAAATAGAACGGGCGAATCCAAAGGTTTTCCCATTCTCATCCGCCAGCTCGAAACAACGACTGGTGAAGAGGCGTCCGACCTCATCGATCCAAGTGTATAGATTAATCTTATCGAAGGCGGTAGGATATTCCTTCATCTCGATAGCCAGACGGGACAACACCCAAGCCGTATGACGCTCCGACATATCATTGAAACCGAACCCACGCTCTCCGGCATGGCTGGAAGCGGCGTGAATCAAATAGTTACCAATCATAGGGAGCGTTACACGTCCCCTGAAATCCATCAAATACGGCTCCGCCACGAAATGAAATAATCCTACTTTCTCCATATCTTATTATTGTTGCTTTTCATGTAACTTTCGCTCCATATCGGCCAACATATCGCTCAAGCGCTCCACCTTGCTCTTCGTGATAGCCACACGTCCGGAGCGGATGAATTGCAGGACACCGATCGTCTCGCTCAACTCATTGAACAAGGCTTGTGTCTCGTCATAGTGGCCACTCTTCTCCAACACCACGCAGGTCTCGTTCATCTCCAAGATACGAGCGTTGTATTTACGGATCAATCCCTCCACGGTTCCCATCTTGATGAAAAGCTCGGTACTTAGCTTATAAAGAGCGATCTCTTGATAAACCAAATCCTCATCCGTATTATAATAAGCCTTCAAGATATCCACACGTTTATCGATCTGTTTCACCACCTTATCGATCATATCCTCATCGGCGAATGTCGTGATCGTAAACTTATGGATGCCCTTGATAGCGGACGGAGAGACGGACAGAGTCTCGATGTTCAGCTGTCGGCGTGTAAAGATAATCGTTATCTGGTTCAAAAGACCTACGATATTCTCTGAAAAGATAATAACGGTATATAATTTCTTTGTTGTCATAGCTTCATCTCCTCCTTATTTCTCGTCTCCCATAATCATGTTTGTCACGCTTCCCCCGGCAGGAACCATCGGATATACCATTCCGCAAGTCTCCACGTTAGCGACCAACACGTAAGCGCCGTCGTGGTTTAGCATCTCAGCGATAGCGTCGTCCAATTCCTCCCGCTTTTCAACGGCACGACCGGCGATACCATAGGCTTTAGCGATCGCCACGAAATCCGGATTCTCCATGATGGTGTTTGAATAACGCTCGTGGAAGAACAATTCTTGCCACTGACGTACCATCCCTAAGAAGTTATTATTAAGAATGATAATCTTCACATTCAGTTTCTCCTGCATGATAGTGCCCAATTCCTGAATCGTCATCTGCATACCCCCATCACCGGTAAAGAAGCAGACCGTACGGTCCGGAGCCCCGAACTTAGCGCCCATAGCGGCCGGCAGACCAAATCCCATCGTACCTAAACCACCGGAAGTCACCACGCTACGGGTTTGTTTATATTTGAAATAGCGGACGCCCATCATCTGGTTCTGCCCAACGTCGGTCACCAATACAGCGTCGTTACCGGTCGCCTCGGAAACCTTACGGACTACCTCGCCCATTTTCAGTTGGCCCTCGGTCGGATACAATTCCTTCTCGATTACCTTATCGTATTCCTCTTTCTCGTCCCGATCGAACTCGGCATTCCATTCCGGACGTTTACGTTCTTCCAGCAACGCCGTGATCATCGGTATCGTGTGCTTGGCATTACCCAGCACCTTTACGTCCACGGCAACATTCTTGCCGATTTCCGAGTTGTCGATATCCAGATGGATAATCTTGGCTTGCTTAGCGTATGTCTTTAAATCGCCAGTCACACGGTCGTCGAAACGCATACCGATAGCGATCAATACATCACACTCATTCGTTTTCCGGTTCGGCCCTACGTTTCCATGCATGCCGAGCATTCCCTTGTTCAATGGGAAATCGGTTGGCAACGCGGATAAGCCCAATACCGTAGATCCGGCAGGTATATCATTCTTTTGGAGAAACGCTTTCAATTCCTCTTCCGCACCGCCTAACAATACTCCCTGCCCGACCAGACAGAAGGGTTTCTTCGCCTCATTGATTAAATCGGCGGCGGCCTTGATACGATCCTTATTGATATCCGGCTCCGGTTGATAACTACGTACGTAATCGACCTTCTTATATTCATATTCCACCAACCCTACTTGCGCATCCTTCGCTAAATCCAGCACAACTGGACCCGGACGGCCTGTAGAAGCGATATAAAAAGCACGAGAAACAGCCCATGCGATCTCCTCCGGCTTGCGGATTTGATAAGCCCATTTCGTGATCGGTTGCGTGATGCCAATCACGTCGACTTCCTGAAAAGCATCGGTTCCCAACAACGGCGAGGGTACTTGACCGGCGATTACGACCATTGGCGTACTATCCATCAGCGCATCAGCGATACCCGTGATGGTATTCGTAGCGCCCGGGCCGGAAGTAACCAACGTCACTCCTACCTTGCCAGATACACGGGCATATCCTTGAGCCGCATGGGTAGCGCCTTGCTCGTGGCGCACCAATACATGCCTCAACTGGTCCCTATAATCATATAAACTGTCGTAAATAGGTATCGCCTGTCCGCCGGGATAACCGAAGATAGTATCTACTCCTTCAGCAATCAACGCTTTCAGCAAAGCTTCCGAACCGGTTATCTTTTGTTTCTCCATAAAAAATAACGTGTTTAATGTATATTATTGGCTTTAATCTTCAACAATCCTTACACCTCCCTTATCGGCGGAGCTAACCATCTTCCCGTACGCTCTCAACGCTTTCGAGACCTCACGCTGACGCGTCGGCGGCGTAAAGGCTTTCTTTCCACGTGCCTCTTCCGCCTTACGGCGCTCGGCCAACTCCTCGTCGCTCAACCGCACGTTGATGGAACGTTCCGGGATATTGATCTCGATGATATCCCCGTCTCTCACCAGTCCGATAGCGCCACCGGAAGCGGCCTCGGGAGAGATATGCCCGATAGAAAGACCGGACGTACCGCCACTGAAACGACCATCCGTGATCAAGGCGCACTCCTTACCTAAGTGACGGCTCTTTATATAAGAAGTAGGATATAACATCTCTTGCATTCCCGGCCCCCCTTTCGGACCCTCATACGTGATGACGACCACATCGCCTGAAACGACCTTGCCTCCTAAAATGCCCTCGCAAGCGGCATCCTGTGAATCGAAGACTTTCGCCGGGCCGGAGAATTTCCAAATACTCTCATCCACACCGGCGGTTTTTACGACACATCCGTCCAAGGCGATATTCCCTCTCAAAACAGCCAAGCCGCCATCCTTGGAATAAGCGTGCTCCACGTCACGGATACAACCTTCGGCACGATCCGTATCTAATTCCTTATAATAAGATTCTTGGGAACCCATCTGGATACTGAACCGATGAGCGGGAGCGCTCTTGTATTTACGGATCGCCTCCTCCGTTACGTTCGGGGAAGTGACGGCGTATTTATCAACAGCCTCGGCCAAGGTCAGGCCGTCCGCACGTCTCGTGCTGCCATCCACAAGCCCGGCTTTCATCAACTCGTTCATGATACCGAGGATTCCACCGGCACGGTTTACGTCTTGTACATGATAAGTGTGCGTATTCGGGGCTACCTTACACAGGCAAGGAGTCTTGCGGGATAACATATCGATATCCTCCATATGAAAATCGGCGCCAGCTTCTTGTGCCACGGCCAATAAGTGAAGCACTGTATTGGTAGACCCCCCCATGGCGATATCCAGCGACATGGCGTTCAAGAAAGCCTGACGGGTAGCGATGTTGCGAGGTAACACGGAATCATCCCCGTCACGATAGTATTTGTAAGCGTTCTCAACGATTTGCTTAGCCGCGTCACGGAAAAGTTGGATACGGTTCTTATGGGTAGCCACGATCGTCCCGTTACCCGGAAGCGCCAGACCGATCGCCTCGTTCAAGCAGTTCATAGAGTTAGCGGTAAACATACCGGAACAACAACCGCAACCCGGACACGCATGGCGTTCCACCTGCTCGATACGCTCATCGCTTACCGATGTATCGGCAGACTCAATCATCGCATCGATCAAATCAAGATGGCGGCCATCCAGCTCACCTGCCTCCATCGGGCCACCGGACACGAACACCGTCGGGATATTTAATCGCATGGAAGCCATAAGCATACCCGGCGTGATCTTATCGCAATTGCTGATGCAAACCATAGCGTCCGCCTTATGGGCATTTACCATATATTCCACGCTGTCCGCGATAATGTCGCGTGAAGGAAGCGAGTAAAGCATCCCATCGTGCCCCATAGCGATACCGTCGTCGATAGCGATCGTATTAAATTCAGCGGCGAAACAACCTTGTTTCTCAATCTCGGCCTTGACCAGTTGCCCGATCTCATGCAAATGCGTATGCCCCGGCACGAACTGGGTAAATGAATTTACGATAGCGATAATAGGCTTGCCGAACTGTTCCTCTTTCATCCCGTTGGCACGCCATAGCGCACGGGCTCCGGCCATCCTACGACCTTCGGTGCTAAATGAGCTTCTTAACGGATTCTTCATCTCTTTCCTATTTTTTGTTCGTAGAGCGCTTTATCCACGCCTCTACCTTGATTTATTTATAATAAAAAAGCCTTTCCCTATATGGAGAAAGGCTTAAGAAATATCTCTACGACTTCACAACTTCTTACACACCTTTCTCCTTACCTACTAATGACTAGAAGGACCACCACGAGAATAATATGCAATACGTTGTTCATCATCTTTTCTTATTGTCTTTGTTTGTTTGACGCTGCAAATGTAGAACAATAATTGATATGCGCAAAGGATTTAAAAGAAAATTCTTCATTTTTCTTTCAATTCTCAAGCAAATACCATTTCAGGATTGCATTTTAACAGGAGCAAGAGTGTATTACTTAGGAATCGGAAGGTATAGAAGGGAAAAAACTTCGATTTCCAAACAGAAACAGTAAAAAGACAAATGTTATCTAAAACAGATTCCAGATAACATTTTTATCAGATAACACGACTTACGATAACACGTATCTCATAAGAAAATCCTATTCTAGCGATAAAAAAGATACATATAAACTCTAAATCACATATTTATTAACACTTGTAGACTATAAATAGCCTTGAAAAAATTCATAATAGTGTTCTAGAAAAAACATAAGGAAGTTTTCTGAAGAACATAAGGAAGAAATTTCATCTAGTATCGGACTAAATTTTGTTAACATTCGAATAAAAATCACCTAAAATCAAGACTAAATCCGGCATAACCCACGCTAGAAGCAGCTCAAGCAAAGACATTTTCAAAATGACTTTCAGACAGAGAAAGCCTTAAATACTCAACCGATAGACAGCTCTTCAAACATCAATCATAAAAAAAGACCAACAAGACCTGCATTCAAACATCATTCTGATTTACACAACCATCAAATGCTTGCGTTTTTTCCGTGCGACCAAGCCCCCGCCCCATAATTCATCACCCACAGAGAGCAATAATAACACTTTGACATTTCGTCAGTTCACGGTTTGATAAGCCATTTAAGTAAACGATTCATTAAATATATCGCCGATTTCCTAATATACAGCATTTCATACTTTGATTTGGATAAACAATAAATATAATAATTTGTATCTTTGACCCCAATAGCAATTAAGAAACTGATCGTTAATAAAAATATGAAACACTACAACTTCGACGAAGTTATCGAACGGCATGGGACGAGTTGCGTGAAATTCGACCGTTTGAAAGAGATGTTCGGTGACGAGAATCTGATACCACTATGGGTGGCGGATATGGATTTCCGCACACCGGACTTTATTGTAGAGGCCCTGAAGAAACGTTGTGAGCACGAGATATTCGGCTATACATTCGGCTCCGACGAGTATTACGAGAGTATCATCAATTGGGTACACTACAAACATAACTGGAAAATACAACGGGAATGGATCAGCTATATCCCGGGAATCGTAAAGGGAATCGCTTTCGCTATCCAATGCTTTACGCAAAAAGGAGATAAGGTCATCATCCAGCCCCCTGTTTACCATCCGTTCCGCATCGTTCCGGAAAAAATGAAGCGTGAGGTCGTTTATAATCCGCTAAAGATGGTAGATGGTGTTTATGAGATGGATTTCGATCATCTTGAATCTATTATAGATGATAAATGCAAGGTATTGATCCTCTGCAACCCTCACAATCCGGGTGGGATCGTCTGGAAAAAGGAAACCTTGGTCCGCTTGGCCGAGATTTGCGCCAAGCACAATATTTTGGTTATCTCCGATGAGATTCATGCGGAAATGGCCTATCCTCAGTATACGCATTATCCATTTGCCTCCGTATCGGATACTGCCGCTTCTTGCAGCATAACTTTCATGGCACCGAGCAAGACGTTCAATATCGCCGGTATCGTGACTTCCTACGCAATCGTTCCCAATGATCGCATCCGGGAAGAATTTTATTCTTTCCTTGAGGCCGGAGAGTTTGGCGATGGCACGATCTTCGCTTATACGGCAACAACCGCCGCTTACACCTATGGCGCCGAATGGTTGCAACAAATGCGAATGTATATCATGGAGAATGTACGTTTCGTGGAAGAGTTCATGAAACTACATCTCCCCAAGATAAAAGCTTACCAGCCCCAAGCCTCCTTCCTCGTTTGGTTGGATTGCAGGGAACTGAAATTAAGTCAAGATGAACTCGTACACCTGTTCAAAGACAATGCCGGACT
This sequence comes from Parabacteroides sp. AF27-14, assembly GCF_003635425.1. Taxonomy (NCBI): domain Bacteria; kingdom Pseudomonadati; phylum Bacteroidota; class Bacteroidia; order Bacteroidales; family Tannerellaceae; genus Parabacteroides; species Parabacteroides sp. AF27-14. The sequence goes on from NZ_QTLZ01000023.1 coordinate 26,589, forward strand.
AGCGCTGAACGACGGAAGTATCTTCGGCCCCGGGGGAGAAGGCCATATGCGTTTGAACATTGGCTGCCCCCGCTCTGTTTTAGATAAAGCGATGAACGCTCTTAAAAAGGCGGTGGATAAGAAATAAAATCGTATCTTTGCGAGCATTTCTATACATATTTAAAATACAAGACAAATGAAAATTACAGCAAACAAATACGTTGCGGTTACATACGACCTGAACGTTGGCGAAGGTGAAGAACGTGAGTTAATGGAAAAAGCGACGGTCGAGGCTCCTTTGAAATTCATCTACGGAACAGGCATGATGCTTCCGGCATTCGAGAAAGCCTTGAACGGGCTGGAAGTAGGTGGCACGTTCAACTTCTCCATCGAGCCAGCCGAGGCTTATGGCGAATATAACGAGGAGCACGTATTGGATCTTCCGAAGAATATCTTCGAGGTGGACGGTAAATTCGACGCCGAGATGATCAAGGAAGGTAATACCGTCCCAATGATGGATTCTAATGGCAACCGTATGAACGGCTCTGTATTGGAAGTGAAGGATGATATCGTGGTAATGGACTTCAACCATCCGTTGGCTGGCGAGACTTTGCATTTCAGCGGCGAGGTAATCGACGTACACGAACCGACAGCGGAAGAGATCGCAGCCTTCTCCGCTCCCGCAGGTGGATGCAGTTGCGGTTGCGACGATTGCGGTAGCGATTGTGGCGATAACCACGAGGGTGGTTGTGGTTGTGGTGGATGCCACTAAATAATGGGAAATTGAGAATTGAAAATTGAAAATTAGGAGAAGTGCCTAATCATCGGCTTTTGATTCTCAATTTTCAGTTTTCAATTTTCAATTAGACAAAACGGTGAATACTTTTGGTAATATTTATAGATTAACATCGTTCGGCGAATCGCACGGCCCCGGTATCGGCGGCGTGATCGACGGATGCCCAGCCGGGATCGAATTAGATACGGCATTCATCCAGCAAGAGCTGAACCGTCGTAAACCGGGACAATCCCGTATCACGACCCCCCGTAAAGAGGATGATGAGGTACAGTTTCTTTCCGGTATCTACGAGGGAAAGACAACCGGCACGCCGATAGGTTTCATCATCTGGAACAAAAACCAACATTCCTCGGACTATGACAATATGAAAACGGTTTACCGTCCTTCCCATGCTGATTATACCTATCAAACGAAATATGGAATCCGTGATCCCCGTGGAGGTGGACGTTCGTCCGCCCGGGAAACGATAGCTCGTTGCGTGGCTGGGGCCATCGCTAAACTCGCCCTTAAGCAATACGGCATACAGATTCAAGCTTATACCTCGCAGGTCGGCCCGATCCAATTAGCGGGTAGTTACCAAGATTATGATTTAAGCTTGACGGAGGAGAGCGACGTACGTTGCCCGGACCCGAAGACCGCCTCAGAGATGGAAACCTTGATCGCCGAGGTCAAATCAAAAGGAGATACGATCGGCGGTGTTATTACCTGTGTGGCGAAAGGGGTTCCCGTCGGATTGGGAGAGCCTGTGTTCGGCAAGTTACATGCCGCGTTGGGACATGCGATGCTTACGATCAACGCCGTGAAGGGCTTCGAGTATGGAGACGGATTCAACGCCGCCTTCTTCCGCGGATCGGAAAGGAACGATCGCTTTTTCAATGATAACGGGCATATCAATACTCGTACCAATAATTCCGGCGGTATCCAAGGAGGGATCTCCAACGGACAAGATATTTATTTCCGGGTAGCCTTTAAATCGGTCGCTACGATCTTGATGGAACAAGAAACGGTTAACATGGAGGGAGAGGATACGATATTAAAGGCACGCGGACGTCATGATCCATGCGTATTGCCTCGTGCGGTACCTATCGTCGAGTCTATGACCGCCATGACTTTATTGGATTATTTATTGATCCAGAAGACACGGGAAAACTTTTAAGACTAATTCTATATGGCTTGGATTCTGTTAATTATAGCCGGATTATTCGAGATCGGCTGGCCGCTGGGCTTTAAATTAGCAAGTATGCATTCCAAATATTTTATTTGGTTTATAGGTTTATCGATCTTATCCATGGGCTTAAGCGGTTATTTCTTATATCTCGCCCAGAAAAGCATCCCGATCGGTACGGCTTATGTAATCTGGACCGGGATCGGGGCTATAGGGACTGTTCTTCTTGGAATCTTGTTTTTCCATGATTCCGCGAATATATTCAGATTATTGTTCTTATCCTTGATATTGATAGGGATCGTCGGCCTGAAATTAGTCCATTAATCCGGGAGAAAAACACCAGTATTCGCATAGCCTCACGGCAGTATCGGTGTGAACTTACGCCAGTATAGGCGTAGGGCTATGCGGATACCGGCGTTAAACGATGCGGTTATTCATGATGGTAAGGCTCGTTATTCAAGATCGTCATCGCCCGGTAAATCTGCTCGATAAAGATCAATCGGATCATCTGGTGGGAAAAAGTCATCTTGCTCAACGAGATCTTTTCCGATGCCGCCTTATACACGGCCTCACTAAAACCGTAAGGACCGCCCACCACAAATACCAAGCGTTTCGGGACCGTATGCATTTTCTTTTCCAGATAAGTAGAAAATTGCATGGAGGTGAACTCCTTCCCTTTCTCGTCCAGCAACACCAAATAATCGCCGGGCTGCAAAGCCTTTAAAATCAATTCGCCCTCTTTCTCCTTTTGCTGCGCCTCTGAGAGGTTCTTCACGTTCTTTATATCCGGTATGACTTCCATTTCAAAGGGTATATAATGCGTCAAGCGATTTTTATACTCATTGATAGCCTCCACAAAATAACCGGCATCCGTCTTACCAATCACAATCAGTCCAATCTTCATCTACTTACATTTACAGGTTTAGAAAGGCTAAGTTACAAGAAAAATACATACCTTTGCCACTAATTACTCAATAAAATAAAGAAAGCTTATGAAACGACTCTTACTTACATTCGCCTTGATATTCGCATTCGTATGTGCGCAGGCGGCGGATATTACCAGTATATCAAATGCTTTCAAGGCAGGAAATGCCTCCTCTCTATCCGGTGCTATGGATAAGGTGGTGGATGTAGCCTTGCCCGGTTCCTCTAAGAAATGTAACGGAAGTGAGGCCGTCTCTATGTTGTCCTCATTTTTCAGCTCGAATAAGCCTTCCGGATTCTCGGTCGTACATCATGCGGATAAAAAGGAAAGCGGTTTCCTTGTCGGAAAGCTTCCGACGTCTTCCGGTGAGTACCGTGTAAACATCACGTACCGTGCCGAAGGGAATACAGCGATTATACAATCAATCAGAATAGAATAAAAGATGGACAAACTTATTGACGACTTAATCAAATTAGCGTTTGCCGAGGATATTGGCGATGGTGATCATACCACCTTATGTTGCATCCCCGAGACAGCGATGGGGAAAAGCCAGCTGATCATCAAGGAAGATGGCGTATTGGCCGGCGTGGAAATGGCTAAACGTATCTTCCACGACTTCGATCCGGAACTGAAAATGACGGTCTTTATACAAGACGGAGCCGAAGTGAAAAAAGGGGATATAGCGTTCGTGGTGGAAGGTAAGATCCAATCCTTATTGCAGACCGAGCGGTTGATGCTGAACGTTATGCAACGCATGAGCGGTATCGCTACTACGACTCGTAAATACGCCAAGGCGTTAGAAGGCACCAAGACACACGTTCTAGATACTCGCAAGACAACTCCCGGTATGCGTATGATCGAGAAAGAGGCCGTACGTATCGGTGGCGGCATGAACCATCGCATCGGTTTGTTCGATATGATCTTATTGAAAGATAATCATGTGGATTTCGCCGGCGGCATCGAGCAAGCGATCACACGTGCGCAAAACTATCTGAAAGAGAAAGGAAAGAGCCTAAAGATCGAGATCGAGGTTCGTAACTTCGACGAGTTGGAACAAGCCATGAAAGTAGGCGGTATCGATCGTATCATGTTGGATAATTTCAATATCGAGAATACAAAAGAAGCGGTTCGCCGCATCAACGGACGTTTCGAGGTAGAGTCTTCCGGCGGTATCACGTTCGCCACATTACGTGATTACGCGGAATGTGGCGTAGACTTCATCTCCGTAGGAGCTTTGACTCACTCCGTGAAGAGCTTGGATATGAGCTTCAAAGCCTGCTAAAACGAAAAACGATCATTCTATAAAAAAACAGCCTTGAGAAGATCAACTTCTTGAGGCTGTTTTTTCTATATCTACCCTATTATCTTGATTCACTATCATTTCTGATAGAACTATTATCATTTTTAAAACATTACCATTCCTTCCTTTCCCGTACTTTTAAGAACAAATTATTCAACCTAAAAATAGTATCATGAAAGAATTGAAAATGTTTATAGATGGCAGATTCATTGAGAATGAGTCTGGGAAATGGATCAAGGTATTGAATCCTTCTACCGAAGAGGTTATTTCACTGATGCCTGACGGGACGGTTGAAGATGCCAGAAAAGCAATCGATGCCGCAGAGAAAGCGCAGAATCAATGGGAAAGAACACCCTCTATAGAAAGGGCTGCTTATCTGACAAAGATAGCGACAGGCATCCGTAAGAGAGAGAAGGAACTGACCGACATCATCGTCCGTGAAGGAGGCAAAACCCAAGGACTCGCCAATGTTGAAGTTCTTTTTACCGCGGATTATATGGATTACATGGCAGGCTGGGCCCGTCGGTACGAAGGGGAAATCATTCCCAGTGACCGCCCTCATGAAAACATTTTCTTATTTAAGAGACCGATTGGAGTAACGACAGGTATCCTACCTTGGAATTTCCCATTCTTTCTAGTCGCTCGTAAAGCCGCTCCGGCCTTGATCACCGGAAATACGATCGTGATAAAACCTAGCCAGCTTACGCCAGAGAACGCATACGTATTCGCACAGATCGTGGAGGAGGCAGGTTTGCCTGCCGGTGTTTTCAATCTGGTAAATGGACGGGGTAGCGTGATTGGGCATGAACTCGCGGCGAATCCGAAAGTAGGTATGGTTAGTCTGACTGGAAGCGTGGGAGCCGGACAACAAACCATGGCAGCTGCCGCTCCTAATATCACGAAAGTTTCTCTGGAGTTAGGAGGTAAAGCCCCGGCTATCGTGATGAAGGACGCAGATATCGATCTTGCTGTTAAGTCTATTATTGCCTCTCGTGTGATCAATACCGGACAGGTATGTAATTGTGCCGAACGGGTTTATGTAGACAAAGCGATAAAAGAGACCTTCATGGAAAAACTAGTCGCCGGCATGAAGCAGGTAAAAGTAGGAAATCCCAATGAGGTCGCGGATCTGGATATGGGACCGCTTATTGAAGCCAGCGCATTGGAGTCTATGGAGAAAAAAGTAGAGAGAGCGATCCAACAAGGTGCTAGGCTACTGTGTGGTGGCCATAGGATCGGTACAAAAGGATATTTCTTCGAACCGACCGTTTTGGATTGTGTTACGCAGAAAATGGATATCATACAAGAAGAGACTTTTGGCCCCGTGCTGCCGGTTGTCGAATATTCGGACATCAACGACGCTATCGCATGGGCGAATGATTGCGAATATGGATTGACATCTTCCGTATATACACAAAACTTGGATAACGCATTCAAGGTAATGCGTTCCTTAAAATTCGGGGAGACTTATATTAACCGTGAGAATTTTGAGGCTATGCAAGGCTTCCATGCGGGATGGCGTAAATCCGGAATCGGTGGCGCGGATGGAAAACATGGACTTGAGGAGTATTTGCAAACTCAAGTGGTTTATCTTGAGACAAAGGAATAAAAAATAAGACTAAAGATCCCTTCTTGGGATCTTTAGCATATCTACTTAATCTAACGTCAAATTAAATTCATCCCTCAAACGACCCAAGGTAGGATTTATCTTCATCAGCAACTCTAGCTTCTCCGTGGATGTATAAGCCAAATGCTTCTCATTTCCCTCTACGATCCGGACACGCATCTGGATACGGCTATTAGTAAGATGCTGGCGGAGAAATGGCAGGATATGGATCGCATTATTGATCAATTCCTCTTGCTGCCCCGGGTTATGTACGGCTACCTCGAAATAATAATTCTCTTGCAAGGTAGGCTTGCAATTGATCATCGTATTCTTAAGATACACTTTCTTGTCAATCGTTGCGGCGTAATTATCCCATTCACGAACCAAGGAATCATTGTCAAAGGGAGTTACTACCTCCTTTACGTTCGTTGTCGCTTGTTGAACGGTTTGTTGCTTAGGCTTCTCCACTCCGATCTCCTTCATGGAGATTCCCATCGGACGAGCCGTTCTACGAACCGGATTAGGCGCTGTAGACGGAGGTGGCGCAGGAACCGAGCTCGGCATGTGCGTACTCATAACTTGTGGAGCACCGGCCGCTGCCGTAACTGAAGGAGCTTGAGGCGGCTGTTGAGGCTTCCCGCTATTCACCGCTTGAGAAGCTGGATTCGTCCCGGCGATCGGCTCAATCAGCGCTTTTTTTTTATCGTCGGCGGCTACCTGTGTTAATTGACAGAGCTGAATCAACGTCAATTCCAATAAAAGACGCTTATTGCGGCTGGCACGATAATTCAAATCACACGTATTCGCTAGCTCTATCGCCTTGAACAGAAGTTGATCCGGACAATGTTTCGCCATCTCCTTATATCGTTCACGTATAGAAGCCCCCACCTCGAATAGCACCAAGGTGGACTCATCCCGGCATACCAATAAATCCCGGAAATGCCCGGCCAAACCGGTTATGATATTCTGCCCGTCGAATCCTTTGCCTAATATCTCGTTCAAGATCAATAAAGATGCCCGCACATTGCCAGATAAGATCGCATCCGTCAGACGAAAATAATACTCATAATCCAGCACGTTCAAGTTATCGATAACCGCTTGATACGTGATATTTCCATTCGTAAAACTTACCACTTGGTCAAAGATAGACAAAGCGTCGCGCATACCTCCATCCGCTTTCTGGGCGATCACGTTCAAGGCTTCCGGTTCCGCTGTTACCCCCTCTTGCGAAGAGACATATTGCAAATGCTCCACCATGTCGGCGATGGATATACGGGAGAAATCATAGATCTGACAACGGGAAAGGATCGTGGGAAGCACCTTGTGCTTCTCGGTCGTAGCCAAGATAAAGAGAGCATGATGCGGAGGTTCCTCCAATGTCTTCAAGAATGCGTTGAAAGCGGCGGTTGTCAACATATGGACCTCGTCAATAATGAAGACTTTGTATTTACCGATTGGAGGCGGGATACGCACTTGGTCGATCAAGGTACGGATATCGTCCACCGAGTTATTCGAGGCGGCATCCAGTTCATGGATATTGTAAGAACGCTGCTCATTGAAAGCCCGGCACGACTCGCACGCATTGCAAGCCTCGCCATCCGCCGTCGGATTCAAGCAATTGATTGTCTTCGCAAAGATACGGGCACACGAGGTCTTTCCTACTCCACGAGGACCGCAAAACAGGTAAGCATGCGCTAATTTGTTACTTTGTATCGCGTTTTTCAGCGTAGTGGTAAGAGACTTCTGCCCTACTACACTCCGAAAAGTGGACGGGCGATATTTTCTTGCCGATACAATATAATTATCCATTCTCTGCTTTTTATTGATAAGACAAAGATAAACAAAATAATTCATTATCTTCGCGAAAACGATGTTTCGATGTCACGCATAAAAGAGTTTTACATAAAGTATCTATCGTGGATCAACGCTTATTGGTTGGTTACCATCGTGTTCCTTATCGTCACCTTTACGGTGGGCGATAGCAGCCTGTATAAACGCTATACGTACGACGAGAAAATACGCGGCTTGGAGAAAGAGATCAAACATTATCAAAAGGAGATCGAGATCAACAGCAAGAAATTAAACGACCTGCATACGGACAAGGAGGGACTGGAACGTTTCGCCCGTGAAGAGTATTTTATGAAAAGGTCGAACGAGGATGTTTTTATTATCAAGGACAAATAAATGAATCAACAAATCAGATCGATTATTTTCGGCGTAGCGGGATTACTCGTATTAGCCGGTGCCGTATTGTTTCTTACTCATTGGGCTGTCGCCCCTTATTTATTCGCTGCCGGTGCGGCGGGTATAGCCGTTTGCTATCTGACCCTTCCGGTTAAGGACTTGGACTTTCGTCGCCGTCGGCTCCACCGTTTCAACGTATTCGCCGGACTTCTAATGATCGTATCTTCCGGCTTTATGTTCAACAACCGTACCGAGTGGATCCTTTGCTTGAGCGTAGCCGCTATCTTACAAGTATATACCGCTTTCGTTACTCCTAAAGAGTAATTGGCCGCAAAACGCAGTCTCGACCGATGAATATATACTGACCAGGCCAACGCAGTATATATTACTTTGCAGATACAGTATATCTTCTATAAAATCCCCGGTAAGTACCGTTAAAAAGGGTGTATCAAACGTTCCTTTGATACACCCTTTCTTTTATAAATTCTATTAATAGCTTACTTGGCCGGAGAGGAATAATTCTTATTCAAGTATTCCAGCAATTCGCCTGTGATATCATAGGAATCGCCAGCCAAAAGGATATTATCTCCTACCGTATTGCTGAATACCACTTGATAGCCCCTACCCAGATTGAAAGCCTTCAATTGAGAAACAACCGTATCGCGTAATTGCTCGTTCAACTTCTGCTGCTCTTGCATCAACTCTTGAGCCAATTGGTTATCTAAGTTCTGCAACTCTTGTTGCTTATTCAATAAACGTTGTTGCTCTTGCTCCGCCCTCTCACGGGTAAGGAAAGCGTTATTTTCTACCTTACGCTGGAAATCTTGCATCTCGCCTTGTAAACTACGGGCTTTCTGGGTGATGTTAGCACGGGAATTCTCTTGTTTCTTCAAGATGATCTCGTTCAGATCCTTGGAATAATTGTAATTAAGTAACAGGGAATCCACATTTACATAAGCGATCGGAAGTAAGGCCGTTGTGTCTCCCGCTGACGCAAATGTTCTTGTTACGCTTGATTCTTTCTTGCCGGAAAATTGCATAATATACAAGATTACGACAGCCACCGCTAGCACACCGTTAATAACGTAGTTAATGTTCTTCATAAAGTGCAATTTAAATCTTATTTTTTTATTCTTTTATTTCGTTCATGATGTCATAGAGCCCCTTTTGCTTAACCGCCATACGATCCATGGTCTTCGCGCAAAATATACCTTTCTTACCCAACGCCCTGTTTCCTTCGATATGCGTATTCGGGAACCTTCCTCCCTTTTTCAACAGCACTTTTATCGATAGCAACACGACACTGATAACAAGAATTATGACCGTAAATAATAACGTTGTAAGCATTTTCTCTATATTTGTGGACGCAAATATAAGAGTTTAAGTGATTACTAAGTGTCTTTTTGGCATTTTATTCTACTTTTTTTCGAACTAAGCTCTTTCAGTTGCGGTTTTATTAACTTTAGAGTAACATCTATAATACATTGTAACATTATGAAGATTACTGATTTAAAGCCTACTATCGTATGGAAGTTCTTCCATCAAGTAACCCAAGTGCCTCGCCCCTCAAAAAAGGAAGGCAAAATGATTGAATTCCTAGAATCATTCGCGAAAGAGTACAAAATAGCTATCAAGAAAGATGAAGCCGGCAACCTTTTAATGTCAAAGCCTGCCACTCCGGGAATGGAGGATCGTCCGGTAGTCGTATTGCAGTCTCACATGGATATGGTTTGCGAGAAAAATAACGGTACGAAACACGATTTCGACAATGATCCGATCGAGACGATCGTCGACGGCGAATGGCTGCGTGCCAACGGCACTACTTTGGGAGCCGATAATGGTATCGGTGTAGCGGCCGAGTTGGCTTTGCTTGCCTCCGATGATATCCAACACGGTCCGATCGAATGTTTGTTCACGGTAGACGAAGAAACAGGTTTGACTGGAGCGAAAGCCTTGAAAGAAGGTTTCATGACCGGAGATATCTTGTTAAATCTCGATAGCGAGGACGAGGGAGAGATCTTTATGGGTTGCGCCGGAGGTAAAGACACACAAGCGACTTTCCATTACGAGCCAGTTCCTACGTCCGATAAGATGCAGTATTTCCGTATCGACGTGAAAGGGCTGAATGGCGGTCACTCCGGTGGCGAGATCCACAAAGGATTAGGCAATGCCAACAAGATCTTGGTTCGTTTCTTATTCTTATTGAAAAAGAAATATGATTTCGTTCTTTGCTCTATCGATGGAGGAAACTTACGTAACGCAATCGCTCGCGAGGCACACGCCGTGATCGGCTTGCATCCGGAAAATAAGGAGGATGTACGTATCTTGCTGAACCATTTCGCCGCCGACGTTGAAAATGAGTTGAAACATGTAGACCCGAACGTTCAGTTAGCGATGGAGTCCACGGATCGTCCGGAGTATCATATCGACAATGCCACCGCCGAGAAATTAATCTACGCCTTGCACGCTTGTCCGCACGGCGTAATCGGTATGAGCCACGATATAGAAGGCTTGGTAGAGACTTCTACCAACCTTGCTTCCGTAAAGATGAAAGAAGGCGATACGATCTTGGTCGGTACCAGCCAACGTAGCTCTATCGAATCATGCAAGATCGCTATCGCCAATACGGTAGCCTCCACGTTCCTATTGGCTGGAGCAGATGTAAAACATGGCGATGGCTATCCAGGATGGGCCCCGAACCCCGACTCTAAGATCTTGAAGATCGCACAGGAGACTTACAAACGCCTATTCAACAAAGACGCCAAGATCATGGCCATCCACGCCGGATTAGAGTGCGGTTTGTTCTTGGAAAAATATCCGAAACTGGATATGATCTCTTTCGGGCCTACTTTGCGTGACGTACATTCACCCAACGAGCGTATCGAGATCGCTACGGTCGGTTTATGGTGGAGCCACCTTCTTGAATTATTAAAGAGCATCCCCGCAAAATAAACCAACGTTTTTTGCGTTATAAGAAGAGGAAAGACACGATAACCGTGTCTATCCTCTTTTTTTATGTTAATGTCTTGCAACTTTTTTATGATAATTTTGTTTATCTATTGAAACAAGAACACAAGATATTTACAGTTAACATTTACGAAAATGAAAAGATTAACGATAACGCTATTTATACTCGCGACGCTTCTGTTGAACATGCTTCCGGCATGCGACGGTTTGGATGATCATTATTCCACCAACCCGACTTACCGGCTAAGCTTCTCGACAGACACGCTCGCTTTTGACACGATCTTCAGTACGATCGGTTCTACCACTCGTCAATTTATGATCTACAATAAAAATAGTGAACCTCTGAGCATTGAGTCCATCATGCTGGCCAGTGGAGAGTCTACCGGCTTCCGCATGAATGTGGATGGACGCAAAGGTAGCTCATTTAATAATGTAGGGATACTCGCCAACGACAGCATGTATGTATTCGTGGAAGTAACGGTCGATCCGAATGGGGGCAATCAACCTCTGTTGATACAGGATTCCGTACTTTTCACCGTGAATGGCATCCGTCAATCCGTATTATTGGAAGCCTATGGGCAGGATGTTAATCTTTACAAAGGCGGTGTTACGATTACAAAAGATTCTATCCTCACGGCCAATCGTCCTTATTTGATCTACGATAGTTTGGTTATCGCTAAAGGGGTTTCATTGAATATCGAGAAGGGGGCTACTTTCTATATGCATGATAAAGCGAGCCTGATCGTTCACGGCTCCATGAACGCTTTAGGCACCTTGGATGAGCCTATCACTTTCCGAGGCGACCGTTTGGATTATATACTAAATGATATATTACCGTATGACCGGACTCCCGGACAATGGGGAGGCATTACCTTTAAGACGGATAGCTACGGGAATGTCTGGGATAATGTAATCGTACGTAATGGTACCTCCGGTGTATATTGCGAGCCTTCCACCCCGGACCGGCCAAAGATCAAGATAAACAACTCACAGATCACGAATATGGGGAGCGATCTATTCTTCGCCATCAATTGTGATGTTATCGCTACAAATACGGAATTCAGCAATGCCGGAGGAAGTGTACTCACTTTAGTCGGTGGTAAATATTACTTCGCTCACTGTACGATGGCTAATTACATGAGTTTAACCAAAAGGGAAATGGCCAGCGAGACTGTTCCTTTGGATAGTAAATGCCTGTACTTGCTCAATAACGTAACAGTAGACGGAAATGGCCCGTATCCTATCACGCAAGCTTATTTTGACAATTGCACTATCGATGGAAGTTACGATGTCGAATTAAAAGCAGATGGCAGTACAGATTTCGATTATCGGTTCAATCACTGTGCGCTTAAAGCCAAAGAATCCTCCAGCGATCACTTCAAGGAGGTCTTGTTTATCAAAAAGACTCCTTCCTATCGGAAAGTAGGAGGCAAGCAAAATAAATACACCTATGATTTCCGGCCAGATTCCGTATCGACTACCGGAGTCGGAAAAGCAGATCCCGAGATAACGAAGAATTATCCGATCGATCGTTGCGGTGTCAACCGGCTAACCAGTTCGAACGGCCCGACCATAGGAGCCTACGAGTTTGTTCAGGAAGAGACCGAAGATTCAAACCAATAAGAATACATTACATATTAACAATTAATCAAAGCTTTAACTATGAAGATTTTTATGTTTTTTCTTTTATTCTTTGCCTCCCCTCCGTTATTTGCCCAAGCTACGTTCAAGGTCATGACCTATAATGTGGAGAACTTTTTCGACACAAGGGATAATCCAACCAAGAATGACGATGAATTTCTACCTTCCGGCAACCGGTACTGGACACAAAGCCGCTACTATCATAAGCTACAACAAATAGCGAAAGTAATAAGCGCTGCCGGGGAATGGAGCACACCGGCCTTAATAGCTCTTTGCGAAGTCGAGAACGACTCCGTCCTGTCTCATCTTACCCGTCGCACACCGCTCCGCTGGCAGGATTACCGATATATTATCACTCAAAGCCCCGATCCCAGAGGTATTAATGTCGCTCTTCTTTATCAACGAGATCAATTCTTTTATTTACGACATGAATCCATTCCAATTCGTTTTTCCGGGAACAAACACAAATTAACCCGAGATATCCTACACGTATATGGAAAGATCATAACAGGCGATACCTTAGATGTTTTCGTGTGTCATTTCCCCTCCCGCTACGGAGGAGAAAAAGAAAGTGAAAAGGATCGTTTTGACGCGGCCCGCACTTTACGGGGATCTAGCGATTCCCTGTTACTGATACGAGAAAAGCCGCAGATACTCATTATGGGAGACTTCAATGATACCCCTCAAGACAGAAGTATTTCCGAGATATTCGCTGCCCAAGCCTTTCCTGAAAATACGCAGATCACAGATTCCACATCTTGTACCTATTATAATTTGTTCGCAAGCCCCCATATAACTCAATTCCCGGGTAGTCATAAATACCAAGGCGAATGGAGCCAACTCGATCAAATAATCGTAAACCGGGATCTCATCACGCAAGAGTCTTCCATGCATATCATTCCGGAAAGCATCCACATATTCGCTCCTGATTTTTTATTGACTAAAGATAAAACATGGCGGGGGGTACGTCCTTTTCGAACCTATTACGGCTTTAAATATGAGGGCGGTTTTAGTGACCACCTGCCATTAGTCATCGATTTCCAAATATGCCCGTAAAAACACGTACGTGTTTTCCATAGACACAAAAAACACTATCTTTGTATCACAAAATACGTAATACCTATGAATATTAGATCCATATATCTAGCCGGTCTATTCGCGATCATCGGCTCCCACATAATCAACACAAACGCCCAGCAACTTAGGAATCCTTTCGATTTCCCGATCTTACTGAGCGGAAATTTCGGTGAGTTAAGAAGTAATCATTTCCATTCCGGAATAGACTTCAAGACACAAGGGGTAGAAGGTAAACCCGTACATACGGTACAAGAAGGATACGTATCACGTATATCCGTAAGTCCATGGGGCTACGGTAACGGGCTTTACATCACACACCCGGATGGAACGACCACCGTATACGGCCATCTACAAAAATTCTCGAAGAAAATAGCGAATTATGTAAAAGAGCAACAATACGCACAAGAAAGTTTCAATGTAAATCTCTTCCTTACGCCGGATTTGCTTCCTGTCGAGAAAAATGAAGTCGTAGCGTTAAGTGGCAATACCGGAAGTTCTGGTGGGCCTCATCTCCATTTTGAGGTACGAGACACCGATACCGAGGAAGTCATGGACCCCTTGGATTATTTCTCGGATCGGATAACCGATACCCGTCCTCCTAAAATCCAAGGAATACAGATCGTCCCCATCGAAGGAAAAGGCGTAGTAAACGGCAAAAGCAAGAAGCTTGAGATAAAACCCGTCACGGCGAAAAACGGGAAACAGACAATCACTGGAAAAATCGAGGCATGGGGAGAAATAGGGCTCGCTGTAAAAGCCTATGATTATATGGATAATACGACTAACATTTATGGCGTACGAGAAATCACGCTCACGGCAGACAGCCAAGTGATTTTCCATAGTAATCTCGATAAGTTCGCATTTGACGAGACCCGTTATCTGAACACATTCACAGATTACGAAGAATGGAAAGATCATCGCTCTTTCTATATGCGTAGTTTCATCGAGCCGGGAAACCGTCTACGCTTCCTTGAAAGCGTAAACCGGGGAATCTTGCGTATAGATGAACCTCGTACCTATCATTTGACGTATACACTTGCTGACGCTTTCGGCAATGCCACCCGTTTATCCATCTGGATCGAGGGAAAGAAACAAGAGATCCCCCAGATCGATACGACTCATACAGAATTATTCCATTGGGGTGGCGAGAATAGGTTCGGCGCTAAAGGCATCCGTCTCGTCCTGCCTAAAGGTAATCTATATAATGACCTCTACTTCCGCTATTCGGTGAAAGAAGATAGTACCTCATTATCAGCCACCCACATATTGCACGATAAGCCAATCCCTTTGCATGGAACGGCCCAGTTATCACTATTCTTGCAAAGCGATACGCTTGAGAATAAACAACAATATGGTGTGGTTCGCTTACAAAACGGACGTGCCTCTTGGATGGGCGGTACATACCGTAATGGCTGGATCGACGCAAATATCAAGGAATTGGGCAGTTATAAGATACAACAAGATACAAAGGCTCCGGTTATCACGCCGATCAACCAACAGACGTGGATCAGCAAACAGAACTTCATATTCCGTTTGTCCGATAACTTAAGCGGGGTACAAACCTACCGGGGAGAAATAGACGGGCAGTTTGTCTTATTCGAGATGAATAATAAATCGGTTATTACCTATCGCTTCGATAAAGAGAGGTTGCAAAGAGGCAAGCATGAACTTAAATTAATCGTAACGGATGCTTGTGGAAATGAGTCGATTTATACACATCCGTTTACTTGGTAGGACGATTTATCGCATTTTTTAGGCAAAATATAAGTCCTTTGATTGCTTTACTTTAAGAAATTCGTATATTTGTTTCTTGTATATTTATCGTATTGAGTAGATTGCTCAACAATAAACACAATAATATTATAAACATGGAAAACAACGACTTATTAGAAATGGTAAGAAGTAAGGCACAAGGATGGCTTACGAAAAGTTATGATGCGGAAACTCGTGCTCAAGTTCAAGCGTTACTTGACAACGAAGATCCTACTGAGTTAATCGAGTGTTTTTATAAAGACCTAGAATTCGGAACAGGTGGATTGCGCGGAATCATGGGGGTAGGTTCAAATCGTATGAATATATATACAGTTGGCGCGGCTACCCAAGGTTTATCCAACTATCTGAAAAAGGAATTCGCGGATTTAGAACAGATAAAGGTTGTCATCGGCCACGATTGCCGTAACAACAGCCGTAAGTTCGCGGAAATATCAGCCGATATCTTCTCCGCTAACGGTATCAAGGTTTATTTATTCGAAGACCTGCGTCCGACTCCGGAAATGTCATTCGCTATCCGTAAACTGGGATGCCAGAGCGGTATCATCTTGACGGCTTCTCACAATCCGAAAGAATACAACGGATACAAGGCTTATTGGGATGATGGCGCACAAATGATCGCCCCGCACGATAAGAATACGATCGCCGAGGTTAACAAGATCCGTAACGCTAGCGAGATTAAATTCAAAGGAAATAAAGAATTGATCGAGATCATCGGACAAGCGATCGATGATGAATATATCAAGGAATTAACAACGATTTCTTTGTCTCCGGAGGCTATTTCCCGCCATAAGGATATGAAGATCGTATACACTCCGATCCACGGAACTGGTGTTAAATTGGTTCCTGCCGCTTTGAAAGCTTATGGATTCACGAACATTATCCATGTACCGGAACAAGATGTTGTTAGCGGTGATTTCCCGACGGTTATCTCTCCGAACCCGGAAGAGCCGGCTGCTTTAGCTATGGCTGTAGAGAAAGCAAAAGAGACTGACGCTGAATTGGTAATGGCTTCCGATCCGGACGCAGACCGTGTAGGTGCCGCCGTTAAGAATAACGAAGGCGAATGGGTACTTTTGAATGGTAACCAAACCGCTTTGATGTTCGTTTACTATTTAATCACTCGCTGGAAAGAGTTAGGTAAGATCAATGGTAAAGAATATATCGTAAAGACAATCGTTACGACAGAGACGATCAAGACAATCGCCGAGCGTAATGGCGTAGAAATGTACGATGTTTATACAGGCTTCAAATGGATCGCTAACGTTATGCGTGAGAACGAAGGCAAGAAAAACTATATTGGTGGTGGCGAGGAAAGCTACGGATTCCTTTGCGAGGATTTCGTCCGCGATAAAGACGCTGTCTCCGCTTGCGTTATCTTAGCCGAGATCGCAGCTTGGGCAAAAGATCAAGGTTTGAGTTTGTATCAATTGCTTCAGAAGATTTACGTGGAATACGGCTTCTCTAAGGAGAAAGGTATCTCTGTCGTGAAGAAAGGCAAGAGTGGAGCGGAGGAGATCGAGGCTATGATGAAAAAGTTCCGTGAGAACCCGTTGACAGAGATCGCAGGCTCTAAGGTAACTTATTTCTACGATTATTCTACATTGAAAGGTAAGGACTATGCGGAGAACGAAACCGTTACATTAGATATGCCTACTACCTCTAATGTGCTTCAATACTTCACGGAAGATAATACAAAAGTATCTATCCGTCCTTCCGGAACAGAACCGAAGATCAAATTCTATTGCGAGGTTCACTCCAAGGTAAAGAGTATCGATGAATTGCCGGAGGCAGAGAAAGCGGCAGAAGAAAAGATCAATCAGATCAAGGCTTCTTTAGGGATCTAATCGAACTTAATTATTACATATAGAGGCAAGGGCGAGAATCGTTCTTGCCTCTTTTTATTCTATCAGATCAAATCAGACTTACTGAAACAAAACGGCAACAAGGCCGTCGCACTCGGAACGAGATACGCTTCCTCTTTTCCACAAAGAAGGACTTTCATAGGTTTGTTATAACGTTGCTCGGTTTCCGACATCACTTGCCGGCAGGCACCACAAGGCGTGATAAGATCCACACGTTCCCCATCCTTCATAGCCGCAATCGCCAAAATCTGAACTGCCGCATCCGGATAACGTGCTCCCGCATAAAATAAGGTGGTCCGCTCCGCGCAAAGCCCAGACGGATAGGCTGCGTTTTCCTGATTATTTCCGGAAAGTATCTCCCCATTCTCCAATAGAACCGCCGCTCCCACATGAAACTTGGAATAAGGAGCATAAGCTTTTTTCGAGGCTTCAAAAGCGGCCTCGTACAATTGCCTATATATATTGTCCAATTCTCCTACCGCATAGACCTCTACCCGGGTCTCTAATTTCAATTCTTTCATTTTCTTGATTGTTTTAATGTTTTGAAAGAAACATAACTATAATTCTTATAGGCTATAAATATAAAAAGAATATATTAATTTCGCACTCACATCATAGAATATACCTTAATATAGAACAAAGACATATGCATTCAATGCTTCTTACATCCGATAAAGACCCGATGGGCGCCGCTATCATCGATTATCTCGCACATGGAAAAGCGAGCAAACTCCGTGTATTCTCCTCCATGTTCGATGAAGATGAGATTCCCGTGAATCAATTATTCCGGACTTTCCAAGAAATGCCCTCCTTGGAACAGAAAGCCCTTCAACTCAGTACAGGTAAAATATTGGATGTTGGTGCCGGAAGTGGATGCCACACCTTGGCTTTACAGGAAATGGGTAAAGAGGTTACCGCTATCGACATATCCCCTCTTTCCATAGAGGCCATGAACAAACGGGGCGTAAAAGACGCCCGCTTACAGAATTTTTTTGACAGGAGCTTAACCGGACCATTCGATACCATTCTTCTCTTAATGAACGGTTCCGGGATTATCGGTAAACTGGAAAATCTCCCGGCTTTCTTTCACCGCTTAAAAGAGGTTCTAGCCCGGGACGGACAGCTTTTACTTGACTCTAGCGACTTAAGTTATTTATTTGAAGATGAAGACGGGAATCTGGATATCGCCCCCGAGGATGATTATTTCGGAGAGATCGATTTCCGCATGCAATATAAAAGTATCAAAGGGGATTCATTTGATTGGTTATATATAGATTTCAACACGCTGAATCTATACGCAAGGCAAGCCGGCTTTAAAGCGGAAAAAATA
This sequence comes from Parabacteroides sp. AF27-14, assembly GCF_003635425.1. Taxonomy (NCBI): domain Bacteria; kingdom Pseudomonadati; phylum Bacteroidota; class Bacteroidia; order Bacteroidales; family Tannerellaceae; genus Parabacteroides; species Parabacteroides sp. AF27-14. The sequence goes on from NZ_QTLZ01000023.1 coordinate 45,194, forward strand.
GAAGATGGGGAGCATTACGATTATCTAGCCCGTATCTCCTATTTTTAACCCATCAATTCCCAGTAGATATGTATTTTCTTTTATATATTTGTCCGGTAAAATCGGATCGAAAAGAACAGTTATGCGTTTATCCCTTCATTTTTTAGGTATATTATTATTGTCCCTCGCCTGTTTAAGCGCAGGGGCAGAAAGCCAGCGGAAGCTGACTTCCTATCAAAAATACATCAGTAAATACAGTGATTTGGCGATTCAACACCAAAAGAAATATCGCATTCCGGCAAGTATCACCTTAGCGCAAGGATTACTGGAATCCGGAGCTGGGCAAAGCGACTTGGCCAGACGCTCCAACAATCACTTCGGTATCAAATGCCATTCGGACTGGCGAGGCGGCAGGGTCTATCACGACGACGACCTGCGGGGAGAGTGCTTCCGGAAATACAAACGAGTAGAGGATTCTTATGATGACCATTCCCGCTTCCTCGCCGAACGCTCCCGCTACGAACGCCTGTTCAAATTAAACATCAAGGATTACAAAGGCTGGGCCAAAGGACTACAAAAATGCGGTTACGCCACCGATCGTGCTTACGCAAATAAATTAATCAAGGTTATCGAAGATTATGAGTTATACCGCTTTGACTCCGGTAAGGGAACAAAGAAGACCTCTACCAAGAAGCAAAATCTTCCGGTGTTCAATTATCAAGTCTATCGTACCCACGGTTTGATCTATGTATACGCTAAGGATAACGACAGTTTCGACCAGATCGCCCGAAGCATGGGATTCAAGGCCAAGCAGTTGATGAAATTCAACGAGGTGCCCGAGGACTTCCCGTTGCAGGAAGGCGATATCGTATATCTGGAAAAGAAAAAGAAGAAAGCGGACAAGCCGAATTACGACCACGTGGTACAAGTCGGAGAGTCTATGCACAGTATCGCACAGATGTACGGAATCCAGATCAAGAGTCTGTATAAAATGAATAAAAAAGACAAAGATTACATCCCGGAGGAAGGAGATGTCTTAAAACTTAGATAAGTAACATAAAAAAGTATTACCTTTGCGGTTCAAATAATATAGTACAATGAGTGATCAACGTTATAACCTGCGAGGCGTTTCCGCTTCAAAAGAAGATGTTCACAACGCAATAAAGAACATCGATAAGGGAATTTTTCCGAAAGCGTTCTGTAAGATCATCCCCGATATCTTAGGCGGTGATCCTGAATATTGTAATATTATGCATGCGGATGGTGCCGGTACCAAATCGTCCTTGGCGTATATGTACTGGAAAGAGACCGGAGATCTTTCGGTGTGGAAAGGTATCGCCCAAGACGCTCTTATCATGAATATCGACGACCTGCTTTGTGTAGGTGCCGTAGACAATATCTTGGTCTCTTCTACAATTGGACGTAACAAGCTGTTGGTTCCGGGCGAGGTGATATCGGCGATCATCAATGGAACAGATGAGTTGCTGGCAGAGTTACGTGAGATGGGCGTTGGTTGCTATGCGACAGGTGGCGAGACCGCAGACGTTGGCGACTTAGTTCGTACCATCATCGTAGATAGTACGGTCACTTGCCGCATGAAACGTTCGGACGTAATCGACAATAAGAATATCCAAGGAGGAGACGTGATCGTAGGTCTGGCATCTTCCGGACAAGCCACTTACGAGAAAGAATACAATGGAGGTATGGGTAGCAATGGTTTGACCTCTGCCCGCCATGATGTCTTCTCCAAGTATTTAGCGCAGAAATATCCGGAAAGCTACGATGCCGCCGTTCCCGAAGAATTGGTTTACTCCGGAGGATTGAAACTTACGGATAAGATCGAGGAATTAGGGATAGACGCCGGAAAGATGGTGCTTTCGCCGACACGTACCTATGCGCCGGTAATTAAGGTATTGCTTGATAAACTACGCTCTCAAATCCATGGCATGGTACATTGTTCGGGAGGGGCTCAGACAAAAGTTATGCACTTCGTAGAGAACAAGCGTGTAACCAAGGACAATCTCTTCCCTATCCCACCGTTATTCCGCACGATTCAGGAGCAGAGCGGTACGGACTGGAGCGAGATGTACAAGGTATTCAATATGGGACACCGGATGGAGATCTACATCGCTCCCGAGCATGCGGAAGAAGTAATCAGCATCTCAAAAAGCTTTGGTATTGATGCGCAAATCGTGGGTTTCGTAGAGGAAGCTGATAAAAATGAATTGATTATCGAAAGCGAGAAAGGTCGCTTTACCTATTAATAAAGATAAATGGCCGAAAATAGTTTACTTGGTAAATTAGACGGATTAGTGAGCCGTTTCGAGGAAGTCGGTACGCTTATTACCGACCCGGCGGTGATCGCCGACATGAAACGGTTCGTAAAACTGAACAAAGAGTACCGTGATTTGGAGAAAATCGTGGGAGCTCGTTCGGAATACGTGAAAGTATTGAACGGGATCGAGGAAGCGAAAGCCTTGCTTGAGTCCGAGCAAGATCCGGAAATGCGGGAAATGGCCCGTGAGGAGCTGGATACCTGCAACGAACGTATTCCCGCTTTGGAAGAAGAGATAAAATTATTGCTCGTTCCCGCTGATCCGCAAGACGACAAGAACGCGATCGTTGAGATACGAGGAGGAACGGGAGGTGACGAAGCCGCCCTTTTCGCCGGTGATCTATATCGTATGTACGTGAAGTATTGCGAACTGAAGGGATGGAAAATAAGCGTGTCTAGCTTTAGCGAAGGCTCGTCCGGTGGTTTTAAGGAAATCATCTTCACGGTATCGGGCGAGAAAGTATACGGAACGTTGAAGTATGAGTCCGGTGTACACCGTGTACAGCGTGTACCGGCTACGGAGACGCAAGGACGTGTACATACCTCCGCCGCTACAGTCGCCGTATTGCCTGAGGCGGATGAATTTGATGTTGAGATTAATGAAGGGGAGATTAAATGGGATACCTTCCGCTCCGGTGGGGCTGGTGGTCAGAACGTAAACAAGGTGGAATCAGGTGTCCGTCTGCGTTATGTCTGGAAGAACCCCATTACAGGTGTGAGTGAGGAAATCTTGATCGAATGTACGGAGACACGAGACCAGCCGAAGAACAAAGAAAGGGCGCTTACCCGTCTTCGTTCGTTTATTTATGACAAGGAACACCAGAAATACCTAGACGATATCGCCAGCAAGCGTAAGACCATGGTATCTACCGGTGACCGTTCCGCGAAGATCCGTACGTACAATTACCCGCAAGGGCGTATCACGGATCACCGTATCAATTACACGATCTATAATCTTTCAGCCTTTATGGACGGCGAAATTCAAGATTGCTTGGATCACCTGATCGTAGCGGAGAACGCTGAGCGATTAAAAGAGTCTGAATTGTAAACACATCCAATCATTTCATACTGAATAAGAAAATGAACAAACAACAGCTATTCGAGAATATTAAAAAGAAACAATCCTTCCTTTGTGTCGGATTAGATACAGATATAAAAAAGATCCCGCAACATCTTTTGTCGGAAGAAGATCCTATTTTCGCATTCAATAAAGCGATCATCGACGCTACCGCCGATTATTGTGTCGCTTACAAGCCGAATCTGGCTTTTTACGAAAGCCTTGGTACAAAGGGCATGATGGCTTTTGAGAAGACTGTGGCTTACTTACGGGAGAATTATCCCGATCAATTTATCATCGCCGACGCGAAACGCGGTGATATCGGAAATACCTCCGAGATGTATGCCCGTTCTTTCTTCGATCATATCAAGGTAGATGCCGTAACGGTCGCTCCCTATATGGGCGAGGATAGCGTAAAACCATTCTTGATCTACCCGGAGGCTTGGGTAATCTTATTGGCCTTGACCTCCAATAAAGGCTCACATGATTTTCAAATGACGGAAGACGCAAATGGTGAACGTCTTTTCGAGAAAGTACTAAAGAAATCGCAAGAATGGGCTAACGATGAGCAAATGATGTATGTAGTGGGCGCTACCCAAGGCAAGATGTTCCTTGATATCCGTAAACAGGCCCCGAATCATTTCTTGTTAGTTCCGGGCGTAGGCGCTCAAGGTGGAAGCTTGGCGGAAGTAGCTCAATACGGGATGAACGACCAATGCGGTCTTTTGGTAAATTCTTCCCGTGCGATTATTTACGCGGATAAGACGGAGGCTTTCGCCAACGTAGCCCGTGAGGCGGCACATGCCGTACAGAAAGAAATGGCCGGTTATCTACATGATAAGGGAATTATTCCCTGCAAAGCATAGGCTATATAAAGAATTTTCACCATTTTTGCAAACTAACTGTCTATAAACAGCGGACAGTCAACGAAGATACATATATAATTGAATAAGTAATGGAGTTTTCAGCCCAACAAATTGCCGGCTTCCTGAACGGAACGATTGAAGGAGATCCGAACGTTAAAGTCAGCAACTTCTCTAAAATAGAAGAAGGAAAGCCAGGTACATTGACCTTTTTGGCGAATCTTAAATATGCGCATCATATTTATAATACCGAGGCAAGCATTGTTTTGGTGAATAATGATTTCAAACCGGAACAACCGATAAGAGCCACACTTGTAAAAGTAGAGAACGCTTATGCGGCGCTCGCGATGTTATTAAATTTGGTAGAGCAATCGAAGAGCAAAAAGAAGGGGGTTGATTCTACCGCTTTTATCGCCGCTTCCGCGATCGTGAGCGACGATTGTTATGTCGGTAACTTCGCCTACATCGGAGAAGGCGTAAAAATGGGTAAGAACTGTATGGTATACCCGCACGCTTATATCGGTGATCACGTGACGGTAGGAGATAACTGCGTATTCTATCCGCATGCCACCGTTTACGAGAATTGTATAATCGGCAATAATTGTATCCTTCATGCCGGTAGCGTAGTCGGGGCTGACGGTTTCGGATTCGCTCCCGAAGGTGAGACTTACAAGAAAATCCCGCAATTAGGCAACGTTATTATCGAGGATGATGTAGAGATCGGAGCCAATACGACAATTGACCGTGCGGTGATGGATTCTACGATCATTCACCGAGGCGTTAAGCTGGACAATCTCGTACAAATCGCTCATAACGTGGAGGTAGGCGAGAATACCGTGATGGCGGCGCAAGTCGGCATCGCCGGTTCCGTAAAAGTAGGAAAGCATTGTATGTTTGGCGGACAAGTTGGTTTGGCCGGACATATCCATGTGGCGGACCACGTCGTATTCGGAGCTCAGGCTGGCGTTATCAGCGACGTGAAGGAAGCGACGACATTGCTCGGGGCGCCGGCGATCAACGCTAAGAACTTCATGCGTTCCAGCGCGATCTTCAACCGTCTTCCGGATATATACCGCTCGCTGGGGCAAATGCAACGGGAGATCGAACAACTCAAGAAAGAAATTAATAAACAATAAAGACCTATGCAAAAACAGAAAACGCTTGCGGCAAGTTTCTCCTTGAAAGGAAAAGGGTTGCATACCGGATTAGATATAGAGATTACGTTTAATCCCGCACCCGAGAACCATGGATACAAGATCAAACGTGTCGATATGGAAGGCCAACCGACGATTGACGCCTTGGCCGAGAACGTGGTTAATACACAACGGGGTACGGTGCTTAGCAAGAATGGCGTTCAAGTAAGTACGATCGAGCACGCGATGGCGGCTTTATACGCTTATGAGATCGATAACTGCTTGATCGAGGTAAACGCACCCGAGTTTCCGATCCTAGACGGAAGTTCTCGCTTCTTCTCCGAGGAAATCCAAAAGACAGGGGTTGTTGAGCAAAACGCTCCGAAGGATTATTATATCGTAAAGCACAAGATCGAGGTAAAAGATGAGGAAACCGGTTCTTCGTTGATCATCCTTCCGGATGATAAGTTCAGCGTGAACGTATTGATCTCATTCGATTCGCCCGTGCTTTCCAACCAATTCGCCACGTTGAACGATCTCAGCGAATTCCCGACAGAATTGGCGGCTTCACGTACGTTCGTATTCGTACGCGAAGTGGAGATGTTGCTCAACAATAACTTGATCAAGGGTGGCGATTTAGACAATGCGATCGTTATCTACGACCAGAAGATACCGCAAGAATCTTTGGACAAATTGGCGGATATGCTGAACATCCCTCACAAGAACGTGCAGGAATTAGGTTATATCAATAACAAGCCGCTTGTATTCGATAACGAACCGGCACGTCATAAATTGATCGACGTGATCGGAGATATCGCCTTGATCGGTAAGCCGATCCGCGGACGTGTGATCGCTACCCGTCCGGGACATAAGATCAATAACCAGTTAGCTCGTATGATCCGCAAGGATATCAAGATGAACGAGGTGCAAGCCCCGGTATACGATCCGAACCGTGAGCCGGTGATGGATATCAACCGTATCCGTGAATTATTGCCGCACCGCTATCCGTTCTTATTGGTTGACAAGATCATCGAGGTTGGCGGGAACTATATCGTAGGCGTAAAGAACATCACGACCAACGAACCGTTCTTCCAAGGGCATTTCCCTCAGGAGCCGGTCATGCCGGGAGTCCTGCAGGTTGAGGCTATGGCACAAACAGGTGGTTTGCTAGTCTTGAATTCCGTAGATGAGCCAGAGCGCTATTCTACCTACTTCATGAAAATAGATGGCGTGAAATTCCGCCAAAAAGTCGTTCCGGGCGATACGTTGATCTTACGTCTGGAATTATTGGCACCGATCCGTCGCGGGATCTCTACCATGAAAGGGTATGTATTCGTTGGTGATAAATTGGTTAGTGAAGCCGAGTTCATGGCTCAGATTGTAAAAAACAAATAATAAGATAAAGTACGATAATGAATATATCTCCTCTAGCAGTCGTTCATCCAGAGGCCCAGATCGGCCAGAATGTAACTATCGATCCGTTTGCCGTGATTGAGAAAGATGTCGTAATCGGTGATAATTGCCATATATATTCTCACGCCGTTATCTTGGATGGCGCACGGATTGGTAAAAATTGCAATATTTTCCCGGGAGCGGTCGTTGCCGGTATCCCTCAAGACATGAAATTCGCGGGGGAAACCACGACGGCGGAAATCGGAGATAACACGACGCTTCGCGAATGCGTGACGATCAACCGGGGTACCGCTTCCAAAGGTAAGACCGTGGTAGGTCGCAATTGCTTAATCATGGCTTATTCGCACGTGGCCCATGATTGCGTCTTAAAAGACCATATTATCATCGGTAACGCTTCGCAAATCGCCGGGGAGGTAGAGATTGATGATTTCGCTATCGTAAGCGGAGGTTCCTTGGTGCATCAGTTCACGCGTATATCCAAGCACGTGATGGTACAAGGCGGTTCTCGTATCGGAAAAGATATCCCTCCTTATACCTTGATCGGCCGTGATCCGATCGTTTATTGCGGTATCAATATCGTAGGTTTACGTCGCCGGGGATTCACGAATCAGCAGGTATTCTTGATTCAAGACATCTATCGCACGCTGTATACCCGAGGCTTGAATAATACGGAGGCGCTGAAAGCGATCGAGACCGAGTACGAGCCTAGCGAGGAACGGGATTTGATCCTCAATTTCATCAAGTCTTCCAGCCGGGGTATCGTAAGAGGTTCGATCGACGAATAAGCGACACGGACATCCGAACAACCAAAAACAAATCGGCGCAAATCCGCATCTTACGATGAGGGGTTTGCGCCGATTCGCTATTTATGTCGCCAAAAGGTTATTTATAGGGTAATTCCCGTGATCTGCCGGATCATTTCAAGATCGATCCCCATAGCTTTCATCTTCTTGGCGTTTTCTAGATTCGCTTCTGCCTTACCTTTCGCCTCGCCTTCCGCCAGTCCTTCCATATGTCCTTCCATATGTCCTTCCATACGTCCCTCAAGCTTCGCCGAATCCAACACGTCATTTTGTATCATGACCGCATTCAAGTGTTCGTCATAAGCGTGTCTGTCCTCAGGAGTCATGGAGTAGTATTTTAATTTTTCTCGAGCTTCGCCTAATCCCGGAGCCATGGTGCCGGGACGGATCGTTCTGTCCTTAAGGTAGTTCATCCATTCCTCTAAGGGAGTGACGGCTACCTTATCGAACTCGTTGACCCGTATAAGTATGTATTCGGGGAAAATCTCGGAAGGTAGCCGGGAAACAATCGCATTCCTCTCTTTCGTGTTGACTACCAATTGATCCTTGGTATGTACGCCGATGAAATGATTCTGCCCGTGATAAAGGTAGTCCTCGCCCAGTGATATGTACTCGGTTATGGTTTTCGCCACGCCATAGAGTACCTGTTCGAGATAATATAGCTTGCGAATATTTTGTATTTTCACGATGATGATCTCGCCCTTGTCGTTAAGCGCCTTGGCGTACACCCTGTTGAACTTGTCATCCTCATGACAGTTGATTACCCTCGCTCTCCAGCAGCTCCACGATGGTAATCTTCTCTCCAAGAAAAAACCGTGAGAAAACCCTCCAGCACACCGAAGTTGGCTTTTTGCCGGAGCAGTCTCTTGATCGCCCAATCGAAACGTATGTATCGGTCTTTTAATTCTTTTATGCGTTGATCCTCCTTTTTTTTATCCATAGTTGATAGGTTTTAAGTTACGGCCCAATAGCGGGCGGTGCCATAAAGATATGTCATTTCGGGCGAAAGACAAAAGATTGATATCTGATACTGTGATTTTTATTATTTACCCATATTACAATTACCTATTCAAGGTGACAACTGCCGCTAATATCTCAGCCGCAGATTCCGTCTCTTTGACGAAGGTTGAAGACGAAGCTACGACGGTCGCCTCAGATACAGGGATCAGACGCGCACCCTCTTTCATTATTTATAGCGACGTATATTGGGTATATCCATATTTTTACTACTTTTGAGGCGATAATAAAACTAAACAACTATGCTATTTAGATTTCTAATCCTATCAGATGAAGCAGATGACTTCAAGCGCGAGATCAAGATTGATTCCGAGTCTACTTTCTTGGATTTGCAAAACGCCATCCTCGACTCTGTAGGTTATACAAAGGATCAAATGACCTCTTTCTTCATATGTGACGATGACTGGAGTAAAAAGACAGAGATCACATTAGTGGAGATGGATACCTCTTCCGAGGAAGACAGCTATGTCATGGCCGATACTCAACTGGAAGAATTGTTGGAAGACGAGCACCAAAAACTACTTTTCGTTTTCGATTATATGACCGAACGTGCCTTCTTCATGGAACTTCGTGAGATCGTTCCGGGAAAAGACTTGGATGCTCCTATTTGCAGCAAATCGGTAGGTACGCCTCCCGCCCAAATAGTTTCTTTCGATGAGTTCGAGGCTAAGAACGGTAGCACGGACGTAGGAGAAGATTTTTACGGTGACTCCGAATACGATATGGACGAATTAGACAAAAGCGGCTTCGACGGTTTAGGCGAAGGTCCGATGGATAATCCTTACGACGACGAGCGCTTTTGATGAATTCCCTCGTTATATTACTTGGGCCGACAGGAGTCGGAAAGACCGAGTTAAGCCTCCAAGTGGCGGAACGTTTCGGCTCTCCGATTATCTCTTCCGACTCCCGTCAGCTCTATAAAGACCTTCCGATCGGCACGGCTGCCCCTACACCGGAACAAATGGCACGTGTCAAGCATTATATGGTAGGCACTCTCTCACTTACCGATTATTACAGCGCCAGCAACTTCGAGGAAGATGTGGTCTCCCTCCTATCCGAATTACATAAAACGATCCCGACCGTCGTAATGACCGGAGGCTCTATGATGTACATCGACGCCGTATGTAAAGGTATTGACGATATCCCGACGGTTACACCGGAGATCCGGGATGCCCTATACATGCAATTTGAAACCGAGGGACTAGCCCCTATCCTCGCTGAATTAAAAGAAGCAGACCCCGTTCATTACGAGGAAGTGGACCGGAATAATTACAAACGAGTGATCCATGCCGTAGAGATTTGCCGGATGACAGGCAAGCCTTACTCCTCCTTCCGCACGAACATTAAGAAAGAGCGTCCGTTCCGGATCATCAAAGTAGGGCTTAATAGAGATCGTGACGAATTATGCGACCGCATCAACCAACGTGTAGATCAAATGATGAGCGAAGGATTATTGGAAGAGGCTCGCCGGGCTTATCCCTTCCGTCATTTGAATTCCTTGAACACGGTAGGTTATAAAGAATTATTCAATTACTTCAGCGGAGAATGGACATTAGACCTCGCCGTGGAGAAAATCAAACGAAACTCCCGGGTCTACGCCCGGAAGCAAATGACTTGGTTTAAACGGGACCCAGAAATAACATGGTTCCATCCGGATGAGACCGAAGCTATATTTACACATCTGAGCCAACAGATCATATAGCGTTTTAACAATGCCCATTATAAGGTGCTTACAATGGGCATTATAAACATGCTTGAATAGGCATTGTAAGCATCTTAAAATAGGCATCAAGGTTTTCCGCTGATTATCAAAGCCAAACGCAACGACTTTATTTCTTGAAAACCAGATAAACCGCCGCTACCAAGAATACGAAAGCAAGCGCATGGTTCCATTTAAACGACTCCCCCTTAAAAGCGATGGTACTGAAGGCCACGAATACCACCAACGTAATCACCTCTTGGATCACTTTCAATTGAATCAAGTTGAACGGCCCCCCGTTATCCCGGAAACCGATGCGATTCGCCGGTACTTGGAAACAATACTCAAAAAAAGCGAGAAACCAACTAAACAGGATTACGCCAAACAAAGGAAGATGCTCAAACCAACTGAATTGTTGCTTCATCTTCAAATGACCATACCAAGCGCATGTCATAAAAATATTAGACACGATCAACAATAAAATCGTATAAACACTTTGCATATTATCTTATTTTTCGAGGTAAATAATCTTCTTGTATATTCGTCATGCTCCCCCAAAGGCTGTAACGGGCCTCCGGATTGATCGCTTCCAGACTTTTCAGCAGCTCTTTCATATCCGAACGACTGGAACCCGACTCATAAGGACAGTTCTTCAATTGTTTCCGGTACCCTTTCCATGCGGCGACCTGAATCAACTCCCTCTCTTCCACCAGACACATCGGACGGATAATCTCCATATCAAACTTATCCATTTTCAACCGGGGAGGCATTGTTCCGAAAGCCCCTTGGTGGGTCAGGTTCATCAACAGTGTCTCTAGGATATCATCTTGATGATGCCCTAGCGCAATCTTATTGCATTTATGAGCCTTAGCGATCTCAAACAAAGCTTTCCGGCGAGTCCAAGAGCATAAAAAGCAGGGAGATTTGCGAGTGTCCGTAGAAGGATCGAAACTTGTCTCATGGACAATGAAAGGCAAATCATGCTCCTCCGCGCAACTTCTAAGATATTCCCGATCCGAACAATAAGGGATATTCGTCATCACGATATGCGCTACCACGACCTCAAACCGAGGACAATAGATTTTCGACCTGCGCCCCAGTAAATCCACCAAGGCCAAGGAATCTTTTCCTCCGGACAACCCGACCAAGATCCGGTCACCATCATTGATCAAGCCATAGTCGAAAATCGCTCTCTTTACCTTATTCTCTATCTTGCGAAACAAACGTTCGTCCGCTGTCAATTTTGCCATATCTTTTCTTTACGGGCGCAAAATTATACATTTATCTTTTCGATTTGTATGCCTCTACAAAAATATTCTTATCTTTGAAACTGCATAACTATATAATCTAGAATAGACAAAATGAAACGGTTATCCAAAAAGCTGCTTTATACGCTAGGAGTTACACTCCTATGCGGAGGAATGCAACTACATGCGCAAAGTCTTGATCAGGCAAAAAAATTATATAACGACGGGAAATACGCGGAAGCCAAACCTGTGTTCGAGAAACTAGTGAAACAAGCGCCAAGCAATGCCTCTTATAATCAATGGTATGGTGTTTGCTGTTTCGAGACCGGAGATTTAGCAGGAGCGGAGAAACATCTTAAGGTTGCCGTAAAGCGTAGGGTACAAGACGCTTATCGATACCTTGGAGAAGTATACTACCAGACCTATCGTTTTGACGAAGCCGAGGAGATGTTCGACGAATACATCACCCTCCTAACAAAAAAGAAACAAGATGTGGAGCCTTACCAGATCCGTATGGACTTGGCGAACAAAGCAAGCCGTATGCTTGATAAGGTAGAGAATGTCCAGATTATCGATAGCTTGGTCGTTGATAAAGATGATTTCTTATCAGCCTATACCTTAAGCGAGGAAAGCGGTACGTTGACCACTTACCAAGATTTCTTCCAGACAAACGATCCGGGCAACTCATCGGTATACATGAACCAGAAGGGGGATAAGATTTATTACGCCCACTCGACAGACGGTAACCACAATTGTCTTTTTACCCAATCCAAGCTCATGGATCAATGGGGAGACGAGAAACAGTTACCGATGAATATCAATAGTGACGCCGACGATGGGTATCCATTCGTGCTATCCGATGGCGTAACGATTTATTACGCATCCAAAGGGAACGGCTCTCTGGGCGGATATGATTTATTCGTCACCCGTTACAACATCAATTCCGATACTTACCTTACACCGGAGCAATTGGGCATGCCCTATAACTCCCCGTTTAACGATTATATGATGGTGATCGACGAAGCCAAGCAATTGGGATGGTTCGTTTCCGATCGTTATCAACCGGAAGGAAAAGTCTGCGTATACTTATTCATCCCGAACGACAACCGCGAGCGAGTAGATAGCGAGGATGTCGAACTAAAACGTGCCCGGGCCTCTATTGCCTCGATCAAGGATTCATGGAAACCCGGATCGAATTACGAAGAGCTTATTCATTTAGCCCATACCGAGATTCCTTATGGACGTATAGAAATAAAGAAAGATTTCACGTTCCCGATCCATGATGATATCGTTTATTACACCTTAGACGATATCCAAAGTCCGGAAGCGAAGAACTACTACGAGAAAGTAGTTTCCATCCATAGACAGATCAAGGAGCTAAATGAGAAACTAGAGAGTTTACGAGCCAGCTACATCAAAGGGAATAAGGCGAAGCGAGAACAACTGAAGCCTACGATTCTTGATGCGGAAGAAAAGTTAAACAACCTGCTCGGCCAACCGGACGAATGGGAGAAAAAGGCACGTAACGCAGAGATCGTATACCTAAGAAACAACCATAAATAAGAAGAACTATGCTACTGGACATAGCCATCATCGTCTTCCTCATGGTAGCGGCCATCCTACTGATACTGGCGGAGATATTCCTTCTTCCGGGAATAACACTCGCGGGTATAGGCGGGGCTATTTTCGCTATCGGCGGAGTCGTTTTCGCTTATACGGTAGGTATATGGGTAGGGCATCTGACTTTATCCTTATCAATCATTACATTCGGAATAATCTTCGCTTGGTTATTGCGTTCCCGGTCTTTTAACAAGATCGCTTTAAAGACAGATATCGATTCCAAGCTGACATCCAGCAGGGATCTCGGAATAGAACCCGGAGACGAGGGGATCACGCTCTCACGCTTAGCCCCTATCGGCAAGGCCCGGATTAAAGGTATTAACGTGGAAGCGAAATCTCAAGACGAATTAATCGATGAGAACACGCCGATCGTAGTGATCAGGGTAGACAGTTACAACGTAATTGTCCGTCCTAAAGAAGAAACAAATATTCACGCTTAATTTTTTATATATGGAAATAACCTTTTTGCCACTTATCCTATTGGGGGCCGCAGTACTTCTGCTGGCAATCTTTTTCTATTATGTGCCGTTCCTGTTATGGATCTCGGCCAAAGTATCAGGAGTCAATATCTCCTTGATCCAGTTATTCTTGATGCGTATCCGAAAAGTTCCTCCCTACATCATCACTCGTGCGATGATCGAAGCGCATAAGGCAGGAATAAAGACGCTTACACGCGACGAGCTGGAAGCGCACTATTTAGCGGGTGGACATGTCGAGAAAGTAGTGCATGCGCTGGTTTCCGCGTCGAAAGCGAATATCGACCTTCCTTTCCAGATGGCTACCGCTATCGACTTGGCCGGACGTGACGTATTCGAGGCTGTACAAATGTCGGTAAATCCGAAAGTGATCGATACCCCTCCGGTAACAGCGGTAGCGAAAGACGGAATCCAGTTAATCGCCAAGGCACGTGTCACCGTTCGTGCGAATATCAAGCAATTAGTGGGTGGTGCCGGAGAAGAGACGATCTTAGCCCGTGTAGGTGAAGGTATCGTATCTTCCATTGGTTCATCCGAAAGCCATAAGACCGTATTGGAAAATCCGGATTCCATCTCGAAATTAGTGCTTCGCAAAGGGCTTGACGCCGGAACAGCTTTCGAAATCCTTTCCATCGATATCGCCGATATCGATATAGGTAAGAACATCGGCGCTTTCTTGCAAATGGATCAAGCTCAAGCGGATAAGAATATCGCTCAGGCGAAAGCCGAGGAACGCCGTGCGATGGCTGTCGCCCTCGAGCAAGAGATGAAGGCGAAAGCACAAGAAGCCCGTGCCAAGGTGATCGAGGCAGAAGCGGAAGTTCCCAAGGCAATGGCAGACGCTTTCCGCACAGGAAACCTAGGCGTAATGGACTATTACAAGATGAAGAACATCGAGGCGGACACTTCTATGCGTGAAGCGATAGCTAAACCGACCGGTACTCCATCAAAACCATTAAAGGACTAAAATAGTTATATACATGGAACTATCTCCAAGGGCAGGGTCGCACCTTGCCCTTTTATGATTAAAAGTAAACTTAATTAGCTGATCGAATATGAGAACAATCCCCGCTTCAGAATTAGCGATCCATTCAGATGGTAGTGTTTTCCACCTGCATTTAAAACCAGAACAACTCGCGGATCGTGTGGTACTTGTTGGCGATCCCGCACGGGTTACAACCGTCGCTTCCTATTTTGAGTCTCAGGAATGTGAGGTTTCCAGCCGGGAGTTTCATACCATCACGGGCCAATACAAGGGAAAACGTATCACGGTTGTATCCCATGGCATCGGTACAGATAATATTGATATCGTATTAAATGAGTTGGACGCTCTCGCTAATATTGACTTCTCAACCCGTACGATCAAGCCGGAATTCAAGCAACTTTCCCTAGTTCGTATCGGGACTTCCGGAGGGTTACAGCCATTTGTCCCGATTGGGACTTACGTAGCTGCGGAGAAATCGATCGGATTCGATGGAGTCATTTATTTCTACGCAAATAGTAATTCCGTTCGTGACGCAGACTTGGAATCTGAATTAATAAAACAGCTTGATTGGCGGCTTAGCGGCATATGGCCTTATGTCGTATCGGCAGATCCATCGTTGATCGAGCAAATCACCCGTAATGATATTATCCGGGGAACGACTATCGCGGCCAATGGCTTCTACGGGCCGCAAGGGCGCGAGCTCCGATTGCCCTTGACTGATCCGGAATTGAACCGGAAAATAGAGGCTTTCGAGTACAACGGGCGAAAGATTACGAACTTCGAGATGGAGAGCTCCTCTTTAGCTGGTCTGGCCGCTCTCATGGGACACCGGGCAATGACCGTATGTTGTATTATCGCCGGACGTGTGGATAATCATATGAATACGGATTATAAAGGTTCTTTGGAGGAACTGATTGAAACTGTATTAGACCGTATATAATAATATCAAGACTATGAAGTGGGATCATTCACTAATCGATACGTTGGAATGGGGGAATCAGATCTCCCATAAGGAAGATAAAATAAAGATAGCGGACCTTATCGCATCTAAAGTCGAAAACGGACAAGTCATAGGTGTTGGCTCCGGTTCTACCTCCTATCTAGCGTTGATTCGCATAGCGGAACGTATCCGGACGGAACGTCTTTCCATCTTGGCGATCCCCACTTCATTAGAAATCCGGATGACTTGCGCCCAGCTAGGCATTCCGGTTACCAGCCTGTTTTCCCACAAGCCGGACTGGACCTTCGATGGGGCTGATGAAGTAGATTCCCACTTTAACTTGATCAAAGGGCGTGGAGGCGCCATGTTCAAGGAAAAGCTATTAATCAGTTCCAGTCCGCAGACCTATATACTGGTCGATCCTTCCAAGAAAGTGGAGAGGCTGGGAGCTAAATTCCCGATCCCGATAGAGATTTTCCCGGGAGCTCTCACCTATGTAGAGGACAGACTCCAGCGTTTGAACCCCGGTGAGATAAAACTTCGTATGGGGCAAGGTAAGGATGGACCGATCATTACCGAGAATGGCAATATGATCCTAGACGTATGGATGGACTATATCCCTGAAAATACAGAATCCACTCTCAAGTCGATTACGGGCGTACTCGAGAGTGGACTCTTTATGAACTATAAGGTAGAAGTATTAGGGCTTACTTCATGAATCCTTGTTGTTTCAATACCTTCAAGAGCACCTCGGAGAAATGTTCACTATTTTTCTTCGTATAGCGTACGTCCGTAAAGACCTGCGCCAGTGTTTCCTTATTATTCTCCCTTACAAACTGCTTATTCACCTCTAATGCCTCTTTCTCACTATACAAGGCATCGATGGAAGCCGGAGTAAAGTCCGTATAAGTCTCGTTTTGTACCACAGCCGCCAATGGTAAACGTTCAACTTGAGCGGGTATAGGCTCTGCCGGATAACCCACCGTAACCGTAACGATCGGGACAACCAGACGGGGAAGAGAAAGCGCCTCAATGATCTGGTCCGCATTATAAGCCGTCGTACCCAGATAGCAAATGCCTAAGCCTTTTTCCTCAGCGGCATTGCAGAAACTCTGGGCGAACAACATCGCATCTATCGTCGAAGCGATAAACGTTTGTAAATTATCGAATCCGGCCTCCGCTTTCCTGCACTCCGCCCATTTCACGAAACGGTTCGCGTCCGCACAAAAAGTAAGTACCACCGGGGCTCCCGTAATCATTGGTTGGTTAAAATGAGCCGGAGCCAGTTTCTCCTTGTTCGCAGGGTCGCGGGTAACCACGACACTATACAATTGCATATTTCCTGTATTCGAGGCACGAGTAGCCACTTCCAATAATTCATTCAGCAAAGACTCCGGGATATCCTGATCCGTATATTTACGGATACTTCTTCTATTCTTCATGCATTCTAACATAGCAATCCTATTTTTAAATTCTCAATAACTAAATCCTAATATCCATGCCGGCATACGGTTAAACACGCTTTTCGGTAACCCGTAGATAGCCGCATAAGCGTCGGGTACGAAGCGGAGACGATCATATCCCCTTAAGGGATCACCTACGGCGAAGATATATTTACCGCCAATCAAGAAATCTCCGTTCTCCATGAATTCCACGTTCGCCACGGAACGCATCTGGCTTAAGAAATAGGTTTCACACATCAATTGCCGATTCTCCTTATCTCCGAAAAAAGAGATCAGCAAGTTGGTATCCCCCATAAAGACTTTCTGCTTGGCCGGAGTGGTTCCCAGTTGGTCTGCCGAGTAATAAATAAGCCTCACATCATGAAAGAAACGCAACAGGCTATCGCTTTGCTGACGAAGCATATTTGTCTTACGGGTTACATCAATCGATTTCGGACGTAAAGGAGCCGACTCAGCCACCATCATAAAATATTTTTGAGCTCGTTCCAGATTACTCATCGAAATAGAAACCACCGAAGGCAAATCCCGGCAAATCTCTTTTCTCACTAATTCTTGCAGACGGAAATAATACATATCCGGGTCTTGCCAATAAAAAGGATAACATCCATGTTCCAGATAGTTCCGGTAAATCGGCACAATATTCATCTCCGCATTGATCTCCTTCACCAAATCATGATGGTTCGCTAAGATATCCTCCAACGGAATGGGATCTTTATCCAGAATGCTTTCGTAAGAAAGGAATTCACGGAACGACATCGGATGCATGGTATAAAAAGCAGCCTCATGCCTTAACCCGTTCCGCACCTCTGTCTGCGAGTACAAAGAAGTGGTAGCGAAAACAATCTTTAAGGCGGGGTTGGCATCCAATAAAGCTGAGACCTCTTCCATCCAGCCCGAATAGAAATGGATCTCATCCAAAAACAAATAATGCCCCCCGGCTTGCAGGAACTCCTTAACCGCATCGGTCAATGAATGTGTCTCAAACCAGAAATCATCCAGATTCACATACAGGGCTTCCCGTGAATCTTCAAATTTCAACTTAATATGCTGTAACAACAAGGTAGTCTTACCAACCCCTCGAGAGCCGAAGATGCCGATTAACCGATCCTCCCACTCTATCCGTGCATGCAAATAACGCAGGAATGTACAATTTATTCCTTTCAACAATAGCTGATGATTCCGCTGAAGCAAGTCCATATACAAATCTGTTTTACGCGAATATAAAAAATGTTCCGTGTTTTTCGTACCTTTGTCAACACTAAACCAATAAAAAGATGAATACATCCAAAGTCTACTTTACTAATTTACGCACGACCCCCAGCAGCAACCTGCTGGATAAGATGGAACGTCTGGTAAAACGTGCCGGTATCGCCAATATCGACTTCAAAAATCAATTTGTAGCCATTAAGATCCACTTTGGCGAACCGGGGAATTTGGCATACATTCGTCCTAATTACGCCGCTCGCTTGGTGAGCCTGTTACGTGAATTAGGCGCGAAACCGTTCCTTACCGATTGCAACACCTTATACTCGGGCCGCCGCTCCAACGCTGTCGATCATCTTCAAAGCGCCATGGAAAATGGGTTCAATCCCATGTCCGCCGGTTGCAACGTTATCATCGCCGATGGCGTGAAAGGTACGGACTACCGGGAAATCGAGATTGACGGGCAATATTGCAAGGCCCCGAAAATAGGTGCCGCTATCGCCGATGCCGATATCATCATTTCCATGAACCATTTCAAAGGTCACGAGCAAGCCGGTTTCGGCGGTGCGCTGAAAAACCTCGGGATGGGATGCGCCAGCGTAGGCGGTAAACTGGAATTACATTGTGCCTCACAACCCCGTATCGATACGGAGGCTTGTAAAGGCTGTAACATCTGTGTAAAGCACTGCGCTCACGATGCCATCCATTTGAATAACAACCGAAAGGCCGAAATTGATTACGAGCGTTGTGTAGGTTGCGGGCAATGTGTGGCTCTTTGCCAGTACGACGGTGCCGTAATGGGCGAAGGTGATACTTCCGAGCGATTGAATTACAAGATCGACGAGTACACGAAAGCCGTATTAGCAGACAAGCCTCATTTCCATGTTAGTTTTATCATGAACGTATCTCCGGAATGCGATTGCTGGAATCATAACGATGCCGCCATCATCCCCGATTTGGGTATCGCCGCGTCTTTCGATCCGGTGGCCTTGGATAAGGCTTGCGCCGATATGGTTATCAACGCTCCTATCATCGGAGGTAATAAATTAGCCGAGACTCATCCTCACGAACACCTTGAGGGAGAGGATAAATTCCATTTGATTCATCCGGATACGAACTGGCAAGCCGGCCTACGTTATGCGGAGGAAATCGGACTGGGTTCTCAAGCGTATGAATTAATAACAGTTTAATAGACGGAATGAGTACAATTTGCGCTATATCTACAGCTCCGGGAGTAGGAGGAATCGCAGTGGTCCGTGTCTCCGGGCCGGATGCTTTCAAGATTTGTGATCGGATATTCCGGCCGAAGAAGGTAGATAAGAGTTTATCTACCCAAAAGGCTTATACCTTAACGTATGGTTCCATCGTCGGTAACAATGACGAAACCATAGATGAGGTGATCGCCGCTGTTTTCCGTGCCCCCCATTCTTTCACGGGGGAAGATACGGTGGAAATCACCTGCCACGGCTCGACGTATATCCAACAACAAATCCTGCAATTCCTTATCTCCAGCGGATGCCGTATAGCGCAACCGGGTGAATATACGCAACGTGCTTTCATGAATGGCAAGATGGACCTTAGCCAAGCGGAGGCCGTTGCGGATTTAATCGCCTCCACTTCGGCCGGCCAACATCGTTTGGCTCTAAGCCAGATGCGAGGTGGTTTCAGTAGGGAACTCGCCGAACTTCGAAACCAACTGCTCCATTTCACCTCTCTCATGGAATTGGAACTGGATTTCAGTGACCATGAGGAATTAGAGTTCGCTGATCGTAGCGAGCTTCGCACGCTTGCGGATCATATCGAACAGGTCATCTCCAAACTCGCCCAATCTTTCAGCGTAGGTAACGCTATCAAAAACGGTATTCCTGTCGCCATCATCGGTGAGACGAATGCCGGCAAATCTACTTTACTAAACGCCTTGTTGAACGAGGATAAAGCGATCGTCAGCGACATCCACGGAACGACCCGTGACGTTATCGAGGATACGATCAATATCAACGGCCAGCTCTTCCGTTTCATCGACACCGCCGGTATCCGTGAAACAAGCGATACGATCGAAGCTCTTGGTATTGAACGTAGTTTCAAGGCTCTAGACCAAGCGCAAATCGTCATCCTCATGTACGACTTAACCCGTGACCTCAAGGATTTCGAGGCTTTCTATCAAGAAATAGCTCCGAGATTAACGAATAAGTCTGTTATCTTAGCGATGAACAAATGCGATGTATTACCCGCATCCTCTCTCCCAACCTTCTCTTTCCCCACCGAAGGCTGGCATCAAATCGCTATTTCCGCCAAAGGCAAGCTGCATATCGCAGAGCTACAACAACTCCTCACGGAAGTCTCTTCCATCCCCACCCTCCACCAAAGCGACATCATCGTAACGAATGCCCGCCACTTCGAGGCGCTTACGCATGCGCTGGAAGCTATACATAGGGTACAAGAAGGTTTGAACTCCAGCCTTTCCGGGGATTTCATCTCGCAAGATTTACGGGAGTGTATATTCCATTTATCGGATATCGTAGGAGAGGTTACGACGGATCAGGTGTTGGGGAATATATTTCGGCATTTTTGCATCGGGAAATAAAATACAGAAGAAATCTATTAATTATAATATAAACTTCTCCACATCACATCTAAAACTATTTAAGATTTCCTTTTTTATTATTTCAATAGTTTTTCTAACTTTGTCATTATTGAACCCAAAAGGATAAAGTATGCAAAGCAAAGAATCTGACATAAACGAGATCATGGAACAAATCGTTCAATTCTCAGAAGATAGAGATTGGGATCAGTTCCATAATGGCAAAGATTTAGCTCTTGCTCTTTCTATTGAAGCCTCTGAGCTAAACGAAGCATTTTTATGGAAAAGCGCAGAAGATGTTAAAATAGATAAAATAAAAGAGGAACTAGCAGACATCATTAACTATGCTTTCTTAATTGCTTATAAATATAATTTAGACATTAAAGACATCGTCTTAACTAAACTAAAAAGAAACGCAGAAAAGTATCCTATAGACAAAGCAAAAGGCTGTGCAAAGAAATATAGCGAATTATGATTAGAAATTATCACACAACAATAACAGATTACATTTTTAATAAAAAGACTTTTTCCGAATTGAAAGAATCAACATTCGGAGACAAATGGCCTGTTGTATATATAATTGAAGATAAAGGAAAAAGGTTGGCATATATTGGAGAAACAACTAATATATGTAATCGCATAAATCAGCATTGGAATAATCCAAAACGAAAAAAACTTAAAAGCATTCATATTATCCACAATCCTGCTTTTAATAAATCCGTAATTTTAGATCTTGAAGCTTTTCTTATCAAATATATTGCCTCTGATGGTAAATATCAGTTACAAAATGGAAATGGAGGTCAACATTTTCACCATTACTATCAACGAGAGGAATACCAAAAAGAATTCAAGTACATTTGGCAAATTTTAAAAAAACACAATATAGTTACTCAAGATATTAGAATCATTGAAAATAGTGATTTGTTTAAATATTCTCCATATAAGACATTAACAGAAGAACAATATAAGATAACATACCAAATAATCGAAAGATTGAAAACAGACCTATCCAATGGTATTCCCCGAATATCCATTATTGATGGTGGAGCAGGAACAGGAAAGTCCATTTTAGGTATCTTTTTATTAAAACTTTTAGTAGATGCTCAAAATGAGACTAATTGGGCTATAGAGGAAAATAATTTGGAAGAAGACCTTAACTTAATCGCAAATGGGCTCAATTATAATTTAAAAATGGGATACGTTGTCCCTATGCAAAATTTTCGTAAGACATTAAAAAAGGTATTCAAAGGTATTAAAGGATTAAGTCCCAATATGGTTCTTAGTCCCGCAGATGTCGCTAATTCACAAGACAAATATGATATTCTGATTATTGATGAATCTCATAGATTAAGACAACGATATGGTTTAGCTAGCCCCGGAGACTATAAAGCTTTTGATCATAAGAATGAGATTTTAGGATTAGGGAAGAAAGGGACGGAGCTTGATTGGATCTTAAAAAAGAGCAAATATCAATTTTTCTTCTATGATTCAGGACAATCCATCAAACCAACAGATGTTGATCCTGAAAGATTTTTTCTTCTACTTCAAAATAAACATAATTACAAGTATAAACTGACTTCTCAACTTCGTTGTAAAGGAGGAAATGATTATATTCAATATATCCAGAATATTTTAAATTGCAAACAAAAGTCAAAAATTACTTTTAAAGAATATGATCTGAAATTATATGAAGATGTTGACGACATGATATCTGAGATAAAAAAGAAAAATAAGGAAGTCGGACTTTGCAGAAATATAGCAGGATATGCTTGGGATTGGAAAACAAAAGGAAAATCATTAAGCTCAATAATAAAAGAGAATCTATTTGACATAGAGATTAATGGTTATAAATATATATGGAACAGAACAGATACAGATTGGATCAATTCCCCAAACTCAATCAATGAAATTGGCTGTATCCATACAACTCAAGGATTCGATCTTAATTATGCAGGTATTATTCTAGGACCAGAAATTGATTATGATAATGAAAAGAATCGTATTTTTATTTATAAAAAGAGATATAAAGACAACAAGGGAAAAATGGGAATAGAGAATGATTCCATTCTACTTGCTTACATAAAGAACATCTATACAACTATCTTAGAAAGAGGTCTGGAAGGTACATATATTTACGTATGTAATGACTCCTTAAGGAATTATTTAAAACAGTTTTTTCCTGTTATTAAGCATAATACAGAGAAGCTACTATTTACAGAAAAAGTTAAAACAATCGAGATCTGTGAAGATATTATACCAGAAGACCAATTTTCCGAATATCTTCCATTATATACAATTCAAGCAGCAT
The DNA here is from genome assembly GCF_003635425.1 of Parabacteroides sp. AF27-14. Lineage (NCBI taxonomy): Bacteria > Pseudomonadati > Bacteroidota > Bacteroidia > Bacteroidales > Tannerellaceae > Parabacteroides > Parabacteroides sp. AF27-14. The sequence continues at coordinate 68,316 of NZ_QTLZ01000023.1, forward strand.
GTGGCTATTTTGGAGAGGGTGATGAAGTAAATAAATTAGGATGGATAAAAGTATCAAATCTGGGAAAATTAGACAAAAATATGTTTGTTGTACAAGCCAAAGGTAATTCAATGGAACCAACAATTCATGATGGAGATTATTGCGTGTTCAGAGCAAACCCTGTTGGTAGTAGACAAGGAAAAATAGTTTTAACCCAGCACATAAACTTCTATGATGGCGATAACGTAGGTAATTATTCTATTAAAACTTATACCAGCCTAAAGAAATATTCTGAAACTGGAGAATGGGAACACGAAAAAATAGTTCTTGAGCCCAAAAACAAGGACTATAAATCTATTTCAATCGATAATGTGGACTGTAATGAATTTAAAGTTATCGGAGAGTTCATTGGAATAATTAAACCCTAAATAGAGAATTATAGTCTCTCCATCTGACATTCAATCCCGTTGATAAAATAGTTGAGCTTTACGAGCGATTGTTAAAGGCCGAGCAAGAAAAGGTGGCTATACTCCATGAGATCGTAAAGGATAAATAAGTATCGATCGCAAATCTCTTTCGCCTGACGAGCAAAACGAGATTAGAAAGAAGTATAACTTCGATAAATACAATAAATAATGAAAAAAGAAATTCTATTCGTCTTGTTAAAAGACTTTGCCGATTGGGAAGGAGCTTATATCGCTCCAAACCTCAATGCAGGTGTTGAACCCGGAAGTGAAAGCAAATATATAGTTAAAACCGTATCTGTCAGGAAAGAGCCGGTTGTATCGATCGGAGGATTCAAGGTGCTCCCCGACTATGGGATCCATGACATTCCGGCCGATTATGCAGGGATCGTATTAATAGGTGGCATGAGCTGGTTCACCCCGGAAGCCGAAACCATTGTCCCTCTGGTTAAAGAGGCCATAGAGAAGAAGAGGCTGGTGGCCGGAATTTGTAACGCCTCCGTCTTTCTTGGCAGGCACGGTTTCTTGAACCATGTAAATCATACCAGCAACGGATTGGATTACCTCAAACAATTTGCGGGGGTTAATTATACAGGTGAAAATCTTTATATGGATGAACTGGCTGTCAGAGCCGGAAACATTGTAACCGCCAACGGATTTGCCACTCTGGAGTTCTGCCGTGAAATACTATATGCGCTGGAAGCTGACTCTTCCAAGAAAATAGAGAGAAGCTATCGATTGAACAAAACAGGTGTTTGGGAAGATCCAGAAGTGGGATAAATTATTATCGCGGTTTATAGCTGAAAGCCGGGGATGTATCCCATAAGATGTGTATGAATTTAAATAATACGAAATCAGCTACCACATCTACCATTACCCTTAAAAGTTCCTTGCTATAAATCACTTATCTAATGAAGGTGTCTGAAAAGGATACCTTCTTTTTTGTTATGCTGCCCGTTCATTATC
>NZ_QTLZ01000024.1:0-64686 GCF_003635425.1 Parabacteroides sp. AF27-14
ATTACACATTTTATTGTTATTGAATGTGTCTACCTATATCAGCATAAGACAGAACTTCTCGCTTAATGTATAGGTCACCGTAAAGCCCATGATATCTCTTCGCAACGCATTCCCTTGCAATTGGAGACGATCGTAATAAAACGCCGTATTGATACGGCCATTCAGGACGGGTAATCCCAAGCCGACGCTTACCCGATACGCCCCGCCGGATTGTCCTTTCAACCGCAGGTAAGGCGTGGAAACAGAAACACCCGCTTTATAAGACATCCGTTTCCAATAACTGCTGGAGCTAAATCCATTCGGGAAATAGCATACGCCCAAGCGCAGCTCATGCGAATCCCGGAACTTTACCCGGCTATCGCTCGAGTTCAATACCCCGTATTGCCGGAATAGATAGTCCAACGCATACGTCCATTTTTTATGCGCCAATGAGCTACCGATGCCTATATATTGAGGTAGATATTGTGTCACCCTTTTCTGGTTATAGGGGGTTTCCGTGCTGCTTCCCGTCACCGTCACCGTATTTTTCAATGAGATCCGTTGCTTATAACCGTAAATGGCGCCGACCGTTAGAAAGGTTTCCCGGGCGATCGGACGATGATATTGTAAACCGAAATCGGCGTAAAAAGAGCGGCCGGACATCTCCCTTGACACTGTCATCGCACTTTGTATCTCATTCTGTGTCATATTTCCGAAGATAAAATTAAGATTCATACCGACTGATAGATGCTTGGTCAATGAAAAACCTTGGGAGAGGAAAGCCTTGGAAAGTCCGCCTGTCCCCGAAAACGTACTGGTTACAAAGGTTCCGGGAGATCCTTCCAACTCTTGCGAGGACTTAAAATAATACCCAACAAAACTATAAGGAGTTACCCCGGCGGACATATACCACCGTCGCATAATACGCCCTCCCAATGAGAAAGCGGAGAAATTTCCGGTGAATGCGTTGCTAGAGCTCCCGTCTGAGCGGTATCGCTCATTCTTCACGAAGGCAGATGCCTCAGAGAACAACTTACAACTATCCAACGCCGTCAATCCGGCAGGATTCTCTATATTCATCAGCATCCCTTCCCGCATGCCGACAGTGACACCCGCCATCGAGGTATTTTGACCATATAAACCGGAAGCCATCTCACCCAGTCCAAACATCGAGTAAGGTGAGGAAGTCATCGCATTCTGCGCAGATGCGCTTGCCGCCATCAAGAGGCAAGGGTAAAGAAGGTATCTAGTAACTTTCATAGACCTTATAAATGAGTTGTAGGGTGACCGGGTTACGTCCTCCCTGATCGTTAAACGTCAAGTTCTTGAACGTGCCGGTGTAATCATCACTATTAAAAACCAACTGAAGATTATGTTTATACATGCCAAAGGCACCTAGCTCCTCTTGCATGAATTGAGTCACGTCGAAATAATAATAGGTGTTCTCGTTAAACGTATTGTCTTCCGATAGCGTACCTCGTTGAACCTCGGAACCGAGATAATCGGTCACGGCATCCGTCACCACATTATTCTCATCGGCGATATAAAGGTAGAGGCTGTCCGGCAAGGTATTGTAATCCGAATAAGTGCCTTGCTCGGGATAAATCTTAAGTAAAGCGCTCTCGATCTCCACTTGCGTGCCTTGTTGCATCAGATTATTCAAATACGGGAATTCCAGACGGGTATACCAACCCAAGCCTCCGAATAATACGCCCCGGTTACTAAGCTCAGCCGAAGGTATCTCCACTCCTTTCATCGGATATCCTGCCATATCCGTTCCACTACGGTCATGGTCGATATGATTGAACTGGGTATCCGTATTTGGGAAGAACCATAATTCCTTCTCCGTGGAAAGCTCATCGGATAAATGATAATGCAGGACTAAAGCGGCGGAGGAATCGGCTACCGTGAAAGTCAGCAGAGACTCGCTTCCCGCCAAGTCCGGCACGATCGCCACCCCCTTGAAATAGTCCTCAAAGCGATCCTCGGACACCGCTTGATCCTGCGTGTGAAAACGGGACAAGAGGTCTTGCCCTAGCGCATCGGGTAGACGGACTTCCAGTTTCTCCCCGCCCTTCGGCTTCGGTTTAAATGAGCAGACCGCCAAAGCCTCGGGAGCGTAAGAGACACTGCTATTATTATATAAGTACCCGTTATCGTTTAAGACAATCTTCTCCGTTAGCTGATAAATCGAGAGGGTTTGTTGGAGGGTCGTGTCTCCTACAAAGCGACCATCGAAAGCGAGAGACAGGACTAGCGAGTCCAGTACGACCGTCTCGTCCGGATCAGTCCCATAGCTCGGTCTCTCATAAGCGATAAAGCTATGCGACGAGACGACTCCCCATAATGAATGTTTGTACCGGCCTACCAAAGCGACGTTCTTACCGGATGTCTCCAACGAGTCGATCAATACCGAGGTCACTACGACCGTGCTGGTATCTATACGAACGTTACGGAAAGCGGAGTCCACCAGATCGCTGCCATACGTACCGTTCTCGTCATAACAGGAAAACAGTCCCAGACAGAGCATCAAGCACCCCAAAGCAAAGAATGTTCTAACCATACTTCTTATTTAATAAGCGAATAATCTTTTATCAATCCGATGGCAAAGAACGTATTTAGCGCAAAACCCGGCAAGATAAACCCATGAACCCACCGGTTTCCTCTGTAAACGGCCCGATACTGAAGATGAAACCGATTTCAAAACCATTCGAGGCCCTAACCTATAAATCCGGCTTATTCACCGATAAAAACCGTATGTTTACCGATTTAATTTGTGGGTCTCGTAAAACCCTCGTTCTTTTGCTTCCGTAAAAACAAAACACGTAGTTAGAATGATACACAAAAGGATTCTTGTATTCTTGATCGCTTTTCTTCCTGTCATCATCAGCGCTTGCAGTGATGATGATGACGATGATTTGATCGGTAAGTGGTACCGTGTCTCTGACATGGACGGATTGGCGCGAAATTACGCCTCCTCTTTCACGATCGGTAACAAAGGATATCTGATTTGCGGAAACGACGGAAAAAATCGTTTATCGGATTGTTGGGAATATGATATGGAACGAGATACTTGGACGCAAAAGGCGGACTTTCCCGGAACCGCCCGCAATTCGGCCGTAGCTATGGCGGTAGATGAAAAGGGATATCTGGGAACCGGATACGACGGTACCAATTACTTGAATGACTTCTGGGAATTTAACCCGACCACCAATACGTGGGCACAGAAAGCGGATTTCCCCGGCTCGGGCCGATATGGAGCCGTAGCCTTCGGGGTAAACGGTAAAGCGTATATCGGATGCGGATACGACGGGAATTACCTAAAAGACTTTTATGCCTTTAATCCGGCGGCAAATAGCTGGACGCAAACGATCAGTATCGGCGGGACAAAGCGTCAGGGCGCTACCAGCTTCGTGATAAATGGAATCGCTTATGTATGTTGCGGACAAAATAACGGCGAATATGTAGACGATTTCTGGAAATTCGATCCCAGCACGGAATCATGGACCCAACTTAGGGATATATCGGATTCCTCGGACGAGGATTATGACGATGATTATACGATCACACGTACGAACGGGGTTGCTTTCGTGATTGATGGAGCCGCTTATCTGACTTGCGGTGAGAGCGGAAGCCTACGTAGCGACACTTGGAAATATTATCCGGCCACCGATCTATGGGAAAACGTGGCTAAATTCAAGGGAACTGCCCGTACGGCGACAGCATCTTTCTCCTCTGGCGAGAAAGGATTCGTAGTATCCGGCAAAAGTGGTATCACTCAATTTGATGATATTTGGGAACTTCACCCGAATGAATATGACGATGATGAGTACTAAGAAAGGACGGGCTTGGTTCGTACCGGGCCTAGTGGTACTGCCGGTATTACTGTTTTATTTATCTTTTTTCCGGGGTGAAGAAATGGGGTCTTCTCCCGGGCGGCAACTGGAGTTGCAAACGTTTCAATCGGGGGATGGCTGGGGGTACCAGATTAGGATGAACGGAAAGGTGTTGATTTACCAACCCACCATTCCCTCTATTGATACGGTAATTGCGTTCCCGGATAAGGAAAGCGCAGAAAACATAGGCACACTCGTATTAAATAAATTGGCCGGGAACAGGAACTTCTCGGTCTCTAGAGAAGAGATACAACATTCACTCTCTTATTTAGGGCAATAGATTTATAATCATTAAATGTTAGGGGCAGGCCGGCTATCGATTAGTAGGCTTGCCCCGTTTTTTCACTTCTTATAAGTCTTATAACCATAAACAGCTAAGGAACCCAATTCCTCCTCGATACGAAGCAACTGGTTGTATTTCGCCATACGATCGGAGCGGCTCAATGAGCCGGTCTTGATCTGTCCGCTGTTGGTAGCTACGGCGATATCTGCGATCGTAGCGTCCTCTGTCTCACCGGAACGGTGGGAAGTCACGGATGTGTAGCCATTACGGTGGGCCATCTCGATAGCGTCTAATGTCTCGCTCAATGTACCGATCTGATTTACCTTGATCAAGATGGAGTTCGCGCAACCCTTCTCGATACCTTTCTTCAAGAACTCTACGTTTGTAACGAACAGGTCATCACCTACCAACTGGCATTTTCCGCCTAGCGTGGAGGTTAGCATTTGCCAACCGGCCCAGTCATTCTCGTCCATACCATCCTCGATAGAATCAATCGGGTATTTATTCACCAACTCACTCAGATAAGCGACTTGTTGCTGGGCGTTACGCTTAGCGCCTTTCTCACCCTCGAATTTCGTATAATCATACACACCATCGTGATAAAACTCGGAAGCAGCGCAATCCATGGCTATCGTCACATCCTTGCCCGGCTCATATCCAGCGGCTTTGATAGCGGCCATAATAGAATTCAAGGCATCTTCCGTACCATTCAATGCCGGAGCGAAACCGCCCTCATCACCTACAGCCGTGCTCAAGCCACGATCGTGCAATACTTTCTTCAACGCATGGAAAACCTCTGCGCCCATACGAAGCCCCTCACGGAAACTCTTCGCACCTACCGGACGGATCATGAATTCTTGAAAGGCGATCGGAGCGTCGGAGTGAGAACCTCCATTGATAATGTTCATCATAGGAACCGGCAACACATAAGTATTTGTTCCTCCGATATAACGATATAAAGGCAGATCCAGATAATTAGCCGCTGCCTTCGCTACGGCAAGCGATACACCTAACATAGCGTTAGCTCCTAGATTTGATTTTGTCTTTGTACCATCCAAATCCAGCAACTTATGGTCTATCTCTCTTTGATTCAAGGCGCTCATACCTAAAATGGCGGGAGCGATTACCTTATTTACATTATCCACGGCACGAAGAACACCTTTACCACCGTAACGATTTTTATCGCCATCACGTAACTCGATAGCCTCGTTCTCGCCGGTAGAGGCGCCAGAAGGTACAGCCGCACGACCGAATGCGCCGGAAGTCAAATGTACATCTACTTCTACTGTCGGGTTGCCACGTGAATCAAGGATCTCTCTACCTACTACTTTTACAATTTCCATATTACTATATTTGTTTTATTAGTTGTTCAATGATGTCTTACTTTTCTTTTTCACAAATATAACAATAGCCAAGCAAGGAATGTTCCTTATAACTCATCAAATTTATCAATTCGCTAATAAACAAAAAAAGCGATCCGTGTGATACGAATCGCTTTTCTTATATGATTGTAAAAAACTTGCTTATTCAGCTGCTTTTTCCTCGCTAGCTGCTTCAGCTGCAGGAGCCTCAGTAACCGCTGCTGTTGCTTTTTTACGAGAACGTCTTGTTTTAGGAGCTTTCTTAGCGGCTGTATCCTTCAACATATTTTCGTTATAGTCTACTAACTCAATAAAGCACATAGCTGCGTTGTCACCTAAACGGTTACCAGTCTTGATGATTCTGGTATAACCACCCGGACGATCACCGATCTTCTGAGCAATTTCCTTGAACAACTCTGTTACAGCAAATTTGTCTTGCAAATTGCTAAATACCACACGTCTAGAGTGAGTTGTATCCTCCTTAGACTTCGTGATAAGTGGTTCTACATACTTACGTAGCGCTTTTGCCTTTGCTGTCGTAGTAAAGATTCTCTTATGCTTGATCAAAGAACAAGCCATATTCGAAAGCATTGCGTCACGGTGAGTATTTGTACGACCTAAATGATTGAATTTCTTATTATGTCTCATCGTTTACTTACTCTTTATCTAATTTATATTTTGTGATATCCATACCGAATGAAAGGTTCAAGCTCTCAAGCAGTTCATCAAGTTCAGTGAGCGACTTCTTACCGAAGTTACGGAATTTCAACAAATCATTCTTATTGAACTTAACCAACTCACCTAATGTTTCAACATCTGCGGCCTTTAAGCAATTCAATGCACGAACGGAAAGGTCCATATCAGCCAGCTTGCTCTTAAGCAACTGACGCATATGAAGTACTTCTTCATCGAACTCTTCATTGCCTTCAGTATCCGCTGTCTCGATCGCAATCTTTTCATCTGAGAACAACATGAAATGATGAATCAGAATCTTCGCTGCTTCCTTCAACGCTTCCTTCGGATGAATAGAACCATCTGTGGCTATTTCAAGAACCAACTTCTCGTAGTCCGTCTTCTGTTCAACACGGAAGTTCTCGATTGAATATTTTACGTTACGTATCGGAGTGAAGATAGAGTCGATAGCGATCACATGCATATCTGCGTTCGGGTCTCTGTTCTCATCTGCGGGTACATAACCGCGACCTTTATTAATAGTCAATTCAATCTGGAAACTTGCGGTCGGATCCAAGCGGCAAATAACCAAATCTGGATTCAATATCTCGAATCCAGTCAGTTGCTTACCAATATCACCGGCTTTGAACACTTCCGAACCCGAAACAGTAATACTCACTTTTTCATTCTCGATGTCGTCTACGATATGCTTGAAACGAACTTGCTTCAGATTCAAGATAATGTTTGTTACATCCTCGATAACACCCGGGATTGTACCAAATTCATGGTCAACCCCGTCGATCTTAATGGATGTAATAGCAAAACCTTCAAGTGACGACAGGAGAATACGACGTAAAGCATTACCTATTGTAATACCATAGCCGGGTTCCAACGGACGAAATTCAAACTTTCCGAAGAAATTGTCCGCTTCCAACATTAATACTTTATCGGGTTTTTGAAATGCTAATATCGCCATGGAAATCAATTATTATTTAGAATACAATTCTACGATCAACTGCTCTTTAATGTTTTCAGGAATGTCAGTTCTTTCCGGCAGATGCAGTAATTTTCCGCTCATTGAAGACTGATCCCACTCAATCCAAGGATACTTGCTGTGGTTGAAGCCTGACAATGCGTCGGCAATAACCTCCATGGATTTAGATTTTTCTCTAACACCAATAACCTGACCGGGTTTTACAGAGTAAGAAGGAATGTTTACAACACTTCCGTCTACTGTAATGTGACGATGAGAAACCAACTGACGAGCTGCGGCTCTTGTCGGGGCCATACCCAAACGATAAACCATATTGTCAAGACGGCCTTCTAACAATTGAAGAAGCACCTCACCGGTAATACCTTTAGAGCGTGAAGCTTTTTCGAATAAGTTTCTAAATTGCTTCTCCAATACGCCATAAGTGTATTTTGCTTTTTGCTTCTCACGAAGCTGGATACCGTATTCAGAAGTCTTTCTTTTTCTGGAGTTACCATGTTGTCCAGGAGGATAGTTCTTCTTAGAAAGAACTTTATCCGCACCGAATATTGCCTCACCAAACTTACGGGCAATTCTTGTTCTTGGTCCAGTATATCTTGCCATTTTTTTATTTTTTTAAATGTTCTGTTTGAATCTGGAACCGTGCAGCCGCGATTACAGAGAGGATAAGGTCAATATGCAATCTATTCACAATTCCGGATTCAATGTTTAAGAAACTATAATTAATTATACTCTTCTCTTTTTCGGAGGACGACATCCGTTATGAGGAAGCGGTGTAACATCAACGATTTCTGTTACCTCGATACCTGCGCCATGGATCGTTCTGATAGCGGACTCACGACCGTTACCCGGACCCTTAACGAATACTTTCACCTTTCTTAAACCAAGATCATAAGCTACTTTAGCGCAATCCTGTGCTGCCATCTGAGCTGCATAAGGAGTATTCTTCTTAGAGCTTCTGAATCCCATCTTACCAGCGGAAGACCAGCTGATTACTTGTCCTTCGCTATTCGCTAAAGACACAATAATGTTGTTAAAAGAAGAATGAATATGAGCTTGACCGTAAGCGTCAACTTTTACGTTTCTCTTCTTTGCTGCGACTGTTTTCTTTGCCATATTAACTCTTATTATTTAGTAGCTTTTTTCTTATTTGCAACAGTTTTCTTCTTACCCTTACGAGTACGAGCGTTGTTCTTTGTGCTTTGGCCTCTCAAAGGCAGACCAACACGGTGACGAACACCTCTGTAGCAACCAATATCCATCAGACGCTTGATGTTCAACTGAACTTCTGAACGAAGGTCACCTTCAACCTTGTACTCAGCGCCAATGACTTCACGAACTTTTGCGGCTTGATCGTCTGTCCAATCCTTAACTTTGATATCACGATCAACCCCAGCCTTATCTAATACGGATTTTGCAGCGCTACGACCAATACCATAGATATAAGTCAAAGCGATTTCTCCTCTTTTATTTTGTGGCAAGTCTACACCAACTATTCTTATAGCCATATTACTTACTTAGATTATTTTGCAAAAATAATAAATTATCCTTGACGTTGTTTATACTTAGGATTTTTCTTGTTAATTACGTATAAGCGACCCTTTCTTCTTACTATCTTGCACTCAGGTGTACGCTTCTTTAAAGATGCTCTTACTTTCATATCGTGTTTAATTTTATTTGTATCTAAAAGCAATTCTACCTTTCGATAGATCATACGGAGACATTTCTACTCTTACCTTATCCCCCGGAAGGATCTTAATGTAATGCATACGCATCTTTCCTGAGATATGAGCGGTAATTTCATGTCCGTTCTCCAATTCTACACGAAACATCGCGTTTGACAATGCTTCTACAATTACTCCATCTTTCTCTATTGCTGATTGTTTAGCCATATAAATCCAATTAAATTGCGTTTTCTCCTAGAACTTCCTCTAAAAACTTAAATGAAGATAAGATCTGGGGACCATCCGGACGTATAGCGATACAATGCTCGAAATGAGCAGAAGGCTTTCTGTCCTTTGTGCGAACCGTCCATCCGTCTTTCTCAAATGCAACGTTCTTGCTTCCCATGTTGATCATCGGCTCGATGCAGATACACATTCCGTTACGCAATAACGGTCCGCATCCACGTCTGCCATAATTAGGCACTTCCGGTTCCTCATGCATTTTCCGACCTATACCATGTCCCACCAGCTCTCTTACGACGGAGTAACCTTGAGACTCGCAATAAGTCTGAATCGCATTACTGATATCACCCAAACGGTGACCTTCAACAGCACATTGGATACCTAAATAAAGTGAATCCTTCGTCGCTTTCAACAATTTCTTCACTTCCGGCGCAACCTCACCTACACAGAAAGTGTAAGCGGAGTCACCGACAAAACCATTCAATATCGTCCCACAATCCACAGAGATCACGTCACCCTCTTTCAAGATCATCTTAGAAGAAGGAATACCATGCACCACCTGATCATTCACTGAGGCACATATTGAATTAGGGAAACCACCATATCCCAAAAAAGCCGGAACAGCACCATTATCTCTAATGAACTCTTCCGCAATCTTATCAAGTTGAAGTGTGGAGACTCCGGGAGCAATACGCTTAGCGACCTCGCCAAGTGTCTTACCCACCAGTTGATTAGCCTCACGCATCAACTCAATCTCTTCATCTGTCTTTAAATAGATCATTCTATTAATAAGCGGCAACAGAGCCTGTACGGCCTTTAATTCTTCCTGACTTCAACAAACCGTCATAATGACGCATTAGCAAATGACTTTCAACTTGCTGCAATGTATCCAACACCACACCAACCAAAATCAACAAAGATGTACCACCAAAGAATTGGGAGAACTCCATACTTACACCGGCAATTCTAGCGAAAGCGGGCATGATAGCAACCAACGCAAGGAAAAAAGCACCCGGCAAAGTAATACGGTCCATAATGGTATCCAGATAGTCTTTGGTATTCTTACCCGGTTTCACACCCGGAATAAAACCATTGTTTCTCTTCAAATCATCTGACATCTGGGTCGGATTGATCGTGATAGCCGTATAGAAATACGTAAACAGGATAATCAACACCGCAAACACGAAGTTGTACCAAAAACCCGTATTATCCATGAAAGCAGCCCAAAAACCGCTCTGCTCTCCCGTACTAGAGAAACCTACAATTGAGATAGGAATAAACATGATCGCCTGAGCGAAGATGATAGGCATTACGTTAGCGGCATTCACCTTCAAAGGGATATACTGACGCGCGCCACCATATTGTTTATTACCGATAATCCTTTTCGCATATTGCACGGGGACCTTACGAGTACCTTGTACCAATAAGATCGCACCAGCGATAACAAGCAAAAGGAACAACATCTCAAATAAGAACATAACCAGACCACCGGTTTTCTCACTTGTTCTAGAAACGAATTCTTGGAACAAAGAGTGCGGCAGACGGGCTATAATACCAACTAAAATGATAAATGAAATACCATTTCCAACACCTTTATCTGTAATTCTTTCACCTAGCCATAAGATAAACATACTTCCCGCAGCCAAAATGATCGTAGATGAGATCGTGAACCAAATACCACCCGGTAAAGCAGCGCCGGCAGCCTTAAGCTGAACGCTTAAATTCACCAAGTAAGTAGGACCTTGGAATAACAAGATCGCTATCGTCAAGTAACGAGTCCACTGATTGATTTTTCTACGGCCACTCTCACCCTCTCTCTGCAATTTTTGGAAAGAAGGAACTGCGATGGCTAACAACTGCATAACAATTGAAGCGGAGATATATGGCATGATTCCCAACGCAAAAATAGATGCGTTAGAAAAGGCTCCACCTGAGAACATATCCAACAGTGCAAGCAATCCGCCTCTTGTCTGCTCCTGTAAAGCGGTCAACGCTTTGGGATCGATACCCGGAAGCACTACATACGTACCAAAACGGTATATAGCCACCAATAAAAGAGTGGTGAGGATCCGATTTCTCAGATCCTCAATCTTCCAGATATTCTTGATTGTTTCAACAGCTCTCATGACTTAGAGTTTAACGACTGTTCCACCTGCGGCTTGGATAGCTGCCTCTGCGCTCTTAGAGAAAGCGTGAGCCTCAACCTCTAACTTAGCGGTCAAGCTACCGTTACCAAGAATTTTAACCACTTGAGAAGAAGAGATGAAACCAGCCTCCATCAATTCATTAATACCAATCTTAGTCAATTGCTTAGCCTCTGCCATTTGTTGCAAAGTATCGATATTAATAGCTTTATATTCTACACGGTTAATATTCTTGAAACCGAATTTAGGCAAACGTCTTTGAATAGGCATCTGACCACCTTCGAAACCAATCTTGTTCTTGTAGCCAGATCTAGACTTGGCACCTTTATGACCTCTTGTTGAAGTTCCGCCTAATCCTGAACCCGGACCACGTCCGATTCTTTTTCTGGTCTTGGTAGATCCTTCAGCCGGTTTTAAATTTGATAAATTCATATCGTATAATTTATTTTTTCAACCAATTATTACTTTTCTACAGAAACCAAATGTTTCACTTTCTCAACCATACCTAAGATCGCCGGATTAGCTTCATGCTCTACAATCTGGTTCATCTTTCTCAGCCCTAGTGCGTCAAGCGTTCTCTTTTGGTCTTTCGGGCATTTAATTCTACTTTTAACTTGCTTTACTTTAATAGTTGCCATAAACTTATCCTCCCTAATTAACCTCTAAATACTTTTTCAACAGCAACACCTCTGTTCTGAGCAACATCGAACGGGCTTCTCAACTCACCTAGCGCAGCGATAGTAGCTTTCACCAAGTTATGAGGGTTGGAAGAACCTTTAGATTTTGCCAAAACGTCTGTAATACCTACGCTCTCCAATACGGCACGCATAGCACCACCAGCCTTAACACCGGTACCGTGAGATGCCGGTCTAATCAACACTTGAGCACCACCGAATTTAGCTAATTGTTCGTGAGGGATCGTACCTTTGTGTACCGGAACCTTGATCAAGTTCTTCTTAGCTGCTTCTACACCTTTAGCGATAGCTGTCGTTACCTCACCGGCTTTACCTAATCCCCAGCCAACGATACCATCCTCGTTTCCTACTACAACGATAGCAGCAAAACTGAATGTACGTCCACCTTTTGTAACCTTAGTTACACGGTTGATTGCAACCAGTCTGTCCTTCAACTCTAAGTCGTTGGTCGATTTAACTCTATTATTTGCCATCTTCATTAAAATTTAAGGCCGCCGTTACGTGCAGCATCTGCTAATTCTTTAATTCTCCCGTGATACAGGTAACCATTACGGTCGAAAACCACTGTCTGAACGCCAGCTTCCTGAGCGCCTTTAGCGATTAATTCACCAACCTTAGCAGCGATCTCCTTTTTCGGAGCCTTAACATCTAATTTCAAAGATGAAGCAGCGGCTAAAGTCTTGCCTGTAGTATCATCTATCACCTGTGCGTAGATTTGCTTGTTGCTTCTAAACACAGTCAGGCGCGGACGCTCAGTAGTTCCTGAGATTTTGCCGCGTACGCCTGCTTTTATTTTTAATCTTCTTTCTAGCTTCGTTGTCATGATAATTTCAGTTTACGTAGATTACTTACCTGCTGACTTACCAGACTTTCTGCGAATCTCTTCACCCACGAACTTAATACCCTTACCTTTATACGGTTCAGGCATTCTGAATGAACGGATCTTCGCACAAATCTGACCTAATAATTGTTTGTCAGCCGATTCAAGGATAATAAGAGGGTTCTTATTTCTCTCAGACTTCGTCTCAACTTTCACTTCCTTCGGCAACTGCAAATAGATATTGTGAGTATAACCTAAAGAAAGATCCAATAACTGACCTGTATTTGAAACACGGTAACCAACACCTACTAACTCAAGCTCCTTCTTATATCCCTCTGAGCAGCCAACAACCATGTTGTTGATCAAAGAGCGATACAAACCGTGTAACGCACGATGATTCTTATCATCAGTAGGTCTTGTTAAATGGATAACTCCGTCTTCCAAAGTAACGTTAATATCAGGATTCACTTCCTGTACAAGTTCACCTTTAGGGCCTTTAACTGTTACTACATTATCCTTAATTGTAACTGTAACACCAGCCGGTACATGAATTGGTAATTTTCCTATTCTTGACATTCTTCTTCCCTCCTAATTAATAAACGTAACATAATACCTCGCCACCGATCTTCAGATCGCGGGCCTCTTTGTCAGTCATCACACCTTTAGAAGTAGAAAGAACAGCAATACCTAAACCATTCAATACTCTCGGCATTTCTTTGTAACCAGTGTACTTACGCAAACCGGGCGTAGAAACTCTCTCAAGTTTCTTAATCGCATTAACTTTGTTTACTAGGTCATACTTCAAGGCGATCTTGATCGTACCTTGAGGACCATCCTCTACAAACTTAAAATTAAGAATGTAGCCCTTGTCGAAAAGGATCTTAGTGATCTCTTTCTTTAAATTTGACGCCGGCACCTCAACAACTCTGTGCTTCGCTTTGATTGCGTTACGCAATCTTGTCAAATAATCTGCAATAGGATCTGTCATATAAATAATTAATTAAATTGATCCGGCCACCCGGACAATATTTAAACTAAAAAAACTCTTACCAACTTGCTTTCTTTACACCCGGGATTAAACCATTAGATGCCATTTCACGCAATTGGATACGAGAAATACCGAACTGGCGTACATACCCTTTCGGACGTCCTGTAATCTTGCAACGGTTGTGCAAACGTACAGGAGAAGCATTTTTAGGTAAAGCCTGCAAAGCCTCATAGTTACCTTCTGCCTTAAGCTGAGCTCTTTTAGCGGCATACTTAGCAACAAGCTTTGCTCTTTTAACCTCACGGGCCTTCATTGATTCCTTAGCCATAACTACTTAGTCTTTTTTTCCGTTTTTAAAAGGCAATCCAAATTCTCTCAAAAGAGCATAACCTTCTTCGTCTGTTTTCGCAGAGGTCACAAAGGTAATATTCATTCCCAATATTTTGGTAATATTATCGATATTTATTTCAGGAAAAATGATTTGTTCCTGAATACCGAGTGTATAATTGCCTCTTCCGTCTAACTTACTCTCAATTCCCTTGAAGTCGCGGATACGAGGAAGAGCGACACGAACAAGTCTCTCCAAGAACTCGTACATCTGCTCACGACGTAATGTCACCATCACACCGATCGGCATCTTCTTACGCAACTTAAAGTTAGAGATATCCTTTTTAGATACGGTAGCGACAGCTTTTTGACCGGTGATCGTAGACAACTCGCTGATAGCGATATCGATGATCTTCTTGTCAGCCGTAGCCATACCTAATCCCTGATTAATCACGATTTTCTTCAAAACAGGTACCTGCATCACGGATTTGTAACCGAACTCCTTCGTTAAGGCAGGAACAATTCTGTCTTGGTATTCTTTCTTAAGACTGGCAGTATTGCTCATTACTTAATTTCCTCCCCTGATTTTTTAGAATAACGCACTAAAGCACCCTTCTCATTCAACTTACGGCCGATACGTGTAGCTTTACCAGATTTCGGGTCAACCACGTTAAGGTTAGAAAGATGAATAGGAGCTTCCTTCTTTTCGATTCCTCCTTGAGGATTCTTCGCATTAGGCTTGGTATGCTTTGATACCACATTAATACCTTCGACAATCGCACGATTATCTTTTACAAGTACCTGTAAAACACGACCTGTCTTACCTTTGTCCTCGCCGGCATTAACAAATACTATATCGCCTTTTTTGATATGTAATTTACTCATTACTTTAAATTTTACGAGATTAAAGCACTTCAGGTGCAAGTGATACAATTTTCATGTTTGTTGCACGAAGCTCTCTGGCAACCGGACCGAAGATACGGCTACCACGGATATCGCCACCGGCATTCAATAATACGCAAGCGTTATCATCGAAACGGATATAAGAACCATCCGGACGGCGGATCTCTTTCTTAGTACGAACGATGATAGCCTTAGAAACAGCACCCTTCTTAACGTCGCTAGCTGGGATTACGCTTTTGATTGCTACTACGATCACATCACCTACAGTGGCATAACGCTTTCTCGTACCGCCCAAAACACGGATACACAAAGCTTCCTTAGCTCCACTGTTATCTGCTACTACTAGTCTTGATTCTTGTTGTATCATCTTACTTAGCCCTTTCGATTATTTGAACTAATCTCCATCTTTTAGTCTTGCTCAAAGGACGAGTCTCCATAATCTTTACGGTATCGCCAATGTTGCATTCGTTATTTTCGTCGTGAGCATGATATTTCTTCGTCTTACTAACGAACTTTCCATAAATGGGGTGTTTTTCCTTCCATTTAATGGCAACCGTGATGCTTTTATCCATCTTGTTGCTCGTTACCACGCCCGTTCTTTCTTTTCTTAAATTTCTAGTTTCCATCAGGCTCAATTATTTGTTGTTAAGTTCTCTCTGGCGCAATTCTGTTTTCATGCGCGCAATCAATCTGCGTTGCTGTTTAATCTGAGAAGGATTATCCATAGGCGAGATGCTATGGTTAATCTTCTTCTGATCATAGGCCGCAACCTCTGCATCTACTCTCTCTAGCAACTCTTTCGTGCTTAGTTCTCTAATTTCTGCAATCTTCATAACAATTACGCATTTTGATTTTGCATGTCATAATCACGTCTCACAACAAACTTGGTTGTAACCGGAAGTTTTTGTGCGGCAAGGCGCAACGCTTCCTTAGCGATATCAAAGGGAACGCCTTCGATCTCGAAAATCAGACGACCCGGAGTAACAGGCGCAACAAATCCCTCGGGATTACCTTTACCTTTACCCATACGAACCTCTGCAGGCTTCTTCGTGATTGGCTTATCCGGGAAGATACGAACCCAAACCTGACCCTGACGTTGCATATAACGTGTAACGGCGATACGGGCAGCCTCGATCTGACGACCGGTAATCCATTTATTCTCTAATGACTTTATTCCAAAAGAACCGAAGGCCAGCTGGTTGCCACGTTGAGCTTCGCCCTTCATGCGACCTTTCTGCTGTCTTCTGAACTTGGTTTTCTTTGGTTGTAACATCTCTACTTAAATTCTAACGTTTAACGATTAGCTCTTTTTCTCTTGAAGTTCTTGTCTCTGTTGCCACCGGCATTGTCGTTTCTACGGCCTGTCTCCTTGGCAGCAGTGAAAGAAGGAGCAAGATCGCGCTTGCCATAAACCTCACCACGGCAGATCCAAACCTTAACACCCAGCAAACCAACTTTTGTCAAGGCCTCAGCCAAAGCATAGTCGATATCTGCTCTAAGAGTGTGCAACGGAGTTCTTCCTTCCTTATACATTTCCGAACGAGCCATTTCAGCACCATTCAAACGACCAGAGATTTGAATCTTTATACCCTCGGCGCCCATTCTCATGGTAGAGGCGATAGCCATCTTTACCGCGCGACGATATGCGATTTTACCTTCAAGCTGACGTGCGATGTTGTTTGCTACGATAACAGCGTCCAATTCAGGTCTCTTCACCTCGAAGATGTTGATCTGCACTTCTTTATCAGTGATCTTCTTCAACTCTTCCTTCAACTTATCAACTTCCTGACCACCTTTACCGATGATGATACCCGGACGCGACGTACAAACAGTGATCGTGATCAACTTAAGCGTACGTTCAATAACGATACGAGATACACTAGCTTTTGCAAGACGGGCATTCAAATATTTACGGATTTTGCTATCTTCCAGCAAAGTATCCCCGTAATTCTTACCGCCATACCAATTGGAATCCCAACCACGGATAATTCCTAAACGATTACTAATCGGATTAACCTTTTGTCCCATCTACAAATTAATTTTGACTATCGTTTTTACTAAGTGTATCAACAAACAGAGTTACGTGGTTCGAGCGTTTACGAATTCTGTAACCTCTTCCTTGAGGAGCCGGACGCATTCTCTTCAACGTAGTAGCGCAATCAACGCTGATTGAAGATACGCATAACTCTCCTGCTTCTGCTTTACGTTCATTTTTCTGTTCCCAGTTTGCGATTGCTGAACGAAGCAATTTTTCTACTCTTGCTGCAGCTTCCTTGTTAGAAAACTTCAAAACACCAAGCGCACGGAATACTTCCATACCGCGAATCATGTCTGCTACCAAACGCATCTTACGAGGAGAGGTAGGAACATTGTTCAACTTCGCGAAATACATGGTCTTTTGGGCTTCTTTTCTTGCTTCAGCTGATATTCTTTTTCTAGCACCCATTTTATTCGATTCTTTTTATTTTCAGATTCCTGAATTCCTGTTACTACCGATATTATTTCTTCTTGTTACCGGCGTGACCGCGGAAAGTACGTGTCGGTGAGAACTCTCCCAACTTGTGACCTACCATATTCTCGGTTACGAAAACAGGAATAAATTTATTTCCATTATGAACTGCAATAGTATGGCCTACGAAATCAGGCGAAATCATTGAAGCTCTTGCCCATGTCTTAACTACGGCTTTCTTTCCTGACTCATTCATTGCCAGAACTTTCTTCTCAAGCTTTACATTAATATACGGGCCTTTTTTTAGCGAACGACTCATAGTTTACTTAATTAATCAGATTATTTCTTTCTTCTTTCAATAATATACTTTGAAGAATGCTTCTTAGGAGCTCTAGTCTTCAAGCCCTTAGCATATAAGCCATTACGGGATCTAGGATGACCTCCGGAAGAACGACCTTCACCACCACCCATTGGGTGATCAACCGGGTTCATAACAACACCACGGTTACGAGGACGACGACCTAACCATCTAGAGCGACCGGCCTTACCTGATTTTTCAAGAGCATGGTCTGAGTTGCCAACTGCGCCAATTGTAGCCTTACAAGCCGCAAGAATCTTTCTAGTTTCACCAGAAGGCATCTTAATAATCGCATAAGCGCCTTCCTTTGAAGTCAGCTGAGCGAATGCACCTGCGGAACGTACCATTTTGGCACCCTGTCCAGGACGAAGCTCAATATTGTGAATAATAGTACCAACGGGAATATTTGCCATAGGCAAAGTATTACCTACCTCAGGAGCGGCGTCGCTACCTGAAACCAC
Organism: Parabacteroides sp. AF27-14; assembly: GCF_003635425.1. Lineage (NCBI taxonomy): Bacteria > Pseudomonadati > Bacteroidota > Bacteroidia > Bacteroidales > Tannerellaceae > Parabacteroides > Parabacteroides sp. AF27-14. The sequence continues at coordinate 18,235 of NZ_QTLZ01000024.1, forward strand.
TGTTTGGCCAACTTCCAATCCGTTCGGAGCGATGATATAGCTCTTTGCTCCGTCAGCGTAATACAACAAAGCGATACGAGATGAACGGTTAGGATCATACTCGATAGACTTTACTGTCGCAGGAATGCCATCTTTGTTTCTCTTGAAATCGATAATTCTGTACTTTTGTTTGTGACCGCCACCGATATAACGCATTGTCATCTTACCAGTGTTGTTACGTCCACCTGTACTCTTCTTACCTACTACAAGAGACTTCTCTGGTGTACTTGCAGTGATTTTATCAAATGCACCAATAACTTTGTGTCTCTGCCCCGGTGTCGTGGGCTTTAATTTACGTATTCCCATTTCTCTTTTTAGATATTACTAAAGAAATCAATTGTTTCTCCTTCTTTCAACGTTACGATCGCTTTCTTGAAAGCAGCTTGCTTGCCGTTGATGATACCTGATTTTGTATAACGGCTTTTACGCTTTCCAGAGTAGTTGATGGTGTTAACATCAACTACTGTAACACTGTACATGTCCTCTACAGCTTTCTTTATCTCCAATTTGTTGGCATCAGGAGAAACACGAAAACCATAGCGATTCGGAAATTTCTCTGTGATCGCTGTTTGTTTCTCAGTTACTATAGGCTTAATAATAATTCCCATTATTCTACTCCTTATGCTTTAAAATTTTGTTCAACAACAGCGACTGAACTTTCCGTTAAAACCAAATTAACAGCGTTTAACACAGCGTATGTATTTAGTTCAGAAGCAGTTATTACACTTGCCTTCTCTAAATTTCGAGCGGACAAATATACTAAATTATTCTTCTCCGGTAAAACCATAAGTAACTTTTTATCAGCCACTTTCAAGTTTTTAGCAATTGTTATAAATTCTTTAGTCTTAGGAGCTTCCATTGTGAAATCCTCTACGACAACAATCGCATTGTTCTTTGCCTTGTAGCTCAATGCTGACTTACGAGCCAAAGATTTTACTTTCTTGTTCAGCTTGAACTCATAATCACGAGGCTTCGGACCGAATACACGGCCACCACCAACCAACACCGGAGAGTTGATATCACCACGACGTGCGCCACCACCACCTTTCTGACGGATCAGCTTACGTGTACTACCAGATACTTCGCTTCTCTCTTTAGACTTATGCGTTCCCTGACGTTGATTTGCCAAATACTGCTTTACGTCCAAGTAAATAGCATGATCGTTGGGTTCAATGCCGAAGATCGCATCGTTCAAAGTTACCTTTCTTCCGGTATCTTCACCTTTAATATTAAATACGCTCAGTTCCATTACTTTTCAATTAATAAGATTGAACCTTTTGCTCCTGGAACAGATCCCTTTACCAATAAAAGGTTGTGTTCCGGCATTACCTTGATCACTTGAAGATTCTGAACGGTTACACGTTCGTTACCCATCTGGCCGCCCATTCGCATGCCCTTAAATACCTTTGCGGGGTAAGAACAAGCACCGATAGAACCCGGCTTACGAGCACGGTTATGCTGACCGTGAGTAGTCTGACCTACACCACCAAAACCATGACGTTTTACTACACCTTGGAAACCTTTACCCTTTGATGTACCCACTACATCCACGAAACCTGCGTCTTCCAAGAAGTCTACAGTGATCACGTCACCCAACTTGTACTCAGTTTCGAAATTCTTGAACTCGGCCAAGTGTCTTTGAGGTGCTACACCGGCTTTCTTGAAGTGACCCATCTCAGGCTGTGTCGTGTGCTTCTCTTTCTTCTCTTGGAAACCCAACTGTACAGCTTCATAGCCATCTTTCTCCAAAGTCTTGATCTGTGTAACCACACAAGGACCCACTTCGATAACAGTGCATGGAAGATTTTTTCCCTCGGCACTGAAAACGGATGTCATTCCGATTTTTTTTCCTAATAATCCTGGCATTTCACTAATTGTTAAAAACTTACACTTTAATTTCTACTTCTACACCGCTAGGTAATTCTAGCTTCATCAAAGCGTCAACTGTCTTCGCAGTTGAGCTATAGATATCGATTAATCTCTTATAAGAAGAGAGTTCGAACTGCTCACGAGATTTCTTGTTAACGAAAGTAGAGCGGTTCACTGTAAAGATACGTTTGTGCGTAGGAAGAGGTATAGGACCGCTAACGATAGCACCTGTAGCCTTTACCGTCTTTACGATCTTCTCGGCAGACTTGTCTACCAGAGAATAATCGTAAGACTTCAATTTAATTCTGATCTTTTGGCTCATATTTATTATATGTTTCTAAATATTATTTGATCAAATCAACGCGACCTTGCACCTCTGTCAATACTTGCTTAGCGATAGAAGAGGATACTTGAGCGTAGTGTGAGAACTGCATTGAAGATGTAGCGCGACCTGAAGTAATCGTACGCAAAGCTGTCACATAACCGAATGTCTCAGCCAATGGAACCTTAGCCTTCACGATACGGGCTCCCGTACGGCTAGTCTCCATACCCTCAACTTGTCCACGACGCTTGTTCAAGTCACCGATAACGTCACCCATGCTCTCTTCTGGAGTAACAACCTCCATCTGCATGATCGGCTCCATCAATACAGGACCTGCCTTGGCGGAAGCGTTCTTGAACGCTTGGATAGCGGCGATCTCGAATGACAACTGGTCTGAGTCTACCGGGTGGAAAGAACCATCGATCAAAGTCACTTTCAACTTGTCAAGCGGATAACCTGCCAACACACCGTTCTTCATAGCCTTCTCGAAACCTTTCTGTACGGACGGGATGAATTCCTTAGGAATGTTACCACCCTTCACCTCATCGATGAATTGCAAAGTACCCTCGAAGCTCTCGTCTGCCGGCTCCATACGAACGATGATATCTGCGAACTTACCACGACCTCCAGATTGCTTTTTGTAAACCTCGCGAAGCTCAACCGGCTGCGTGATAGCCTCCTTATAAGTAACCTGCGGACGGCCTTGGTTACATTCAACCTTGAACTCACGACGCAAACGGTCGATGATGATATCCAAGTGAAGCTCACCCATACCGCTAATAACGGTCTGACCTGTCTCCTCGTTTGTCTGTACGCGGAAAGTAGGATCCTCCTCGGCCAACTTAGCCAAGCCCATACCCAACTTATCCATGTCTTTCTGAGTCTTAGGCTCTACTGCGATACCGATAACCGGTTCCGGGAATTCCATAGACTCCAATGTGATCGGATGGTTTTCGTCGCAAAGCGTATCACCTGTACGGATATCCTTGAAACCAACACCTGCTCCGATATCACCACAACCAATCACCTCCATCGGGTTCTGCTTGTTAGAGTGCATCTGGAACAAACGGGAGATACGCTCTTTCTTTCCGGAACGAGTGTTCAACACATAAGAACCAGCGTTGATAGAACCTGCGTATACACGGAAGAAGCACAAACGACCTACATACGGGTCGGTAGCGATCTTAAATGCCAACGCCGTCAATGGCTCCTCGAACAAAGGTTTACGAGTGATTATTTTATCAGGATCTGAAGGATCCGTACCCTCGATAGCCGGAGTATCTTCAGGAGAAGGCAAAAACGCGCAAACTGCATCCAATAAAGTCTGTACACCTTTGTTCTTGAAAGAAGAACCACAAGTCATCGGGTTGATCTGCATAGCCAACGTACCCTTGCGGATAGCAACCATGATCTCCTCTTCCGTGATCGTAGAAGGATCATCGAAGTATTTCTCCATGATAGCGTCGTCGCACTCAGCCAAAGCCTCAAGCATCTTGTCGCGCCACTCCTCAGCCTCAGCTTGCAAGTCTGCCGGGATCTCCTCTACGCTATACTCGGCACCCATAGTCTCATCGTGCCAGAAGATAGCCTTCATCTTGATCAAGTCGACAACACCCTTGAAAGTCTCCTCAGCTCCGATAGGGATCTGGATCGGACAAGGATTAGCTCCTAATACGTCCTTCAATTGGCGTACTACCTCATAATAGTTAGCACCCGAGCGGTCCATCTTGTTAACGTAACCGATACGAGGTACATTATATTTATCAGCCTGACGCCATACAGTCTCAGACTGGGGCTCAACACCACCTACGGCACAGAATGTAGCAACAGCACCATCCAATACACGAAGAGAACGTTCAACCTCAACCGTGAAGTCAACGTGTCCCGGAGTGTCAATCAAGTTGATTTTATAACGGTTGCCCAAATAGTTCCAGAATGTAGTCGTAGCAGCGGAAGTAATCGTGATACCACGCTCCTGCTCCTGCGCCATCCAGTCCATTGTAGCAGTACCATCATGAGTCTCACCGATCTTGTGTGTCAAACCTGTGTAAAACAAGATACGTTCAGAAGTCGTTGTCTTACCAGCGTCAATGTGAGCCATGATACCGATGTTCCTAGTGAACATCAATTGCTTATCGTTGTTTGCCATATTCTTTTTATTGCCTTAAAAAATTAAAATCTGAAGTGAGCGAACGCACGGTTAGCCTCAGCCATACGGTGCATATCTTCTTTTCTTTTGAATGCGCCACCTTGGTTATTGAAAGCATCTACAATCTCTGCAGACAACTTGTCAGCCATAGTCTTACCTCCACGTTTACGTGCGAAGATAATAAGGTTCTTCATAGAAATTGACTCTTTACGATCCGGGCGGATTTCAGTAGGGACTTGGAATGTAGCACCACCTACACGGCGTGACTTAACTTCGACTTGAGGAGTAATGTTATCAAGCGCAGCTTTCCAAATTTCGAGAGCGGACTTTTCCTCGTTAGGCAATTTGCCCTTAACGGTTTCCAAAGCGGAATAGAAAATTTCGAAGGCAGTATTTTTCTTGCCATCATACATCAAATGGTTAACGAATCTCGTAACCTTTACATCACCGAAAACAGGATCCGGAAGGATCTGTCTTTTCTTTGGTTTTGCTTTTCTCATTTTGTTTTCAAAAATTTGTTCTTGTCGTTGGTTGCCTTTAATTTGTCTTCAACGGTTCCGCTGAACCATTTACTCAACCTTATAGCCTATCCAAATAACTCAAACCTGTTTTAATACTTAAATTTAAATCTCAGTTTGAAGGCATGTAATTAATTACTTCTTCTTACCTTTTGCGGCAGCTGCTGCTTGACCCGGTTTCGGACGCTTAGCTCCATATTTGGAACGTCTTTGCGTACGGCCGTTAACACCCGCTGTATCCAACGTACCACGTACGATGTGATAACGCACACCCGGAAGGTCCTTTACACGACCACCACGTACCAATACGATAGAGTGCTCTTGCAAGTTGTGTCCTTCTCCCGGGATATAGGAGTTAACTTCCTTACCATTTGTCAAACGTACTCTCGCTACTTTACGCATTGCAGAGTTAGGTTTCTTCGGAGTCGTAGTGTAAACACGTACGCAAACGCCACGTCTTTGAGGACAAGCGTCCAATGCGGGTGATTTACCCTTCTCCACCAAAGTTTCCCTTCCTTTTCTAACTAATTGCTGAATTGTAGGCATTTCTTTCTTTTTTTAAACTTTGAATGTGTTATTATTATTTATCTAATCTTTTCCTATTTCGAGCCGCAAAGTTACACATTATTTTCGGACAATCAATAAGTTGTACCTGTTTTTTTCGTATACTCCGCACTAAAAACGGTGCAAAGGTACATATTTGTTCCCGTTTGGCAAGGTAGGCTCTTGTTGTATTTATTAATATTTAACATTTACTCTCTCTATTTACCGATAAGTTTCATGCGTCACGGGCTTCACACAAACTCAATCCCCTTAAATCAAACGAGTTCCTGTGATGCCTGTGAAAGCAATGGGATCGGATCGACGATTTACCTCACCGGCACGTAAAGCGACTGGTGGCGGGTGCCGATATCACGCAATTTACCCGCCTCGACAAATTGATGCAGACGGCGGCTGGCCGTACTACTCGTCAGTCCGCAAAGCCGCTGGAAAGCAACACGGGTCATATATTCATGCTCGGCAAAATAGCTTGCGAGCAATTGGTCGATACGATCAGGCTCCAATTGGCGGGAATGGGATTTGTACTTGGCTCGTTCCAGCGTCATCGTCTTCAAGCTATCTTTCAGCTCTACCTCGGGACGGAAAGCCACGGACTTGAAACGGATGGACTCCGCACGTATCTCGTGCGTGGATTGTACGGCAGGGCATTGCAACGTGACTTGCAAATACCCCAACCCATCGATATGTACACGTTTTCCTTCACGCAAATATTCCGCTGTCACCTCGCTTAAAGAGATAAGCACGGCAGCTACGTCTGCCGGCGTGACGGTACATCGACCATGGATACGTTTGGCCAGATCATCCGTATCGATCGTGCCGGATGATACGATACGTGCGTGAAAACGAGGACGCTTCATGCTATCCTTCGATACCGGAGTCTTGTAAAAGTCATATTTTGCTGCCATATATCTAGTATGAGATTAAAAGGTTATTCATAAGAACATCGTATGCTATTAGTCATTTCACAAGGGTGATATGATCTTTTCACCTATGTGAAACGATCGTTTCATGATTGTGATACGTTCTTTTCACATAGGTGAAAAGATTATAAGCACTTAACAAAGGTACTACATCCATACCACTTAAACAATAGTTTTCCCTAGTATTTCGCACAGATTACTTTTATTTCAAATGACAATATAAACATTTGGAAAACCGCAAGTTAACAGCTTATATTCGCAAAATGAAACAGTAAAAACAACCTCTAAAACATAGCGTCATGAAAACTGTATTGGATTTTTTAGGCCAATTATGGCTTCGCTTCTTAAAACCGGACAGGTCGATCACCGTACCACACCCAAACGAAAGTAAAGCGAAACGATCGAGCGACAGCAACTCTATCCTTCAAAAGAGTCTGGAGACTTTCCTCCAAGAACGGATCGAATTCCGCTTCAACTTGTTGAGCGAGGAGACTGAATATCGATACAAACAATTGGAAACGGATCGCTTCTATCCGGTGACGTAACGTGATCTAAATAGCATTTGCATGGAGGCAAGACGGACGGGGATCGATTGCTGGGATCGGGACGTGAATCGTTTCGTATATTCAAAAGAAGTAAAAGAGTATCATCCTTTCCGGCAATATATGGAGCGGTTACCCGAATGGGACGGGAAAGACCGAGTAAGCGATCTGGCACGACGGGTCTCCTCAGAACCGTTGTGGGTGGAGGGGTTTCATCGCTGGATGCTCGCCTTGGCCTCGCAATGGATGGGTTCGGACTCATCAACCTCGATGAGTTCGACCGGTTGCCCGACCGTAAAATGGCTTTGCTGAAAAATTGGATGCAGATGGCCGGGATGAACGTACGCAAGGCACACGCCAAGCATTTCCATCCCCTACCCCGCCTAGCCTCATTTATTGGCACTACGAACCAGAAGAACCTATTAAGCGACCCCACGGGAAGCCGCCGTTTCCTATGCGTGGAGGTGCAAAGCAAGATTAATTGCGAAGGTATCGAGCATGATCAAATCTACGCCCAGCTGAAAAACGAGTTACAAAAAGGAGAGCGCCATTGGTTCACCTCCGCAGAGGAGGAGGCGATCATGCGATCGAATGAGGCTTTCTATAAACGTCCGATCGAGGAAGATGTGTTCCACGCCTGCTTCCGGGCCGCATGTCCGGGAGACCTAAATGTACATCCACTATCAGCTGCCTCCATTTTCCAGATATTAAAGGAAAAGAACCCAGCAGCCATGCGCAGTAGCACGGCAAGCAATTTCGGAAAGGTACTGACCGCCCTCCATATAGAGCGTAAACACACCCGCTATGGCAATCTTTATCAAGTAGTGCCGCTCACCCTTCACACGTTTCACAGGATTTAGCTGTAGCACAAGCAAATGCGGCCAGTGAAACCTATGTCATCGAAATCATCCCTAGCACTTAAATCTTCTCTCCAGCTCCTCATCTGTCAGCATGGAGATAATCGTCTTTCCATCCGGGGTCAGATTCGAGTCCGGACAAGAGAATAGGGAGGCGATCAGATGATCCATCTCTTCCGAGGATAAGGATTTGCCGGGACGGATAGCGGCGGCTTTCGCTAAAGACAAGGCGATGGCTTCGCAGATCTTCTCATGCACCTCGCATCCGGTCTCGATCGCCCGGTCCACGATATCCTTTACCAAGTTCACCGGATCAAGGTTCTCTATACCAGCGGGCAGGCCATTGATCGCGTAATTGTCATTTCCCAGATTGCTCAGATCAAAGCCGACGAAGCGCAAATCCTCCAATAAGGAAGGCAGTACAGCCGCCTCGGCAGCGGTAAACTCTACGATCTCCGGGAATAAGACTTGTTGGGATACACCTTGCTGCTGACGGATATTCGACAGGTATTGGTCAAACAAGATACGCACATGCGCACGATGCTGGTCAATAATCGCCAGACCCGATTTCAAGGATGTCACGATATATCGCCCTTTATATTGATAGCAAGGATTGCTTACCTCCGTAAACAGGTTTTCCGGGTTCGAAGCCTCGGCCGGCAATTCCTCGATCGGGGCATCCTCGAAACTCTCGGACTCCAGTTGGGCAGCCACTCGATCGTTCTCAAACCCTTGATATAATTTAGACCAATCGAATTCCGGTTTTTTATAGGAAGTAGTGTCAAACGGATTATAACTGGAATCCACTTGCACTTTCGGGGCCTTATAAGTACTAGGCTCACTTTTCTTGACCGGGTTGTAAACAGGAATATCGATCGCATCCTCCACGTCGAAATCAATCGTAGGGATAGCACTCGATTTAGCCAACGCCTCCCGGGTAGCGGCCATCAAGATCTGCCAGATCGGTTGCTCGTTCTCAAACTTAATCTCCGTCTTTGTCGGATGGATATTGACATCGATCGAGGAGGGATCCAACGTGAAATAAACAAAATAATTCGGCATATCCCCGGCAGGAATCAATTGCTCATAGGCCTGCATGATCGCCTTATGGAAATAAGGATGCTTCATATAACGACCATTCACAAAAAAGAACTGCAATGCCCCTCGCTTCTTCGCCGAGTCCGGACGCCCCACGAAACCGGAAATAGTCACCATGGAACTTTGGGCATCCAGAGAGAGCAACTTCTGGTTTAAACTCTTACCATATATATTAATGATGCGCTGACGTAACCCCGACTCGGGCAGATTGAATATCTCCGCGTCATTATGATAAAGAGACATACCCACCTGCGGATTCACCAAGGCGATTCGCTCGAACTCATTGATGATATTCCGGAATTCCGTCTCATTCGACTTCAAGAATTTCCGGCGGGCGGGAACATTAAAGAAAAGATTCTTTACCGAGAAGATACTTCCCTCGTTACAAGCCTCCGGCTCGATACTCTCCAAATTGGAACCCGCGATGGATAGGCAAGTGCCAAGCTCGGTCCCTCTAGCCCGGGTACGCAACTCTATATGGGCGACAGCGGCGATAGAGGCCAATGCCTCACCTCGGAAACCCATCGTATGCAAAGAGAATAAATCCTCGGCCGTAGAAATCTTAGAAGTAGCGTGCCGCTCAAAAGCCATGCGAGCATCCGTCTCGGACATACCTTTCCCGTCATCGATCACCTGTATCAATGTCTTACCCGCATCCTTAATGTTCACTTGGATATTGGAAGCGCCAGCGTCCACCGCATTCTCGACCAACTCTTTAACGACAGAGGCCGGACGTTGAATCACCTCTCCCGCCGCGATTTGGTTCGCGATATGGTCCGGAAGTAAATGAATGATATCGCTCATTACCAGAACAAATACCAAAAGAAAGCAGCCAAGACCGCCAAGGCCACCGCCAGTTTCACATTCTTATACCTACGAGCCCGTGAATCCTCGCCTCGCCCCACGCTTTTCTTCAGATGCGAGGTACCTTCAATGAAGGTTCCCTTGATATGCGGCTTATATTCCTCCAACGATTCCTCTACACCCATTTCACGTTTGACCTTACTTATACGTTCCTCCAAGGCTTCCTTATGGGGGTCCCAATAAATAGGCTTATGATCATATTGACGCGGTTTACGCATGTTATAAAACGAGAAAAGTGCCATAGCTTTACCTATTAATTATGAATACGACGCTAATGTACGAATTTATTGCTTCTTTTCGGAGCATCTTGAGCTTTTCTTTTCACGACCTGATAAATATCATCCTTATCTTTCGGACGGATATAATCAAACCAATAAAAGTCTTTCAAGTATTTCTGGTCGGGCTTCAAATCAGGAATAGGGGTCATCATACCTGTTGGAGTCGGCCAGATTTTCAGTTTATCCAACTTATTGTCTTTTAGCCAGATCGTAAGGAAACCGCTCTTGGTCTCGTTCATGCCGACCATCGAACCGTCCTTCTCCAATGGGAAGAAAATCGATTCGGCGTTACCCGACACATCGATCTGATTCACGACCTGTCCCTCGAAATAAGCCTTCAAGTCATTTCCCTTTAATTGATTGAACGCGGTAGAATCGATTTGCTGTATCGCGAAAGCGAATTGCTTCACGTGAGCGAAATCAATCGAGCTATCATTCATAAATATCAAGATCGTATCCCCATAGATCTGATACTGTTCATTCCAAACGATAGGGTCCGTATACATATATAATATAGAGTCTCTTGTATTAAACTGCATCGAATCGCAAACACCTTGCATATCCGTCCGATAGAAACGGACGCCATAATAAGCTTTTACTTCCCGGTAAAGGGAGTCCACCGTAGTCATCTTCAAGGTATCACCATGCAGAAACAATGTATCCCCTTGGCTGAATTCCAAGAAACGGGCGCTATCCGTAGCGAAAGCATACTCGGTCTTCTCATTGTAAAAGCCATATTGGCCTTCCAGCATGACATGCTGCGCCGTGTCTTGCAGACTCATATTACCGAACGCTTCCCCAAAACCCAGTTCCCGGTTGTAGGCGATAGAGTCGCCCGTCAAGATACGGTCGCCGGAAACCACCTGAGAACGATCCAATAGCAAAGAGGTATTATTCACGGTATCGTACCAACCTCTGGAAGAATAGATCGTGCCGCTATCCGACACGATAATGGATGGTCCGAGGATCGTGGCGATCTTCGAGTCCGTATTATAATGCAAGGTATCGGAATACAACGTGAATTGCTCATTCTCCAAACGGACGCTATCATTGAAGATAGCCAATTTCGTACTAGGCGAATATTGCCCGTAAAAAGAAGAGAGCTGATTCAAGGAATCGACAATCAGACCTCCGTCGAAATAATATCCGATATCCGGGATTCGCTCATAGTTCAAGCTATCCGTAAACAGGGTAACCTGCCCATTCTCCATGCGGACATTCTCCCGCAAATAAGCGATCTGGGTATTTCCATCGTAAAACAGGTAATTTCCATACACGAACAAGGTATCCCCTTGTTCCATCCGGACATTACTAAACGCTTCCAAGGAATTGGTCTGCTCAAAGAAATATGCGCTATCGCAATACATATACGAACTATCATGGCGAAAACAAACATCACCATTCAGTACTTGAGCCTCGGCGTTCCTCTCCTTATCGAACGAAAGCGTATTCGCATGCTCCAAAAAGACCTTCGTCTTCTTGGGAGCGACACTATCTTTGGCGGCTACCACCGTGCTATCTTGCGTTTGCGCAAATACGCCAACCGATAAAGCACACGATAAGAGCGCTAGAAATAACCTGTTAATTAGTCTCATTCCTTAATCCAACCCGGATATTTGAAATCACAATTCCTCCAACCGTCACTAATACGCACGTAGGTTGATTTTTGTTTCTTCGTGATCCAGTCGTTCAATAATTCCTCACGTTTCTTAGCCTCTACGATCGCTTTCAAAGCTTGGAAGTCATCGGCCAAATTCGCCTTATGTCCTTCCGTCCGAGCTTTCAGCTTAACAATAGCTACTACCTCTTTCTGCTTGTTCGTCAACATGGTAAATGGCTTGGAGATCTCTCCGACTTTCATGCCATATACCACCTTACCGATTTCCTGCGGAAGTTCTTGCATCTCGAACTTAGGGGTTCCCATATTGCTGCTCTCGTAATCTTGGTTTACCATCAAACCCTTATTATTACGTGTATCCTTGTCATAAGAGACGAATGTAGCGGCTTCCTCAAACGTGAACTTATTCGCCTGCAAATCATTGTACAATGAATCCAGACGAGTGGTAGCATCCGCCAACTCCTTATCGGAAACCTTCGGTTTCAATAAGATATGGCGGCAGTTGATACGGTCTCCACGCTTCTCGATCAATTGGATGATATGGTAACCATACTCCGTCTGTACGATCTGGGAGACACGTTTCGGGTCTTTCAAGTTGAACGCAACGTTCGCGAACTCCGGCAACAGCTGTGTCTTGCTCATGAAACCTAACTCCCCTCCTCGAGACGCCGAACCCGGATCTTCCGAGTACAAACGAGCCAACGTAGAGAATTCCATCTTACCGGAATTAACTTGCTCCGTGAAATCACGTAAGCGGGCCTTGATAGCGTCTGTTTCCTCAAACGGAATCTTCGGTTCCAAGGTAACGATTTGCACCTCTACAGTCGTAGGGATGTTCGGCAGGCTATCCTGAGACAACTGGCTGAAATATTTACGCACCTCGGAAGGTGTCAGCTTGATCTCGCCGATCAATTGATGCTGCATCTGTTTCACTACCTGCTGCTCCCGCACCATCTCCTTACGCTCATCCTTGATCTGGGAAAATTTCTTACCGAAATATTCCTCCAATTTCTCGCGAGACCCGATTTGGTTCACAGCCATGTTCATCCATTGATCCACGCTCTGGATCACTTGGTTCTCGTTCACGGTAATACTATCGATCTTAGCTTGATTCAGATATAGTTTCTGTATCGCCATCTGCTCCGGGATCACGCAATACGGGTCACCATCCAAACGGACCCCCTCGTTTTGATTATACAAACGCTGCGTCTCAATATCCGAACGTAAAATAGCGTCATCTCCTACCACCCACACAATTTCATCGATCACATTGTCTTGCGCCATTACAATGCAAGAACAACAGGCAAGAAAGAATACACTTAAAATCTTTTTCATCATGTCTACCCATTTATAAAATTAGAGATCACGGCTCGGAATGGAATTCCACGTCACCGCTCCGGATCGCATCGTTATATAACTCGTCTTCAAATTTTTTCAAGAATTCAACTTTTCGTTGGTTGACCAGCATTTCCGTGACGTGCGGACTGGCATAATCATATGGCTCCACACTGCCGGAAGGCAAATATTCCTTGATATTCAACAGATAACAATAACTGCTATCCGCCACCTCAACATACTTATTCGCCTTCAAAAACGCATTCGGATTCGACACATGGATCGGTATATTATCCATTACCTCATCGAAATCAACCCATTTGTCGTAAAAGTACTCATAAATCGTGGCATTTTGCACACTATATTTCTCAATTTTTTCTAAAGAGGCCACATCTGTGGATTTGTACCACTTTTTGACGTCGGTAAGTCCCGGGGCATCAACCGGGATTTTCAAGAATAATCCCTTGATCAAGCCTTTATCCAAGATAAACTTTTTCTGGTTTTCCTCGTAATAGTTTAATTTATCACTTTCCCGGATATCAGTTTTCAGCTTCTCCTCCACCAATCGTTCCTGATAACGGTAACGAACCAAGGAACGCCTGTACTCCTCTACCAATTTATCGACCTCCTCTTTCTCATCCCCCAAGTTACGCAAAGCCACATCGTACACCAATACATCCTTTACCCATTTCTTGGTAAAGCTCTCGGCCAGCAACAGACTATCTGCGGAGGAAATCCCCCGGGGTATTAGCTTATTCACCTCCGAACGATTTAGGGTACGTCCTTTCACGCTAACCAAGACATCCGTAGTATCAGCTGGCTGAGAACCTTTACAGGCACCCAACAACACAACGAACGCTAGGAACATGAAGACTATCCTCATATCTATCTTTATTTTATTTCTTTAGTTTCTTCAATAATTTCCAGTTGACAGTCACCGGATATTTTTTATTCAAATCCGCGATCCACTTCGCTTCCAACACCTTCTGCTGGGCGGAGGGTTTGCTCCAGATCTCCCGGTTGCTGACCTCAAACAACAGAATCCCATCCCGGTACTCCTGCATCAAATGAGGGATCTCCGGATGTTTTGTCTCCAGATTCTTACGCTCGGCGGTCGTTACGATATCGCGGATAAACAAATCATAGACCTCTTGCATAAAATCACCCGCATACGTTTTTGTCGAGAACGGGCAACGTTGGATATAATAAGCGAACTCCGCTTGCGGGAAATCCTTTCCATCCAATTGCATAAGCGTCTTGTTCATATCCTTCGCTTTCTCATAAAACGCCTCGTCCGTGGGGAAACAATCATTACATAACGCTTGCAGCTCCGCATAGGCTTCCGGATAGAAAACGTATCCGTATTCTTTCTTCATACGATCGTCGAAAGCTTTATATAACTCGAAGTTACGTTCACCCTGCCCCATACGTCTCGACAAGGCTTTTTCCTCTTCCTCAAACGAAGGGCGTCCTTTCTTATCGATCAACTTAATGATATGGTAACCAAAACGAGTTTCCACCACCCCGGATAAATCACCCGGCTTGCTCAACGCAAAAGCGGCTTGCTCAAAAGGCTGGACCATCTCGCCGATCCCGAACCAAGGTAATACCCCCCCTTTTTTAGCGGAAGCCGCATCCCCCGAATACTCTTTCGCCAACTCACCGAAATCCGCACCCTCTTGTACTTGCTTATAGATAGCTTGCGCTTTTGCCAGAAAAGCCGATGAGTCCTGAATAGCGGAATCTTTCGGGAAGGCGATCAAGATATGAGCGACATGTACCCGCCCCGGATTGGGTTTACGACTATGGACTTTTATCAAATGAAATCCTAATTTCGTGCGAACCGGTTCAGACACCACGCCAATCGGCAAGGAATAGGCGGCATCCTCAAACACTTTTAGGGATTGCATCGGGAGCAAGCAACGTACATATTCGCAAGCGACATGCTCCTTATCCTTCTCGGCCAAAGCTTTTCCGACTGTTTCCATATCCTCTCCTTTCTGGAGACGTTCGTATACTCGCATGGCTTCTTGATATACAGCTACCGTATCTTTGGAGACCGTCTTCTCCGGCAAACGGAATAAGATGTGGGTCAACTCTACCGAGTGATCTCCCCGGTCATATACCGCACGAGCAGCCGCTTTCTCACCCTCCTTATCCGACATATAGCTATCGATCAACTGAGCCCGGTATCCATCTAGCTCACTTTTGAATGAGGATGTCTGGTCGATCCCTAAAGATTCCGCCTCCGCTACTTTTAGCTTAAAATTTTTAAATAGCTCGACATAGCTTTTGACGGACTTTGTACTCGATAAATCTACCTCTCCATTCTTCTCCGCGATAAAAATAAATTCAGATAAAGGCACTTGTTTTCCAGCGACCGTCATAACGACCGAATCGGATGCGATTTGAGCGTTAACTGTCACACAAGCGAATACCCCTAATGAAATAAGTAACTTTTTCATCAAAAATTCTTTTACCATAGCACGAATATACATTACAAAAATAACACTAATCTAACGGAGAGCCGACAAGAAAAGTATGCTATCCCATTAAATTAGTGTTTTTTATAAAACGTAAAACTTGTATTACTATTCACCGCGGCTATAATTCGGAGCCTCTTGCGTAATCGCTACGTCATGCGGATGGCTCTCTTGCACACCAGCGTTGGTGATTCGAGTAAAACGAGCTTTATGCAACTCCTCGATATTATGAGCCCCGCAATAACCCATTCCCGCACGTAAACCACCTACCATTTGGTAAATGACCTCATACAAAGAACCCTTAAACGGAACACGGGCAGCGATTCCCTCCGGAACCAGCTTCTTCACGTCATCCTCCACATCTTGGAAATACCGATCCTTGGACCCCTTTTGCATAGCTTCCAACGACCCCATTCCACGGTAAGACTTAAACTTTCGACCATTGAAGATAATCGTATCGCCCGGCGACTCCTCTACACCCGCCAACAGAGATCCCATCATCACGGAAGATCCACCAGCGGCGATCGCCTTCACGATATCACCGGAGTAACGCAAGCCACCGTCGGCGATCAAAGGCACACCAGTTCCTTCCAACGCCTTCGCCACATCGTAAATAGCCGACAACTGGGGAACACCCACACCAGCGATCACACGAGTTGTACAAATCGAACCCGGACCGATACCTACCTTCACGGCGTCCGCCCCGGCTTCCACTAAATATTTAGCAGCCTCGCCCGTAGCGATATTACCGACCACACAATCAATATGCGGATATTGCGCCTTAATCTGTTTCAAGACATCCACCACACCTTTTGAGTGACCATGTGCCGTGTCGATCACCAAAGCATCCACCCCGGCATCCACCAAAGCGGCTACACGCTCGAAGGTATTGAACGTAACGCCTACACCGGCAGCTACACGCAAACGACCTTTCGAATCCTTGCAAGCCTTCGGTTTATCTTTCGCTTTCGTTATATCTTTATAGGTAATCAAGCCGATCAACTTATTATGGCTATCGACCACCGGTAACTTCTCGATCTTATGTTCCTGAAGGATCTGAGCGGCGGCCTCCATATCCGTAGATTGTCCGGTTACGACCAAATTCTCTTTCGTCATCACCTCATCGATAGAGCGGTTCATATCCTTTTCGAAACGCAAGTCACGGTTCGTCACGATACCAACCAAATACCCGCCTTCATCCACCACGGGAATACCGCCAATCTTATATTCAGCCATCATTGCCAAGGCATCCGCCACACGTTTGCCCTTCGTGATAGTCACCGGATCATAGATCATTCCATTCTCCGCACGTTTAACGGTCTGGACCTGCTTTGCCTGCTCGGCGATCGTCATGTTTTTATGAATCACACCAATACCTCCCTCACGGGCGATAGCGATAGCCAACTTGGCCTCGGTAACCGTATCCATAGCGGCCGACACCATCGGTATATTCAATGTGATATTACGTGAAAACTTTGTCGTGAGATCGACATTACGAGGAAGAACTTCCGAATAAGCTGGGATTAACAATACATCGTCAAACGTTAACCCATCCATAACTACCCTGTCTGCAATAAATGACATAGAACTTATGCTTTAAAAATTATTGCGCGCAAATATACGACTTTTCACGCAATAAATCGATACGGGAGAAATTAAAAATTCGATTCGGAAGGAAATAAACTTTCATCCGAACGAAAACAAAATTCCTTCCGAAGGAAAAATAAATCTCTTTCGGAAGGAACAATAAGCTTCTTTATTTGTTTTTTCTTTAGAGTGGAACCGGGCCACCCTTCCATTAGTTTGCCATTTCAGACAAGAACTTGATACGGACCAAGCGAATCTCCTCTTCCGTATAGTCACCGCCTAATTCCTCGATGGCGTCTTCCAGACCGTCGGTCTCCGAATCCTTGAAATACTCGTAAATATCCTCGATATGATCCTCATCCATCACATCATTCAAGAAATAATCGATATTGATACGTGTACCGGAATATACGATCGCCTCGATCTCATCCAAAAGCTCGGTGAACTCAAGTCCGTTAGTCAACGCGATCTCGTCCAGCGCCACCTTACGGTCGATCCGCTGAATGATTGAGACCTTCAACTTGGACTTATTAGCGACCGTACGTACGCGCAAATCCTCCGGACGCTCAATCTCGTTCTCCTCTACATGTTTCTTGATCAACTCAATGAACTCCTTGCCATAACGTTTCGCCTTACCAGCGCCCACTCCCGGGATATTCTGCAACTCGTCCAACGTGATCGGATAAGTAGTAGCCATAGCCTCCAAAGAGGGATCTTGGAAAATCACGAAAGGCGGAACTTCCAACCGCTTGGATAATTTCTTACGCAAATCCTTCATCATGGAATAAAGAACCGGGTCTACCGCACAAGAGGCTCCCCCACGAACCGGAACTTCCTCTTCCTCTTCCTCGAATTCATTGTCCTCGGTAATCTTGAACGATACCGGCTTCTTTATGAACCCCTTACCTTTTTCCGTGATTTTCAGCAAACCATAATTCTCAATATCCTTCGCTAAATAGCCAGCGATTAAAGCCTGGCGAATAACGGCGTTCCAAGTTTTATCATCCTCGTCCTGTCCGGAACCGAAGACCTCTAATTCATTGTGCTTGTAATTTTGGATTTCGGAGGTTTCGTTACCTACCAAAATATTTACGATATAATCTGCCTTAAACTTTTCTTTCAACGTACTGATAACCTCCAGTACCGCACTTAACAATTCCTTCGCTTCCACCTGCTTCTTTGGGTTCAAACAATTATCACAATTACCACAATTATCTTCCAGGTATTCCTCACCGAAATAATGCAATAGCACTTTTCTCCGGCAGACGGAAGTCTCGGCATAGGCCGCAGTCTCTAAAAGCAACTGTTTGCCGATTTCCTGTTCGGCCACGGGCTTTCCTTGCATGAATTTCTCCAATTTTTGCAAGTCCTTATAAGCATAGAAAGCGATACATTGGCCTTCTCCGCCATCCCTACCGGCACGACCGGTTTCCTGGTAATAACCTTCTAGGCTCTTCGGGATATCGTAATGAATCACATAACGGACATCCGGCTTGTCGATACCCATACCGAAAGCGATCGTAGCCACGATCACATCCGCCTGTTCCATCAGGAAGGCATCCTGATTGGCGGAACGTACTTGCGAATCCATTCCCGCATGGTAAGGCAACGCCTTTATCCCGTTGGCTTTCAAGATGTCGGCAAATTCCTCCACCTTTTTACGGCTCAAACAATATACGATACCCGATTTACCCTCGTTGGCTTTAATATACTTAATGATCTCGCGGTCTATATTCGTTCCTTTCGGACGAACCTCATAATACAAATTAGAGCGGTTGAAGGATGATTTAAAGACTGTAGCGTCTATCATACCCAGATTCTTCTGGATATCGTGCTGCACCTTAGGTGTGGCGGTAGCGGTCAGAGCGATTAACGGACGTTTACCGATCTCATTGATAATCGGACGGATTCTTCGATATTCCGGACGGAAATCATGTCCCCATTCCGAGATACAATGCGCCTCGTCCACCGCATAGAAAGAGATCTTTACCTGACGCAGAAAATCCACGTTCTCTTCCTTGGTCAAGGACTCCGGTGCTACATACAGCAACTTGGTACGTCCTGATAATATATCCGATTTCACCTGGTCGATAGCCGACTTATTCAAAGAGGAATTGATAAAATGGGCGACCCCATCTTCCTCACTGAAATTCCGCATCGCGTCCACCTGATTCTTCATCAAAGCGATCAACGGAGATATCACGATCGCGGTTCCTTCCATTAGTATGGATGGTAATTGATAACAAAGGGATTTACCTCCCCCCGTCGGCATTAATACAAAAGTATCCTTCCCGGCCAGCACGTTCTCAATAATAGCCTTCTGGTTCCCCTTAAAGGTACCGAAGCCAAAGTGCCGATTTAGCTCTTCTGTTAAATGATCCTTCTTTGCCATACTTCGTATTATTTATAGTAAACCGCCTACGTTTACGCGACCTGTAAACGGTTCACGTCCGATTTTTCAAATTTCTCTTTCGCATACTCCAACGTTACATGGAGTTCCTTTACTTTTTGAGATGGCATACTGTACATAGCGTCCATCATCACGGCTTCTACGATTGAACGTAACCCACGGGCACCCAGCTTAAACTCAAGCGCCTTATCCACGATAAACTCATAGACTTTCTCATCGAACGTCAGCTTAATGCCATCCATCTCGAACAATTTGACATATTGCTTGATAATGGAGTTCTTCGGCTCGGTCAAGATGCTACGAAGCGTATCACGATCCAGCGGATTCAGATACGTGAGGATAGGTAAACGACCGATAATCTCCGGGATCAAGCCAAACGACTTCAAATCAGTCGGGGTGATGTATTTCAGTAAATTATTCCGGTCTACGGTAGCCGTACCCAAACTAGCCGAATAACCGACCACACGGGTATTTAAGCGTTGAGCAATCTTCTTTTCGATTCCATCGAAAGCACCACCGCAAACGAACAGGATATTCTTCGTATCCACCGCAATCATCTTTTGCTCCGGATGCTTACGTCCCCCCTGAGGAGGCACATTCACGATCGATCCTTCTAGAAGTTTCAGCAAACCTTGCTGTACACCCTCACCGCTGACATCCCGAGTGATAGACGGATTATCGCTCTTACGTGCGATCTTATCGATCTCATCGATGAAGACAATACCCCGTTGGGCCGCCTCCACATCATAATCCGCCGCTTGCAATAGCCGGGTCAAGATACTCTCGATATCCTCCCCCACGTAACCTGCCTCGGTAAGTACCGTAGCGTCCACGATAGCGAACGGGACATGCAATAACTTAGCGATCGTACGGGCTAACAAAGTCTTGCCCGTACCGGTAGCGCCCACCATGATAATATTAGATTTCTCAATCTCCACATCGTCGGCGGTAACCTTTTGAAGTAAACGCTTGTAATGGTTGTACACCGATACCGACAGATAACGCTTCGCGTCATCCTGCCCGATCACGTACTGATCCAAGAAAGTCTTGATATCTTCCGGTTTAGGCAGATCTTTCTGCTTCAAACCAAAAGAAGTTTTCTTACCTCCTGTCTGCTCCTTTACGATCTCATACGCCTGCCGGGCACAATCATCGCAAATACAACCAGAGATCCCATTGATAAGCAAATTAACATCACGGCTACTCCTGCCGCAAAACGTACATGTATCGCCTGTTGTTTTGGCCATAGTTTCTTATTGTTGTTTTTGTTATTTACGTGTTAAAACATCGTCGATCATGCCATACTTTTTCGCTTCCTCCGCAGTCATCCAGAAATCACGGTCGCCATCGCGCTCGATCTCCTCATAGGGTCTACCTGAATGATCCGAGATTATGGTGTACAGTTCTTTCTTAACCTTCAAGATCTCGCGAGCGGTAATCTCGATGTCTGAGGCCTGTCCTTGTACGCCGCCAAGCGGTTGATGGATCATTACACGGGAGTGCTTCAAGCCGAAACGTTTTCCCTTGGTTCCCGCCACCAATAAGACAGACGCCATAGAGGCGGCCATACCCGTACAAATCGTAGATACGTCGCTGGAAATAAACTGCATCGTGTCGTAAATGCCGTAGCCCGCATATACAGAGCCACCCGGCGAATTGATATAAATAGAGATGTCCTTTCCGGGATCACTGGAATCCAGATACAACAACTGCGCTTGAATCACGTTAGCGGTATAATCATCCACTTGCGTGCCCAAGAAAATAATACGGTCCATCATCAACCGAGAGAAGACATCCATTTGAGCGACATTCAGCTGTCGTTCCTCTATAATTGTCGGGGAGATATAGCTACTGGAGATGTTCATATAACTATCCAGAGCCGTACCACTCATACCTAAATGCTTTGTAGCATACTTTCTAAAATCTTCCATATTTTCTCCTATCTTTTATTTACCGAGAAGACGTAAAAAGGGATTTCCCTCTGTGACTTAACGGAAAAACAAAGTTATAAATAAATTTCTGAAAGAAACAATTTATTTCGCTATCCGCTAAGATATTTTTAGAGAGAAATCCCTTTTTTGATATAAAACAACCTCCTAAGAGGCCGAGTAAAGATCTTTTTATTCAAAAAGTTTGTTGAACTCGTCAGCGGTTACCTCCTTAACATCAAGTTCCACTTGCTCTTTCAACCAAGCAGCCAATTTCTCCTCAACCGCACGGTCGATGATGTTCTGAAGTGTTTGCTTATTTTTCAACATGTCTTTAGCGTAGTTGTCAAGTACATCTTCCGGTACAGACAACATGCCGTATTGAGCGAACTGAGCCTTAGCCACACGTTTAGCGAAGTTCTCGATGTCAGCGTCCTCAACCTTCAAGCCGTTCTTCTTAACCAAGTTCTCCTTGATCAACTGATATTTCAAATCCTGAAGGATCTGAGGGAAGTCCTCGTCGATCTTCTCTTTCGTATTCTTCTCGTTAGCGGCAAGCAACCAGCGTTTCAATAAATCGTCAGCGAAATTCAACTCGCCAGCTCTCTCAACCAACATATCACGAGTGTCTGTCAAGAACTTGAAGTCACTCTGAGGAGCGAATTGCTCAGCCAAAGCTTCCTTGATCTTGTTCTTGAACTCTTCCTCGCTAGTAACCACGTTCTCGCCAAATACCTTGTCGAACAACTCTTGGTTCATCTCAGCATCTTTATGACGGGTGATCTCCTTGATCTCGAAGCTGAAGTCGCCTGTAGTCTCAGCCACTTTCTCCTTATCGATCTTCAAGAAAGAAGCGATCTCTGCCTCAGCACCCTCATAAGCCTTATTCGGGTTGAATACCACTACGGCATTTACTTTAGCACCGATAAACTTAGCTTTTTCTTCCTCATCCTTGATATACATAGGCATCAAGACAGCGTCCTCCACAACGATACCACCTTCTTTCGGGGCACCATTCTCAAGCTCGGCTACCGTACCTTTTACCATATCTTTTTCCTCAACCTCGTCTACCTTGTCGTAAGAACCGAAGTTTGAGCGATAAGCGTTTACTTGGTTATTTAGCATTTCTTCATCGATAGCGACTTGATAGAACGGAAGTTTATCGTTCTTGCTCAACTCGATATTGATCTCCGGAGCCAAAGCCACGTCAAAACAGAATTCGAAATCCTCTTCCTTATCGAAATCCAACGGCTTTTGCTCTGTCTCGTTAGGCATCGGCTCGCCTAAGATATGCAAATCGTTCTCACGGATATACTTGAACAGATTCTCAGAAACTAATTTGTTTATCTCCTCTACCAGCACGTGCTTTCCGTACATTTTTTTAACCATGCCCATAGGAACCATGCCCTTACGGAAACCCGGTACATTGGCTTTCTGACGAAGGCTACGCAGGCTCTTGTCTACCTGATCAGCATAGTCAGCTTTCACTATTTCTAATTTCACGATACCGCTTACGGCATCATTGTTTTTAAGCGAAACGTTCATTCTGAATGATTTATTTAATTAATAGTCGTATCGAATTTTAGGTCGCAAAATTAGACTTATTCTTTTAATCGTGCAAATTTTGATCTGTTTTTATTCTTTTGTTTATATTTGGCGGCAATTATTTACCCTTTGAATGAATCATTATGAGAATAAAAGGAATATATGCTACCCGTCCGGCGGTAATCCAACTTTTGATCCTCCTGCTATTCTTATTGGCTGGAGCCGTTTTATCATCTATTATATCCACGGGCTTATTACTCGCGACCCACGGTTTACAGGCTGATATAACCCAAGACGCTAATTTAATGAGGCTCATTCAGTTCATCTCGGCGATCTGTACCTTTTTGCTACCATCTATCGCCATGGCTTGGACATGTAGTGACAATCCCCGCCATTA
Source organism: Parabacteroides sp. AF27-14 (assembly GCF_003635425.1). Classification (NCBI taxonomy): domain Bacteria; kingdom Pseudomonadati; phylum Bacteroidota; class Bacteroidia; order Bacteroidales; family Tannerellaceae; genus Parabacteroides; species Parabacteroides sp. AF27-14. The sequence continues at coordinate 41,555 of NZ_QTLZ01000024.1, forward strand.
TCTATCAGTCAAGAAAATCACAGACGGCAGGATCTGGATTCTCACCTTAGTTTGCATGTTCTTATTTTCTCCGGTTATCAATTTGCTAGGATTGCTCAACAAGCAGATGGAGTTACCCGCGTTTATGGCTCCTATCGAGGAATGGATGCGGGCGCAAGAAACCCTCGCCGAACAACTGACGACGATCCTGTTATCCAGCGATAGCGTTTGGGTAATCCTGGCCAACCTTATCGTTATCGCCGTTACGGCCGGGATAACCGAGGAGTTCCTGTTCAGAGGAGCCTTGCAACGAGTGATCGGGAAATGGACCTCCAACCCTCATACGATCATATGGGTCGCCGCCATACTATTTAGCGCCTTCCATTTACAATTTTACGGATTCTTGCCCCGGATGATACTCGGAGCCTATTTCGGCTATCTACTCTATTGGAGCAAAAGCATCTGGATACCGGTGTTCGCCCACTTTGTCAATAATGCTTTCGCCGTAATAGGGATGTCGGACAGTCGTCTCAAGGATAACGAGTTTATCACAGGCAATATTCCCGCCGAGCATCTTTTGGACTTTTGTCTTATCGCCGCCTTATCTTTCCTGCTGTTCATACTGGTAAACAGGCGATTGAAACGGCTGCTATAAGTCTTTCTTACGCAGCACGAAGTCTTTTCCCAAATATTTCTCGCGCACGATCTCGTTCTCGGCTAGTTGTTCGGCGGTTCCTTGGAAAAGGACTTTTCCCTCGAACAAAAGATAGGCCCGGTCACAAATACTCAATGTCTCGTATACATTGTGGTCGGTAATCAAGATTCCGATATTCTTATGTTTCAAGCGAGCCACGATTGTCTGGATATCTTGTACGGCGATCGGGTCTACACCGGCGAAAGGCTCATCCAACATAATGAACTTCGGATCGATCGCCAGACAGCGGGCAATTTCCGCACGACGCCGCTCTCCACCCGAAAGCTGGTCTCCCAAGTTTTTACGAACCTTATTCAAACCGAACTCTGAAATCAAACTTTCCAGTTTCTCTTTTTGGTACTCAACGCTACGTCCCGTCATCTCCAAGACCGAGCGGATATTATCTTCCACCGTCATTTTCCGGAAAATCGAAGCCTCTTGCGCCAGATAGCCAATGCCGTTGCGAGCCCGCTTATAGACCGGGAATTTCGTAATCTCCATGTCATTCAAGAAGATCTTACCCTCGTTAGGAGTGACCAAACCTACTGTCATATAAAAGGTGGTCGTCTTTCCCGCTCCGTTCGGACCAAGCAAACCAACGATCTCCCCTTGTTTCACGTTAATCGATACATGATTCACGACCGTACGAGTCCTATATTTCTTTACCAAGTCCTCCGTACGGAGCACCATTCGTTGTTCGTCTGACATAAGCTACTTAAAAATTTAACGCGAATGTACGTGATAATCCGCAGATCTACATCACATACATTCGCAAAAAAGCGATAAGAGAATTTAATAACTCCACTCAGATTGCCACTCGATCACGGGTTGCTCCCCCTCGAATCGGATAGGAAGCCAGATATAACGTCCGTCTATAGCGTTCTCCGGAGTCCAACGATCTCCCATATAAATAAAGCGATCCGCATGGCCGGGTACAGGCAATACGTACGTGCTCTGAGAATAAAACGACACCTCCGAGTTCTCTCCCCTAAACGGATTTTCCAATTCCTTCCAAGGTCCCCAAATCGAGGTAGCGACCGCCGATCGTCCCGCATTCGGAGCCCAGCCCGTACAGCCGGACATAATCAAATAATATTTCCCCTTCTGTTTGAACAAGGCTGGAGCTTCCATGAAACGCCCCGGGAAGAAACGGGCGTACTTACCGGAATAACTCGTATAATCATCGGTCAGCTGCGATATATGCAAGGTACTATTCTCTTCCGAGGAATAAATATGATAAGCGATGCCATCGTCATCCACGAAAAGGTTCATATCCCTAGCCATTTGTCCGGAGATCTGGTCACGCCCCAATAAATTCAAGCTATCCGGATGGGCTGGTAACTCTCCACCGCTAAAACGTAGATCTGCGGAAAGCGTACAAGGTTGCTTATGTAGTTCCTGTACATTAACCGGCCAAAAACCGGCATTCGGACGGAAAGCGTTTACGAACGAGTAAGGCCCCGCCACGTTTTTACTGACAGCCACTCCACTCAATGCTCCCGAATAGCCAGCACCTCTCGGCTCTAAATGAAACCACATTACATATTGATCATTCTTTTTATTATAAATCACTTTCGGACGCTCCAACACGCATCCCTTAGCAATATGGCTCGTCGTATCATCCGGCACGACCGATAAGGCGATTCCCTCGTCTTTCCAATTATATAAATCTTTCGACGAATAGCAATGAACGCCTACTTGAGCCAGATTTCCAGCCGAGCCCTCCGTTTTATGCTCACCAAACCAATAATAAGTATCCCCGACCCGTAGAATACCGCCACCATGAGCGTTTATATGTACCCCTTTATCATCCGGCCAAACTTCCCCCGGCTTAAAAGAAAGATCCTTCCGCTGGCAAGCCACACATAAACACAGCAAGCCGATCACTCCTAAAAGAATTCGCTTCATAAAAGTATTTTTTAGTATTTAAGAAAGCAAATATAGTTAAAAAAGAGGGATGTGGCAAACTTTAATATCATAGGATTTACAAATAAAACCAATCTTGTTTCTAAGATGTTATATGGTTATTAGTGGATTTTACGCTATCTTTGCAAATTGAAATCAGAAATTTATCAAGATAAAAATGAATAAAGCATTACACAGAATGGGTGAGTATACCCTACTGATGATGAAGAGTATAACACTTCCAGACCGGTGGAGTATGTTCTTTAAGCAATTGATCAAAGAGATATACAAGCTAGGCGTGGATTCTCTTTGGATTGTCATAATCATCTCGGTCTTTATCGGTACGGTTATCGCCATCCAGATCTCCTTGAATATCAGTTCCCCCTTGATTCCTAAGTTTACGATCGGCTATACCACCCGTGAGATTATCTTGCTGGAATTCTCTTCCTCTATCATGGCACTAATCCTAGCGGGTAAAGTAGGCAGTAATATCGCCTCCGAGATCGGAACCATGCGAGTCACCGAGCAGATAGACGCCATGGAAATCATGGGTGTTAATTCCGCCAATTTCCTGATCCTTCCGAAAATGCTCGGTTTGATGATCTTTATTCCGGTATTGGTTATCTTCAGTATGTTCACCGGTATCATGGGCGGCATATTCGCCAGTTACTCAACGAGTACGGGAATGACTCCTTCCTCGTTCGAGTACGGTTTGCAATTCTACTTCAACGAGTTTTACATTTGGTATTCTATTATCAAATCCGTAGTATATGCGTTCATCATCTCATCCATCGCCGCCTATTTTGGCTATAACGTAAAGGGAGGCGCCCTAGAGGTAGGTAAGGCAAGTACGAATGCCGTGGTCATGAGCAGTATCATGATTTTACTTGCCGACGTAATATTAACCCATTTAATGCTTACTTAAAAATGATCGAAGTTAAGAATATAACGAAGTCTTTCGATGGACGTGTCGTCTTGAAAGATATAAGTACGACGTTCGAGGATGGTAAGACGAATCTGATCATCGGACGAAGCGGTTCGGGTAAAACGGTAATGATCAAGAATATCATCGGGTTAATGAAACCTGATACCGGACAGATATTATACGACGGCAGAGACTTGATCACGATGAACAAGCATGAGTTAAATATGCTGCGTCGGGAAATGGGTATGTTGTTCCAAGGTTCCGCTTTATTCGACAGCATGACGGTAATGGAAAACGTAATGTTTCCTTTAGATATGTTCTCTAAAGACTCAACGAAAGAGCGCAGGAAACGTGCGGAATTCTGTTTGGAACGTGTAAACCTGTCCGAGGCCGGACATCTATATCCTTCCGAGATCAGTGGAGGTATGATGAAACGTGCCGCCATCGCAAGAGCGATCTCCCTAAATCCTAAATACCTGTTCTGCGATGAGCCGAACTCCGGACTAGACCCCAAGACTTCTCTATTGATTGATGATTTGATTCACGACATTACGGTGGAGTACAATATGACGACCGTTATCAATACCCACGACATGAACTCCGTGATGAATATTGGTGATAATATCATCTTTATTAAGGAAGGCGTGAAGGAATGGCAAGGAACAAAAGAGCAGGTAATCACCTCTAATAACCAAGCGTTGAACGATTTCATCTTTGCGTCCGACCTGTTCAGGAAAGTAAAAGAAGTAGAAATGCTCCAAGAGGAAGGGTAAGTTAACATACTTGGCAAAGTATCTTAACTTCATCGGCTAAGTATCTTAACTTAAATGGCAAAGTATCTTAACATACTTCGCCATTTAAGCCAGCTTACCTTTTCCACTTATTTTTTATAGACCAAACACGTCCTTGATCTTATCTGCATAATCCAATTTCTCCCATGTGAATAACTCCACATCACAAGTAACCGGCTTCTGCAAATAACGGGAAGAGAATGTCTTCGTCACCGTCTGGGGTTTGCGTCCCATATGACCATAAGAAGCGGTCTCGAAATAAATCGGGTTACGCAATTTCAAACGCTCCTCGATCGCTTTCGGACGCATATCGAAGATATCCCAGATCTTAGCGGCGATCTCTCCGTCTGTCATATTCACCTTTGCACGGCCAAAAGTATTCACGAAAATATTCATCGGTTTAGCCACACCGATCGCATAAGACACCTGTACCAGCATCTCATCCGCCACACCGGCAGCAACCATATTCTTAGCGATATGACGAGCGGCATAAGCAGCCGAACGATCTACCTTAGAAGGGTCCTTTCCAGAGAAAGCACCACCGCCATGAGCACCTTTACCACCGTATGTATCCACGATGATCTTACGGCCGGTCAAACCGGTATCACCGTGAGGACCACCGATCACGAACTTACCGGTCGGGTTCACGTGATAAATGATATTATCATTAAACAAAGCCTGTACATGAGCCGGATATTGAGCCTTCACACGAGGTATCAATATCTTCTTCACGTCTAAGGCAATCCTCTTTTGCATAGCCTCATCCGCTTCCTTCTGTGAAATACCTTTCGGACCGATAAACTCATCATGCTGCGTGGATACCACAATCGTATCGATACGCAATGGCTTACCGTTATCATCGTATTCAATCGTAACCTGACTCTTAGCGTCCGGACGTAAATAAGGCATCAAATCCGGTTCTTCCTTACGGATCTTCGCCAATTCCCATAATAAACTATGAGATAAGTCCAACGCCAAAGGCATGTAATTCTCAGTCTCATTAGTAGCATAACCGAACATCATACCTTGGTCGCCGGCACCCTGCTCATAGGGATCCGCACGCTCTACGCCACGGTTGATGTCGCCACTCTGCTCATGGATAGAAGAGAACACACCACATGACTTCGCTTCAAACTGGTACTCGCTTTTCGTGTAACCAATCTTCTCGATCACGCCACGTGCCACTTCCTGCACATCCACATACGCACTTGATTTAACTTCTCCAGCCAAGACAACCTGTCCGGTTGTAACAAGGGTTTCGCAAGCAACTTTCGAATTCTTGTCGTACGCCAAGAACTCATCCAGCAAAGCATCCGATATTTGATCGGCTACTTTATCGGGGTGCCCTTCAGACACCGATTCGGAGGTGAATAAATAACTCATCGTTTTAAATTGAAAAGATTACTAATCTATGACTGAATTGAACTTGGAAGGATTTTTCTGCCGGACGGCAACGAAAAGGATATGTTTTTAGCATTTTTTCCCGTGGTTGCAAGCAATACAAATCTATCCACGTCAATTCATTCGCAAAGATACGCAATAATTGAGAATTGAAAGTTGAAAATTGAAAATTATTTCTTCTTTTTGGAATTACGTAAGGCTTTTTTATATTTAAAACCGGCCTTCCATTTCGCTGAATCAGAGCCATGTGTCCCTTTCAGAAAATCAGAGAACTTGATTTTCTTACCATTCGGATCTTCCGCTTCGCCTTTCGCTTTCTTGAAGACGATCCCTTGCGTCATCGCTTTATTAATTTCTTTATTCATAACTCAAATCTCGTAGTTCATAATTAAAACTTATAATTCGGATAAAAGTTCACGCATCGTCTTGCCAAACACAGGATGTTTCACCAACGGAGCTACTTCTGCCAACGGTTCCATAACAAACGACCGTTTGTGCATCAGAGGGTGCGGTAGCGTCAGCCGCTCCGTATGCAGGATTTGCTCATCCACCATTAACAGATCAATATCGATGATACGGTCATGATACGCACCGTCACTTTTTTCGATACGTCCCATCTCGATCTCGATCAAACAGGTAGCGTCTAATAATTCCATAGGGGAAAGTTCCGTCGTCATAACGATCACGGCGTTCAAGAAAGTGTTGTCCGATTCAAATCCCCAAGGCTCCGTCTCATACATATCAGAAAGGGCAAGAACATCTCCCACCCTTTCAGCCAACAGCGCCGCCGCTGTCACCAAATTTCCTCGTTTATTGCCTACGTTCGTACCTAATCCAAGGTAAGCTGTCGCCATAGAAACCGGATTAAAGGATTAGCATAGCGTCGCCGTAAGCACCGAAACGATATTTCTCTTTCAAAGCGATATCGTAAGCGTCCATGATCAACTCATAACCACCGAAAGAAGCTGTCATCATCAATAATGTAGACAACGGCATGTGGAAATTTGTCACCATGCTGGTAGCCACGCTGAAATCATACGGAGGGAAGATAAACTTATTCGTCCAGCCCTCGAACTCTTTCAGATGACCATCCGTACTTACGGCCGTCTCGATCGCACGCATCACGGAAGTTCCAACCGCACAAACCTTGTGCCCCTCATCCTTTCCCTTGTTCACGATATCCACTACATCGGCATTTACGACCATTTGCTCAGAATCCATCTTATGCTTTGTCAAATCTTCCACGTCGATCTCACGGAAATTACCCAAGCCCGAATGCAATGTCAAGAAAGCGAACTGGCAATCCTTGATCTCCAAGCGTTTCATCAACTCACGGCTAAAATGCAATCCTGCGGCAGGAGCCACAACCGCACCTTCTTCCGCGGCGAAAATATTCTGATAACGATCCTCGTCTTCCGGTTCCACCTCACGTTCGATATACTTAGGCAGCGGAGTCTCGCCCAAGGCATACAAAGCCTTCTTAAACTCGTCGTGGTTCCCGTCATATAAGAAACGGAGCGTACGACCACGCGAAGTCGTATTATCAATTACCTCCGCGACCATGGAATCATCCTCGCCAAAGTATAACTTATTACCGATACGGATCTTACGAGCCGGATCCACCAATACGTCCCACAAACGTAAGTCCTCGTTCAGCTCGCGCAACAAGAACACCTCGATACGCGCCCCTGTTTTCTCCTTGTTACCGTACAAGCGAGCGGGGAACACTTTCGTGTTATTAAAGATAAACACGTCACCTTTTCCATAATAGTCTAGAATATCCTTGAATTCGCGATGCTCGATCTCACCTGTATCACGATGAACGACCATCAACCTCGACTCATCTCTGTTCTTCGCCGGATGTAAAGCGATTAATTCCGACGGTAAGTTAAATTTGAATTTCGAAAGCTTCATAATGCACTCTATTTATTTTTCTTCTTCTATTTTTACCACATTCTTCTCTAAGAAATCATCGATCTCCTCCGGAGACATACACATATCCAAGGTTACCTCTCCGATGCGAGTCCGTTCCAATCCAATCAAATGAGCGCCAGAATCCAAGGCCTTCCCGATATCACGAGCCAACGCACGAATATAGGTACCTTTGCTACATACCACCCGTATCTTTATAACAGGCAAATCACACTCCAGCAACTCCAGTTCGTCTATAACCAATGTCTTGGATTTTAGTTCAACCTCCTCTCCTTTCCGGGCTAGCTCATAAGCACGTTTACCTTCGATTTTGCAAGCGGAGAACACCGGGGGAATCTGTTGGATCGTACCCACGAATGTCTTTAAAACCTCCTCCACGAGCTCACGGGTTATATGTTCCGTGGGATACACGGCGTCTATCTCTTTCTCCAAATCGAAAGACGGGGTAGTCTCTCCCAACTTCAACGTAGCGATATATTCCTTCGTCTGATATTGAAACTCATCGATCCGCTTCGTAGCCCTTCCGGTACAAACGATCATCACACCTGTAGCCAAGGGATCCAGTGTCCCCGCATGTCCAACTTTAATCTTCTTTACCTTCAGTTTCCGACTTAGCTTATAGCGAAATTTATTAACTAGGTCAAAAGAAGTCCACGTTAGCGGTTTATTAAAATATAAAATCTCTCCAGCTATAAAATCCATTCTTTATTTCAGTAATGTACAAGCAATTGTCACCAATCCCGCGATCGCGCAATAGATAGCGAAATAAATCAGTTTCCCCTTTTTCACGATGTTGATCATCCATTTACAGGCCACGCAACCGGAAACAAAAGCGGCCACGAAACCTACCGCTAATGATAACGCGGGAATGCTCCCGGCCACATCTTCACCTTTCACCATCTTCATCACATCCAACAAAGCCTCTCCCAAGATCGGAGGTATTACCATCAAGAAAGAGAACTGGGCTAGTTTCGCCTTATTATTTCCCAATAACAAACCGGTAGCGATCGTTGATCCGGAACGTGACAAACCCGGCATCACGGCGCAAGCCTGAGCCAGACCGATAATAAAAGCGTCTTTCATCGAGATCGACTCTTTCTGGCGTGGTTTGGCATAATACGAAAATGCCAGCAAAGCCGCCGTCAATAGCAGCATACAACCAACGACCAATAAACCCGATCCAAAGATTTGTTCTACCGTATCTTTAAAGAATACCCCAACGATCCCGATCGGAATCATGGAAATCAAGATATTGATCACATACTTCGTCTCCGCGTTCATCTGAAATTTAAACAAACCACGGAATATCCAATCGATTTCCTTCCATAAAACCACTAACGTACTAAATACGGTCGCCACATGTACGACGATCGTAAACGCGAGATTCTCCTCTCCCTCTATACCAAACAAAGCTGAGCCAATCGCTAAATGACCGCTACTGCTCACCGGCAGATATTCGGTCAATCCCTGTACGATACCCAGTATCAAGGCCTCAAACCAACTCATTCTGTTACTTCTTTATCTTTGCTATTCTTCAAGATTCCAAAAATCATCATCACGAAACCGATAACCGTAACCACCGGAGCTACCACGATACGGCGGGCGCTGAATATATCGGGATTGAACGTATTATCCCCGGAACCTCCACCACTCATCAATATGAAACCAAGCACGATGCAGGCAACCGCTACCGCAATCAGTATAAAATTCTCTTTTCCGAAAGCAAAATCTCTTTTAGCCATCTTTCTCAACTCTTTATTATTCGTACATTAAATATAATACAACTTATCGACCCCCATCCGCAAATATTTATTCACGGCAAAAATGGTCGCGATCACGGACAAGACAATACCTAAAGCAAACACTGCCACATAAACCAATAATAATGTTTGCATATCCAATATCTGGATAAAACCTTTCAATTCATTTTGCAAGTAATATAACGCTCCGGTTAGCATCAATATTGCCAAGATAGAGGCGAAAATGCCACTTACTATGTTATATTTCACAAAAGGCCTACGTATAAAGCCGGAAGTAGCCCCCACTAGCTTCATCGTATGAATTAAGAATCGTTTGGAATAAATCAACAGGCGGATCGTATTACTGATCAACACGAACGAGATAATCATCAGTACCGCAGCCAAGGTTAGCAGGATCAAGCCCAACCGCTTCATATTATTATGGACCATCTCCATCATATCCTTTCGGTAAAGCAGCTCCGAGACCGACGTATAGTTTCTAATCTTCTTCTCTATCACTTGGAGGCTATCGGGGTTGGCGTACTCCGAATGCAGTTTCACCTCAATCGAGGCCTGTAAAGGGTTAAAGCCTAAGAAGGTTTCCGGATTCTCGCCCAGTTCTTCTTCCAACTCTTTCGCGGCTTGCTCTTTCGATATATACTCGGTTGATTTTATAAAAGGAAGAGCATCCAAGCTCTTCTGCATTTTCTTTATTTCAGTTTCTTTTTGGTTATCTTTCAGCACGATGGAGAAAGATAAGTTCTCTTTCACATAAACGGAGAGTTTATTACCCAACATCCCTATCAATAGAATGAGTCCTAGCAAGAATAGTACCAAGGAGATACTAATAACAGACGTAAGCCGGGAGTTAAAGAAAGAAACAGAACTAACTTTTTTATTTTCAGCCATCAGACTCTCACTTATTAACGTTAAATAAATTAAGGAGATGCGTACAGAGAACACACCTCCCAATTTTCTTGCAAAAGAACGAATAAAATAAGTAAGCCGAAAGGGTTTTAGAATATTTAACCTCTACAACTCTAACAAAGGCTATTCGTACATATACAATATATAGATTATTTCTGATTGAATACCAAGTCCAACCCTTGACTTCTATAGAATCCGAAACGGGTATCACTTGAAATAAGCGGTAGATGTTCCGTTATGGCATGCGCAATAATTACGTGGTCTGAGGGATCTTTGTGTCCCTGCGCCTCATTGATCTCCATATGCGCATACGTTTGCATATGTTCTTTTTTCAATGGCAATATTTTCACATAAAACTCCTTTTCTATGGCGACGATCATCGCTTCTGCCGACTTCCATCGTTTAGAACACAGTCCTTTATTTCGATAAGCGACAATCAGCTCACGTATGGACTCGGCACTTATATAAAGAAGGGTTTCCGGTTCTTGGATAATAGCCGCGACATCTTTACTTAAGCATTCCACATCCGTAGATAAATAAACGAAAATATTGGTATCTATAAGATATCTCATGCCTTACAATAAGAATTGAGGATCATTTACAATCAAAGATCCTTTAAGCCTCATTGCTGCTTCCCATGTCTTACTTACCTTTCTTTTTCCAGTCTTCGCCACAGTTGTTTTAGTTTTGGCATTTTCTTCCTTTTTCTTTTCTTCATTTTTTTCCATAAGGCTTTCTGTTTTAATTTTCTATGATACAAAGATAACGTTTTATTTAATTATATCAGAACAAAAACAGATAAAGTAAAGCTTATAGGATAAAAAAGAAGACCGCCGGAACTGAGTATTCCTAGCGGCCTTCCCCAACATTAAAGACTCAAGGGTTAGTTTCTTAAAATAAGGTTGTTAGCGAACGTTTACTTTCACTGTTATACGCTTGCCATTCTCGTTGATCTCTATCAGATAGATTCCTGTCGATACCGGGATGCGGGTAGTTCCGATAATTGAGTCGCCATACAGGCTAACTCCAGTCACCGCTATGATACGGATCGAGATTGGACGGGCCGGATGAACGGTTATCGCACCTCGCTCGCAATAGATTTGATGATCGTTGATGATTTGCTCGATACCTACCGTGCCGGAGACAGTTACCACACAAGACGCCGTCTTGTTTCCATCATCGGTAGCCACGGTAATCTTGCAGGTACCGATCTTCAGCGCGGTAACGACACCATCCGCGTCAACAGTAGCCACCGTCTCGTCGCTGCTGCTCCAAGAGACAGTTTTCATCGTGGCGTTATTAGGGGTAACTTTCGCTTGCAAGGCAAAAGATTCACCTACGGCCAATGCCTTGGACGTGATATTCAAAGAAACTCCCGTAACAGCCACATCTGTTCCCGGAGGTGTAGAAACCGGCTTGAACTCTGCCATAATAGCCAAGGACTTATCGACTTCAATCTCTACAGGCGAAGTCATATACTTCTCTTCGCCTATTTGAATAACGGTCAATTCATAATCCGGATTGGCTTCCGCCTCAATGGTTAGCTTAGTCGCTTTCGCCACAGCGGTTCCACTCGTTATCTCGGTCTTCTCGCCCTCACCCTTCAACATATAGACTTTCAAAGAACCATTTTCCGGTTGAGCGAACGTGACAACTAACGCATCCGAACTTTTCACCGTAACCTCCGCTTCCGTAGTCGCATCCTCATAATTCGGATCATACGACGTGAAGATCACTTCCTTTTTCTGGCTATTGCCGGGTTTCAATATAGCTGACGCGTCAGCCCATTCAAATTTACCGGATATGGTAGTCCCATCGGCACCTTTCGCAACACCACCGGATAATAGGGATTCCGACAAGGACTGACCTTCCGTGATCGTAGATGCGGTAGGAGCCACTACCTTTACGACCTTCGCTTTCTTTATCACTAATTTCTTGGTTGCCTCGAAAGATCGCCAGTTCTCATCCCCGGTACGTGTTACAGTCACAAGATAAGTACCTGCGTTCAATGGGGTAGCAACCGATCCATCCGTATTTGAATATTTAATATTTACATCTGTCGGATAACTACCGCTCAAAATGTCTTTCAATTCCACAAGCCTTACGGAACCATTATAAACAAACTCCAAATCTGAAGGATTCGCCGTTATTTTAGGTTTATCCACAAAATTCGGGGTGTATGTCGCATCAGCCGCCAAAGTAACCGTGATCTCTGGTTTCTTTCTATCGGCGCTTGAGACATTATCACTCCAAGAATCAAAACGCTGATTCTCGCTAGGAGCTACCGCTCGCAACTTTAAAACCGTATTCTCCGGAACTTCCGAATAATCGCTAATAACCAAGCCTCCATTCGTAACCTCCGTATTTGAGGTACTTAAAGAAAACGTTTTTACTTCACCAACCGGCATTGAATAATCTACCGATTCATAATTACTCTTGTCAAGTGGGGTAAAGCGCAGAATATTTACCTGATCCTTTGTCGGGATTCCGGTCACATTCGCACGAAGCGCCGATTTTTGTGTAGAAGGATTCCATTCCACATCCTCGAAGTCTTGAGTAAGTTTAGCATCAACCTTTTCATAATTATCCCCTCCTATAGTCGGTACTTCCAGCAATGCCATACCAGCCTTCTTGATAATCAGCTCGGCAGTTACATCCACGGCTTTAAATAAATCATCCTCGCCACGGGTAATCCGAACTTTATAAGTTCCGGCCGATTTAGGATTCTCTGTCATTTCTACCCCACTCCGGGAATATGCGACCTTAAAGTCCAAACCGGAATAGCCCGTAATCTTAACCTCGAAATTCCGGTATTGCTTATTATAGACTACCGTTTGCGTCGTCTTATCAATCAGCGAGGCCAAATCTTTCTTCTCCACATAATTAGCGGTAACAACCATAGGGCCGGAAACGGTGAATACGTCTCCATCCTTGATCTCGGAAGAGTTCACCATCATATTCATAAAACGATATCCCGTTTCCGTCTCAACAGAAGCGGTCAATTGAGTCATATAAGGAACCTTTGAACCGGAAGCCACCTCTTTACCGGCCTTATCTTTCAATACGACTTTACCCGCATTGGGGATATTCAACGCCGAGGTTATTTGATATTTCACCAATTGGAAACTTGCGCTCACCGTAACATCTCCGGTCCCAACCATAAATGAGCCATCAGCCTCATTATAATTCGCGCCTTCCACTTTCACGGATGCCAGCTCATAGCCATAATCCGCATTTCCTATCACCTTCACTTTCACACCTTCAGAGATAGCCTCACCGGGAGTAACAGGCGCCTTCGTATCCACCTCGATCAGATTAACGCTACCATTCTTCAACTCCCCAACCTTGACCAAATGTTTATCCGGTTCTTTTTGCAGGAAATCGGCCGATATATCAGCGGCTTGTGTCAAAGTATAAGAACCGTTATTCACCAAAGCCCCATTCACTTTCACGGACTGAACCATATAGCCCGCATCCGGAGTCGCCGTGATAGTCAATAAGGTCCCCTGTAAAAATTCAGCACCATTCTTCACCTCCACGCCATTCGCGAAGACCTTCAAGGAACCATTCATCGGATCCGTAAACGTCACGCCATAAACGATCGGATCGAAACGGGCTACGATATCCAAGTTCGCATTCGCTTGCAACTCCCGTGTAGCCGATGTATTCCCATCACTCCAGCCGGCAAACCGGTAATTCTTATCCGCAACGGCTGTCGCTTTCAAAACCGAGCCTCTCGCATATTTATCATTTGCGGTACGCCCCTCCAAGATGACAGTACCGAAATTACCGGCGGTAACATTCATAGAATAAACAGGAATTACGTTCAAGGTTATAAACGTATCTTTAGCCGCATAGAGAACAGGATCATTCGGTTCGAATATCAAGTCGTACTTTTTCTTATCCGGAGAAGCGATCTCGTTCGGAGTTTTCCAGATAAATGATCCGGAAGAAGTACCATCGATCAAGGTACACGCCGATAAAGCCTGTCCTTCCTCAATACGACCCGGAGTAGGTAACACCAAACTCTCCACCTCTTTCTTACTCTCCACCACTAACGTAACCGTATCAGAGAGGCTACGGTATGTCAAGTCCTCCGCACGGCTCAAACGGGCCTTATAAGAACCCACGGCCAGCGTGGAAGGCAATGCCGTAACCCAAGCCGTACCGCTCAATTGATATTCGATCTTGATATCCTCTACAGCGCTTGTTACCGTGACCGGCTTGATGGAGCCGACCGTCTGGACAAGGTTGTTAGCCACGAACCTCACCGTATCCTTGGAGACGAACGCAAAAGTATAGCTATCGCCACTCATCAGACTAGGAGTCGTGTACGTGTAAGAGGTATTTCCATTAGCATACGTTCCCTTGATCTTCGAGATATCCACGTCCGAAGAGCCTTGCTTAATAGCCCTTAACCTATAGTTAGCATTCGATACGATCGAGAAAATGACGGGCTTACCGTAAGCGATCTCACCACCGCTCATGATGTCCTTGTTGTCCATCTTGGCGGTAACCGTACCCTGTCCACCATCGACAGCGTAAGCCAAGGTATTGGCATTACGGATCGTAAACGTTTTAGAGGAATCTTCTAACGCGGCATACTCCATAGTCTCCGGACTAAATAAGACGATCTTATAAGCTCCGACTACCTGCGGTAACGTGGAAGTCTCCGAACCATCGGCCGCACGATATCGAGCCACTTGTCCCGCTATTTCCGGCGTAAACTTAATAACCGGCAAATTCTTCCCGGCCACGATCTCGTCTTTTGTCGCCGAAGAACCTGTTACACTCACGGAAATCGTTTTCTTCGCGGCGAAACCTACCGACAAGGTCGTAGAGGCGGTTAACGAGGCGGTCGTATAGGTATAAGAGATCGTGTTATCCTTATTAAGCGCGCCTTTTGGCAAGGCTGATACCGCGGTTCCATTCACAACAATCTTATTCAATAGAAATCCGGGGTTAGCGATAATTGTAAATACGGCAGGTTGCCCGTTAATGATCTCGCTACCGCTTGCCATGTCCGTAGAGCCCATCTTGGCGGTAACCGTACCTTGTCCGGCCGTTTCCACGTTATAATTTAATACATTCGCTTTAGATACCGTAAACTTCATGTTCTCATCCTTCAAGGCGGCATATTCCGCAGTCTCGGGACTGGTCGCGACGATCGTGTAAACACCATCCGCCGCAGGAAGTTTATCGGATAAAGCTCCGGAAGCGTTCTTATATTGAACCTTCTGCCCCGCTATCGTATTGGGGGTAAATGTGATAACCGGAAGATTCTTACCAGCCAAAACCTCATCCTTCGTGGCAGATAATGGATTGGCTGTTACAGATACGGTTTTCTTCGCGGCAAATCGCACGTCAATAACCGTAGAAGCGGTCAACGCCGATGTCGTATAATCCGCATAGGAAGTCTCATTCGTAGAAGAATTAAAAGTTCCTTTCGGCAAAGTCACCTCATTATTATCTACGGTAAGTCTGCTCAACACATAACCGGGCTTGGAGGTAATCTTCAATACGGCTGGCTTATTATAAACGATCTCATCACCACTGGCGATAATGGAGCCATCCATAGAAGCGGTTACAGATCCTTGCGCCTCCTCAAACGAATAAGAAAGCGTATGGGGCGGTTGTACCTTGAATAGAATCTCCTTGTTTATGGCGGCTTGCGTATCGGTCTCCGACTTGGTTACGACAACATAATAAAGTCCAGCCTTTTCGGGTAGCTCATCCGTCAAAGCAGCAGAGCCATCCTCCCTGTATTGTACTTTATACCCCGTAATAACCGGGTCAAAAGTAACCTTGGGCAAATTCACCTTCGCTCTTATCTCATCCAAGGTGGCATACTCAGGAGAGATCGTGACCGTCACCTGCTCTTTCGCCTTGAACACCGCCTTGATTTCCGTACTACCGGTTAAAGCGGTGGAAGTATAGGAATAAGTGGTCGTATTATCATTTTGAAAAGTACCGCTCGGCAACGTGCCAATAGTAGCCGTATTCATCGTTATATCCGACAGGACATATCCGGGCTTCGCCGTGATCGTGAAAACGGGTTTACTATTATATGCCACCTTGGAACCTGTGGCTACCGTACTGGTTATGGTTCCTTGATCCGTATTCGCCGAGCTATAATTCAATGTCACCTTGAACGTCGGAAGATCCGGGGCGGAACGTAAATCTGAATCTTGCGCATGTACCTGTGCCATCGCGATGACAGCAAGGAATATCGCTAATATACTCTTTTTCATGTTTATCTTTGTTTTAATCGTTATTTAACCCTTACTAATTGACCGTTCACGGCATAGATGCCCGAAGAAACCATGATCCGCTGTCCGTCCGTAACCTCGCCACGATAAGCGACCTTGCCATTCATTCTGATGATCACCACGTCCATAGGCTCCGGCGTGTGGATCACGATAGCGCCACGATCGGTAGTCACGTAATAACCATCTACCGGCTCGATCGTCTGGTTACCCGTAACCACGCCATCGCCGATACGTAAAGAGCGAAGCGTACTCAATGTCTTGGCGTCTGTCAAGACAAAGCTTTGGAAAGGCTTGATCTCCGGGTTTACCTCTTGCTCGAAAGAGGTTCCATCCGCTGTCAATATATAAGCGGATTGTTTCAAGGTAATCGTAAATGTATTCGGATTCGAGCACATCAAGAAAGTACCTGTTTCAGTTGGAGCGGCAGGTTCTTCCAAGGTCTTGAATTCAAAAGCTCCTTCGGAAGAGATCGTATAGGTATCGCCATTAGCCGCCCATAATCCGGCTGCGCCAAAGTTGTCGGTCTTTACCTCAAATATAGGAGTCTTATTATTCTTCAGATCCGCAAACCAAATACCATTATCAGCTTCTTGAGCGCTTGGTGCTGATACGGATGCACCTTTCGAGTCTTTTACTTCCAGAGACGTAAACGGTACACCTAGCGCTTTCCAGTTATTACCGGATAATTTTGGAGCGAAACGAAGTACCTTAGCGGTTACCTTTTGGTTGACATCCGTAAGCGCAGATCGCAATTGGGCACCTTCTTCCATTGTAACGGTATCTAAAACCATTGGAGTAGAGAGGGTCAGAGTCGCTCCATCCAATACATTCACCTTCCTTTCCGAATAAGGAGTGGCCCACGTAGTATCATTTTTTATTTCAATAGCTACCGCATAATCTTTTATAGAAAAAGACTCCTCACCTTGGTTTAGCCAATAAACCCTTTTATAAGGATTGGCGATAGCATACGTTTTAGCCGCACTTTCCTTTGCCACCAAACAACCGTCCTTACAATCAAAAATCACACTATCCGGAATAACATAAGGTTCCCAAATGGCAGGCGTTGTACCTTGATCAGAGGGAACAGTAGGGGCTTTAAAGAAGGTATATTCCGCCGCATTTAAAGCATCAAGCGTTTCTGCTATAGTCGTATCAGGAATCATTATTATATCTCCCGCATAGGCAATGCCTTCATGGTAATATGTATCCTCACTCAATTCTCCAAAATCGATCGATGTTACGACAGAGACCGCTGCATTCCTAAATGAACCATCAGGTTTATTAATAATCACACAAGGCTTCCCGTTTTGGTCTTGAAATTGCACATCAGTGCCTTCCACCATGATTACATTATTATATTCATCAGGATTCATACCATAACCCACTATAGTTGGATTCTTTATGTTATCAGTAGTTGAGACAATTGTTTTTCCTTTCAATATAATCTTATTATCACAAGGAGTAGGAGTAAAACTACCATTTATTTTAATCGGAGTCATTGCCATTGTCTCTTGTTCATCAAACTTATTCCCGATATAAGAATCTTCAATCACAATCTCGTTATTGGAAGCTCCCACTGTAGAATTATTTGTTGATATCGCTATAGCCGCAAAACTATCGGAAACACCCTTATTTTTTGTCTTACCAGTTAAGGTACTCCCTCCCGAAACATGAACGTTCATATCTGAGGTCTCATACAAATAGAGAGCACCATATCCTACGATGTTCGATTTATTCTTTATTGTCAATTTTTGATCGCCGGCGTTATTAGCATAAATACAATAATGGTTATTTAGCAAGATTGTCGTACTATCTACCGTCACTGGCGTTTTTTTATGGTGAATATATACACCAAATTGATTCGAACCGTTCACCTGTCCCTCAATCTTTGTATTAACAAGAGAGACATCCGTCAGTTCTCCATCAATAACAACTCCAGATTGTGCGTTAGCCGCCAAATTTATTGTAGTATTTTCAACACGTACAGTCCCCTTTGCCGTTGCTCCCAGAAGAATCGCATTTTGTAATGCTTCCGCTGGATTTGAGTTCTTACGATCACCATAGCCTTGTGTATTATTATTCATAATACAATTATCTATCAACAAATCCGCATTACCGGTTACCTCTATAATTGGAGTACATTTTCCAGAGGTAACTTTCGTTGGCGTATAATCGATACTCAATCCTTTTATTTTAACATCGGTAGCAGTATTATTGGCAGAGCCATTAACCAAGATCGCACCTTCTATAATTGTTTTATCTTTACCCGCACCTATAAGTCCTTGAGATCTATCCAATGTCAATGTCTGAGGTAAAGTATAAGTACCTATTGGTAGAATAATATTATCATTCTCAAAAGCCGAGGTCAAGCAACTCTTAAATGCCGTCGTATCCAATGCCATACGAACCGTATCACCTTGTGCCGAACGAATTACAATGGCTTCACAGATTTCATTACCCGATGCATCTACCGTCCTAAACTTTACTGATTGATCAGCCAATACTCTATTTAAGTAATTAGAATCATCAGAAATGAAAGCCGAATTATTATCTTGGCGCATCAAGCTAACTATAGTATTACCTCTCAATTCTACATAGCAATTATTTGCATGAGAATCTTCAATATATGTATTCTCCGCAAAACTTATGGGAGTCATCGGAGATATAGTTTGATCTTTAACGGAAGTCTGTATTTCCGAATCCGTAATCACATATCGCACATTCATCGTCGCTTGTATAGGCAATGTAGAGAAACCATTACTAGGGCCTGTCATCTCACTATAACCTACTAACTTCGAAGAAGAGACATTAACCACAGAGTTATCACATACCGCATTAGCATAAATAGCACACCAACCTTTAATAAGTGATTCATCTTTTATATTTATAGTCTGATTCGGGCCTAAGATATATATTGGATAATAAAATTTACCTAATTCTATCGTCGATTTACTTATATCTACGTTCATACCGTCACAATGCACATCAATACCAAATATGCCTGATCGTGGATATTCATTAACTGTAATCGAGGAATGATCAATCGTCAATTGGCTTACCGCACCATTGCAGGAAATACCACTTTGATAATCCGCTGCCATCATAATCGAAGAATTAATCAAATGAATCTCTCCACCCAGAGCCGTGGAATCAGATTGGATAGAGATACCCATCTTTTTATATACACCTTCACCATAACCATTGCCCCATCCTTTTGCGTTATTAATCAAAGCACATCCTCTTAACGATAAAACCGCACTTTGATCCTTCATTAAAATCAGAGGTACAGGTTTCGTGGGGCTACTATAAACTTTTGCATCATTCGTCAATTGAACATTTTGGAAAGAAACGTTCTTTTGCGTACCCACTGAAATAATGAGATACCCTTTGAGAACTGATTTATCATTTCCTTCTCCAACAATAGTTAACGCTTTAGAGATTGTAGATGAAACAGGAAAAGTTCCCTCTGCCAAATGAATGGTAGCCCCATCCGTGGCTTTTTCAATCGCTTTCGCAATTGTAGCCAGAGGAGTGTCCGAACCACCTGCAGCATCATCAGAACCACTAGAGCTGACATACAAATCCGTCTGCCCCCACCCTACACTTGTCGCCACCATAAACAAGGCGAACAAGAAAAGTAATCTTCTTTTCATACGATTAATTTTTTAAGTTAGTAATATTCAATTATTTAAAAACATTTACCCTATATTACAAATTCTGTAGTAATCGACCCTTCAGTTTTCTCACAATCATCATTTACAGGTGGTTAAGCAGAATCATCGGTTACAAAACGACTAGTCTAAACGATCATTTTATTCTGGCGTTTTATTGAATTCAACGCATAAGCGTCCATATTTACATTTATGCGTTGATAATCAATTTTTAAAAGTTTCTCTGGATTTTGTTTTATTCAAAAATATAGCCTATCTTTAACGCCTAGAATAAACGATCGTTTAGACTAGGCGTTTTTATCTATTACAGAATACTTATAGATCAAATATTTTTACGTAAACAAAATTTTCTACCATAAAAACTTTATATCATCACAAGCTATAAGATTCTCTTCTTAAAGCATGTGGAATAGCATAACTAACCAAATATCAAACTGCAACTATACATAATTGAGATAAAAGGAATTCTACAATATTGATTTTATGAAAACATCTACATTATCTACCACTACGCCATGTATGCTTTATAAATCAAAGTATTACATATAGGTTGTAGATAGCTTGACATCTACAATTATCATTCAACATCTACCACTTATACTTGACATTGATACTTTTTCTTTGCATTGGATAAGAAAACGTGTTATTTTTAAAAGACATCGATGGGCAAAGCGACAGGGTTAATAAGAGTTTCCCTTAGGCGAACAAATAGTTTCTTCTAAGGAAAACTAAAGTTTCATAAGCACGAACCAAAAGTTTTCCGCTATGAAAACTTTTGTTTTATGCCTTTAAAACTATAAATACCTATTATTCAATATTTTAAATCAACACACAAGGTATACAAATAACCAAGCAGGCAGCCTGTTGGCATACCCTCGCAGAACGAGTAATGTGGTTAGCGAATAGTGAACGGCTGCATTTAGTGGTTGAAAAGCAGTAAATAGTGGTAGATGCAAGCTGATAGTGGTAGATGTTTATTATCTACCACCACTCAACAAATTTCTTATAATTAGATACTTATATAGATAATGGCAGATATGGTAGATGATTTAGTTTTTTTATTTCATACTTAATGTACTGCTTCGGAGAATGGGTATACCCTGCGGGAAATCGACTTGAACAGCGAGCTTAAACAAAATCCCAAATATTAACGAAGATTCCTATATTCGTCAATGTAAGTACCCCAATTGGGTTGTGAAAGGCAGAAAAGCTGCCTACTTCCCGTCTGTTTACTACAAGATTTATGGAAAAGAACTTAAAATGAATGTGGCACAATGATTTTTACGCTGCCTTTTCGATAATTAATTGTAAATTCGCATTTGAAAAATCATCAAAAATTCAAAGGTCATATGACTAACGAGTATTCTTTAGATAGTACGACTCTTAAGCAGCGCATAATAGCAATGCCAGAAGATCGTATTTTGTTTCGCTCCGACTTTCCTGAATATCACACAGAATTCGTGGGTAGCATTTTGTCTGAGTTAACGACAGAAGGAATCCTCGTAAAAATTACTCAAGGAATATATGCAAAGCCAAGAAAGAGCCGTTTCGGAGTGGTACTTCCTTCTGTTGATAAGATTGTACAGGCTATTGCAACTCGTGATAATGCAGAAGTATTACCATCTGGTATGACTGCTTTGAACGTATTAGGACTGTCAACTCAAGTACCGATGAACTATACGTATTTAACCACTGGTAGTGAAAGAACAATCAAATTGTCAAATCGAAATGTGATATTGAAACGTGGAGTTCCTAAAAATTTTTGCTATTCCACTCGTCTTATTTCGTTACTTGTGCAGGCTTTAAGGACATTAAAGAAAGAAAATGTAAGACAAGGGGAATTACAGACAATACGACAGTTGATATCAAAAGAACCAGATAAGGCCGCCTTAATGGGGGATGTTGATATGATGCCTGCATGGATGAAAAGAATTGTTAAACCGATGCTTAATGTTTAAAGAGAAAGGATTTATGGGAAAACTATGGCTTAATAACGAATTGATTGATCGCTTGGCAATGTTGCAACAGACAGAGATAGAACATCTTGGTATCAATCAAGTGGCAATAGAAAAAGATTGGTGGGTAACTGCCACTTTAAAAGCATTATTTCAAACGGATTATCATGAATCGTTGATATTTAAGGGAGGCACATCCCTTTCTAAAGGATTCAATATTATTGAGCGCTTTTCTGAGGATATAGACTTGGCTATAAGCCATTCATTCTTTGGTATAGAAAAGACAAGTAAAAATCAACGTGAGAAATTGCGTAAAATAGCTCGTGCATATATACATAACACGCTTTCTTTTCAATTAGATGCCAAATTGAAGGGAATGGGTATTACAGGCTATAGCATAGAAAATGTAACAAAAGTACAGGACAAGAATGGAAAATGGCGTCCGATAGATTCAGATAAGGATCCTACGGTCATTCTTTTACATTACCATTCTATTGTTGAAGATATAATAACCTACATTCCTCCACGTGTAAAGATTGAAATTAGCGTTCTATCTATGGATGAACCGACAGAGTTGCGAGACATTCATTCTTTGATAGAAGAAAGCTTTGAAGGTGAAGATTCCGATTCAAACTGCAAGGTAAAGACAGTTGTACCTACTCGCACTTTCTTGGAGAAGTTGTTTTTACTTGCAGAGGAGTTTCAAAAGGAGAAGCCACGAAGTGTACGTATGTCACGACATTTGTACGATTTAGAAAAACTTATGGATACTAAATATGGACGTGAGGCTTTGTCTGACATTTCCTTATATAATACCATAGTGGAGCATCGTAAGGCATACTACGCCCTGAAATATGTCAATTATGACCACCACAGTCCTAAGACGATTAATTTCATTGTATAATAATTTATCGTTATAAATTTGCATAAACATTCAACATCAA
>NZ_QTLZ01000025.1:0-62490 GCF_003635425.1 Parabacteroides sp. AF27-14
TCATGCTAATTATCGTTAACCGTATTCAATTTTCTTATTATAGTTCATGATTCTATTATTTAAAAGTCTCAGCTTCCTCATCGTAGTAGATCTCTTGTACATCTTCAGCGTCGAAAGGAAGCTCGCTAGTGGATAATTCAGGTATATTATAAGATTTCAACGTGATATCGTAATGTTCCGGATCCTCTTGCGGGAGAACGAAAGGTTTATAGGCTTTTCCCGTACTATCCACGTAAGAGAAATAAGGCTTTCCGTATAGTCCGTCATCCCGCTTACTGGCAAAGACAAACCAATGGCTGTTAGAGGACCAGCTATGGTAGGTATCCGATTTATCGGAGTTGACGGCAGGTAAGGTATCTATCTTCCCGGTCTGGAGGTTCATCATATGCAGGTCTGTTTCTCGGTGCCAGATCGGGAAGGTTCCATAATCGGCTACCGTGAAAAGCAGGTATTTACCGTCGGGCGATATCTTGGGATGGCAGGCGGAGCCATTATGCTTTTGGGCATCCCATACGGTCTCGATCCGTTTGCCCCATTCCTTGGTATCTTTATGGAAAGATATGCGGCATAGGGAATATTTTAGGTTATGGATACTATCGGGCAACGGCTGGATGGGAGCGGAGCAATAATAGATCCAGTTCCCATCGGGCGAGAAGGTTGGGAAGGTCTCTAACTCATCCTTCCGGCTAGTCAATGGGGAGGTGATGAGTTGTTTCTTTCTGAAATCTGCGACCATTAGGTCGGAGGTTGTGTCATAGACTTCCAACCGCTTACTCCCTAACGAATGAAAAGCAGGGATGATGATATTCGTGGAAAAAACGGCGAACTGCCCCGATGGATGGAAATCGCCATAGACAGCCCCATTCGGCAGACTGTCGTTGCTCAGTTTCAACTTCCTCAAATGTCCGTTACGGTTCAGCAGGGTGCCTCCTTGCTTTCCCCGTAAATGGAACATGGATAAACGTCCTTTCTTATTTCCGTAAATATGGCAGTTCATGCAAGAACCGTCGGTATCTTTGTTGTCGGCGATAATCCGTTCTTCAAAAGAATTAATCTCCCGCTCGCATAATTGGATCTTGTTCCATACCTCGTAGCCGGGTTCTATAAGCCGGTAGCTTATATAACTATCCAGTTTCTCCGGAACTACTTGCCAGTAGAAAGAGGGGTAACGGAGCCATTTACCCTTGATACGGGCGACTACGGTTATTTGCAGGCGGTTGCCCACTTCCTGCTCTAAAAGGCTTTCCCATAGGTTTAAAGGGAAAATAGCTTTCTTTCCGAAAGATAATTGTATCTCTTTTGATTCCCCTTTCAAAGTTACTTGCATAGCGTCCGCATCGTTTCTCAATAAGAAGTTGAGAGGGGCGATATTCGTGGGAATCATGATATCCGTATAATCGGGATACATGGGGATTGGGTCTGTGGTATCCTCTATTTGCTTCGGGGTAGGGGCACATCCTGCCAACAAGCAGATTATCCAGACGAGGTAATAGGTTATGTTCTCTTTCATGATTCTTGCTTCTTTCATGGCTTACTCTCCTTTCCGGGCTCTGTGGTCGCAAAATGATAATAGAACCAATAGGTCTTGCCGTATTTCTCTTTCAAACTCGTGTCCTTTGCCTCATAAAGCCGGGTATAATCGGCGAATTCTTTCGCTATCTCTACCGGGATTTGGTATTTTATAAGCTCTTCCGCACGGATATTACCTTGGCGGGCGAGATGGATCAGCAGGGCCTCGGCGAAAATGGGACTAGAGACCTTACCCGGTACATAATCTTCTACAAAAGAACGGAGATCTTTGGAGAGTAAATGATAGCAGAGTAAGTATTCGTAAGCACGGAGATTGCCGGCGTTCGAGGCGACTAAGTTCCGTAAGGAAGTCACGGCATCGTTACCGGAACGTAGTTGGTCTTGGGTCGGGATGTCTCTGCGTTTCTTCTCCAGCCACTCCTTTACTCGCGGGGTTTGCTGACCGGGTATTCTCTTTTCGGCCCAGCTTTTATGAAGGAGTGTCTTGTCTAATATACGTAGATATTTAAGAGCTGCCTCATCATCCCCATTGACCAGATTGATCTCAGCCAGCCGTTTGATCATACGGCTACCCGAATTGCGAGGAGAGAAGATCATACTTAGCATGGCGCAATGCTCGGCCATAGTCATATCTCCTAACGTGAACCATAACTCGTTGGCGAATAGGATAGAGAGAAAAGAAGCGGATGGGTTCACGGGAAGGATCAACCCATTCGTACCCGGTTGATTCCACGCTAGGAGGTTCCGGGAGAGAGATACGGGTGAGTTGATCTCGGACGGATGCGTGGCATTGTACAGGTTCCGGTAATAGGTCACCCAAAGGATTTGGCGGTCTGTCTCGAGATGTTTCCTCATCTTTTGTATATTTCCGAAATAATGTTCCACATCGAGGCTGAGTACATACTCCCGGTCGAGATCCGGCTTACTCCACCAAGTGGTAGCGGGATATTGGGTCGCTGGAAGAAGCAATATACCAACCGCGAGCAGGGCACTTAGCTTTTGATGGTGCGCTATGATTCCGGCGGCCAGCATAAGGGCCAGACAGAGCCATGCTCCGTACCCGAAGCACCAATAGCAAAGAAGCATGGCAGGAATGCAGGTAAGAAGACGTTGCCCCTCAGTTTGGCTCCGGCTATATAACAGGAAAACACCTTCTGCTCCGATCAAGGAGAGAGTCGCGGATAACGGATAGGCGAGTCCGCAAGACCTTCCGGCCTCCCATAATACAAGTAGTATCATAAGAGGAAGGGCGTATCTCTTGCTGACGAATTGCCGGAATGTCCGATAGGTAAGCAGGGCAAATAAAGTTAAGACAACGCTTAGGATGAACGGGCCTCCCCCGATATAATAAAAGAATTGCGTGAGGAAATCGCCGGTGAGACAAGCCAGCCACGCTTCCTCCTGAAAATATCCACGGAGAAACTCGCCGCTGTACAAGAACAGCATCATTTGCTCTTTGTGGAACAAATGATAGGGGTACATCCAGAAGAAGAAAGCGAAGATCGCTATCGCCAGTACCGCTAGCGTGATCGACAGATCCTGTTTAATGATTCGCTTCATCCAGTTCCTTTCGTTGCTCTTCGGTCAAGGAGGTTTTTATCATCTTATAGAGGAATTTCCCGACCGTTTGGTTGATATGTTCTTTCATGAACGCATAATTAAAAGCTTGCGTCTCTACTCTCAAGGAATCCCATGTCTGCTTGATGCGGATGGAATCTCCCGGCGAGCAGGTCTTAAGCGCTGTCCATAGGGCATAGGATTCGCCATCGGTCTTTTGCTTACGGTCTTTCCAATGTTGCAAGGCGTCGTTTTGCGGTGTACCGGAGGCCGAGCTGATGGAGTCTATCCGTACCGAGGTCACACCCGGTTCCGTTACGACCAGTAACTCTTGGAACTTGAGACGCAAGAGGATACGCATACGGAGGACTTTCATCTCTTCTCCCGTTCCTTGGAAAGTAAACCGTGCGTTCTCTATTCTCGTAGAATCGATATTTTTGATCGAGGCGTTTTCCATGGGTGCCAGATAAATCCATTCCCCATCCTGCTGCGCGGTGGGTAGGGTGCCTTTTATGATGTATTTGGAATCGTTAGATTGACAGGCAAATAGGCACAACAAAGTGAATATTCCTATAAATAGATATTTCATCGATCGTGTTCATTAGTAATTAGAGACTCAAAGTTTAGACTGCGTAAAGTTAGTGTTTTTTCGGAAAAAGGAATGATGTTTTTTTGACAAAGGGTGATACTTAATTTACGTAGCTGTTGGGGAGGAATGAAAAAAGGAGAACGCTGATTAAGACATCCTCCCTTTTTATGAAATAAAGAACAATTAAGCGTTTAGGACTTTCTTGAAGCGACGGATAAATTCCTTGGCCTCATCCATCGTCAAGCAAAGCGGAGGAAGCAGACGGATCGTATGGGTTCCGGCTACACCCGTGAACACTTTCTCCTCAAAGAGAAGTTTGCTACGTACTTCCTTGATAGATTCCTCGAACTCGATACCGATCATCAAACCACGGCCCCGAATTTCCTTGATACCCGGAAGTTTATGAAGCTCTTCCAATAAATAGGCACCCACTTTCGCCGCGTTATCAATCAAACGCTCGTCTTCCATTATATCAAGAACGGCGATAGCGGCCGCGCAAGCCAAATGGTTACCGCCGAAAGTAGTGCCGAGCATACCATAAACCGGCTTGAATTTCGGGCTGATCAATAACCCACCCATCGGGAAGCCATTGGCGATACCTTTCGCTACCGAGATCAAATTCGGCTTGATACCGGCATATTGATGCGCGAAGAATTTACCGCTTCTTCCATATCCGGACTGGATCTCATCCAAGATCAGACAGGCATCATAAGTCGTACACAGGTTGCGTAACTCACGCATAAAATCATCCGTCGGCAATTGGATGCCACCTACTCCTTGGATACCTTCGATGATCACGGACGATACATCCCCCTTCTTCAACTCTTCCTCTACGGCGGAAGCGTCGTTTAATGGAAGATAAGTAACCGCTAGATCCTCATTTACCGGAGCGATGATCTTCGGGTTATCTGTCACACGTACGGCGGCGGAGGTACGCCCATGAAAGGCGTGCTTGAATGCGATCACCCGCTTCTTGCCATTATGGAAAGAGGCGAGTTTTAACGCGTTCTCATTCGCCTCCGCTCCGGAGTTGATCAAGAACAACGAATAATCATCGTAGCCGGAAGCCTTCCCTAGCTTATCCGCTAATTTTTGTTGCAAGCTATTGATAACCGAGTTCGAGTAAAAGCCTAATTTATTTACCTGCTCGGTAATCGCCTTTACGTAAGTAGGGTGGCTATGACCCACCGAGATCACGGCATGGCCGCCATATAAGTCGAGGTACTCGTTTCCCTCGCTATCCCATACATGGCATCCTTTGCCTTGTACGATCTCTATATTAAATAATGGATATACGTCGAATAAATTCATCTTTGTCGTATTTTTTAAAACGCTGAGGGTTTTAAGTGTAAGCCAACCGTCTCCTCCAACCCGAACAATAAGTTCATGTTGTGGACCGCTTGGCCGCTAGCGCCCTTCAATAAGTTATCGATCATAGAGATGATAAGAAGCTTATCATCTATTTTCTGTAAGTGGATCAAGCATTTATTCGTATTTACCACTTGTTTCAAATCCGGGTTCTTATCAGTGATAAACGTGAAGCTGTGATCATCATAATATTCCTCATAAATACGTCGGATCTCTACCAAGTCGATCTTGCAATCGATGTATGTCGTGGCGAATATACCACGGGAGAAATTACCGCGTACGGGGATGAAGTTGATCCGGCTTGAATAGCTCTTCTGCAACTGGCTCAAGCTCTGGTTGATCTCGGCCAAGTGCTGATGCGTAAAAGGCTTATAGATTGATATGTTGTCGTTGCGCCAGCTAAAGTGAGAGGTGGAAGAAGGCTTCACGCCCGCTCCCGTAGAACCCGTGATGGCATTGACATGCAAGTCGGAATTCAGCATCAAGTGCTTCGCCAACGGCAATACGCCCAATTGGATGCAAGTAGCGAAACAACCGGGGTTCGCTATATGCCGGGCGTTGCAAATCCGGCGGCGGTTCAATTCCGGCAGGCCGTACACGAAATCGTGCTCCGGGCCTTCGATCCGGTAATCCATGCTCAGGTCGATAATCTTCACGTTCTCGGGAACCGTGTGGCTCTCCATGAACTTTTTCGTATCGCCATGAGCGGTACAGAAGAACAGAAGGTCGATGCTATCTAACGGCAACTCGCTGGTGAACACCAAATCCGTCTCGCCATAAAGACCGCCATGCACGTCCGTGATCTTGTTACCGGCGTTACTGCTACTGTTTATAAATGTAATCTCGGCATCAGGGTGGTTTAGGAGCAGGCGGATCAATTCACCCGCCGTGTAACCCGCTCCGCCTATAATTCCGCATTTAATCATATCTCTTCGTCTTTATGGTTCGTATAATAAACACGTAACGGAGTAGAAAGAACCTTGATAAAGCCCTTAGCGTCCTCGGCGGTCCAACCTTTCTGCATCTCTCCGTACTCACCGAATTTCGTCTTCACCAAGTCATCCTCAGATTCTACGCCAACGGTAGAGAAGGACAACGGACGAAGCTCCAGAATAGCCGTACCGTTCACGTTACGCTGAGACTCTTGCAACATCGCCTCGATATCGCGCATCACCGGTTCCAGATATTGGCTCTCGTGCAAGAACATGCCGTACCAGTTCGCTACCTGATCCTTCCAGTATTGTTGCCATTTGCTCAACGTATATTTCTCTAGGAAGCGGTGCGCCCCGATAATCAACATAGGAGCGGCAGCCTCGAAACCGACCCGTCCCTTGATACCGATGATCGTATCGCCCACGTGCATATCACGACCGATACCGTAAGCGGCCCCGATCTCCTCGATCTTCTGGATAGCGGCGATCTTATCCTCGAACACCTCACCATTCACGGCATGAACCTCACCGTTCTTGAACTCGATGCGCAATTGCTCGCTGCCGGTCTTCTCCACTTGTTTCAGATAAGCGCTCTCGGGCAGTCCTTGCGCGGAATCAAGAATCTCGCCACCGCAGATAGAGGTTCCCCAAAGACCTACGTTATAGGAATATTTCAACTTCGTGAAATCGGCCTCGAAACCGTGCTCCTTCAAGTAGTTGATCTCAAAATCACGGCTCAAGGCCATATCGCGGGTCAACGTGATAATCTCCACGTTCGGAGCCAATACCAAGAAAGTCATATCGAAACGGATCTGGTCGTTACCGGCTCCGGTAGAACCATGGGCGATAGCGTCGGCGCCAATCTCGTTCGCGTAGCGGGCGATCGCCAAGGCTTGGAAGATACGCTCGGAGCTTACGGAGATCGGATACGTACCATTACGCAGCACGTTTCCGAAAATCATGTACTTCAAGCTCTTCTCGTAATACTCTTTCGTAACGTCGATCGTCACGTATTTCGTGGCGCCTAGCTTATAGGCGTTCTCCTCGTTTTGTTTCAATTGTTCCTCGCTGAAACCACCTGTGTTAGCGCAAGCGGCGTATACCTCGTATCCTTTTTCTTTAGCCAGATACATGACCGTGAATGAGGTATCCAAACCTCCGCTGAACGCTACTACTACTTTCTTCTTCATCGTTTCTTTATTTTATGTTGTTTTTCTATCGTATTAATTTAGTCCTTTTTAGTCTGATTACGGGCCTCCCGCTCTCGTTGCGCACGATGCGGATCGGCCGGGTCGAACAGCATGGCCGTGCAGATGCAATACTTACGTTCGGTGCGTTCCAAGATATCGTGGTTCACGCAACCGTTGCAACCTCGCCAGAAAGCCTCATCGTCCGTCAAGTCGGAGAACGTAACCGGTACATATCCCAGCTCGGTATTCATCTTCATCACGGCAGCGCCGGAGGTAAGGCTGAATATCTTCGCTTTCGGCCAGCGCATGCGGGCAAGTTGGAAAGTCATGTCTTTGATGCGTTTCGCGATACCCAAGCCCCGGAAATTCGGATGTACGATCAAGCCGGAGGTAGTCACGTACTGCTTGTTTCCCCATGACTCGATATAACTAAACCCGGCGAACTCGTTTCCCGCCAAGGCGATCACCGCTTTGCCCTCTTTCATCTTCTGGGCCACATACTCGTGCGTACGTTTGGCGATACCCGTGCCCCGGACTTTAGCGGCAGACTCGATCGTATCTAGGATCGTATCCACATATACCTCGTGAGAGGCATCAGCGATCATAACATCAATTTCTATTTCTTGTTCCATTTTATTGTTTGTTCTTAGTTTTTTCCTTTTATATAAAATGTGATAAAGCGGCAATCACCTTCTCTTGGCTCACACCGTTGCGGGGGATTACCAAGATCGTATCGTCTCCGGCTATGGTGGCCAG
The DNA here is from genome assembly GCF_003635425.1 of Parabacteroides sp. AF27-14. Taxonomy (NCBI): domain Bacteria; kingdom Pseudomonadati; phylum Bacteroidota; class Bacteroidia; order Bacteroidales; family Tannerellaceae; genus Parabacteroides; species Parabacteroides sp. AF27-14. The sequence continues at coordinate 7,923 of NZ_QTLZ01000025.1, forward strand.
TATCTCGCTGGGGGCCTGGGAGTCTATGTCCGAGGCGATTCCCATGGCGTAACCCGGTCGTGTCTTCACCACCGCCAAGTTTCCGGAAAACTCGATATTCGGCTTTTTCTTGCCTTCAGGCTGTGCTTGTTTGCTTATACTCTCTTCGGGAAGGCGATATACATAATCTCCGGTTCCGTCGTGTACCTTGGCTACTTTCAGTTGCTTGATGTCGCGGGAAAGCGTAGCTTGCGTAACCGAGAATCCGCTATCTTCCAGTTCTTTAAGCAGTTCTTCTTGATTACTTATCACTTTCGTCTGTATAATACCGCAAATGGCATCCAATCGTTCCTTCTTTGTACTCATGTTGTATATTTATGCAAAACAGGCTGCAAATATAAAGAGTATTGTTGAATAAATATACAATCAAGGGCTTTTTTTTCTGATATAAGTAGGGGGTAAGGGATTTTCCTGCTTAGCTTAGGTTTAATTACTGTAAGTGTTAGGCATTTCATCTATTTATATTCATCTTCTATCAGCCGTTGGATGATCATGCAACAGCTGTTAGAAGATCATATACCAATTGGTGGATGATCATGCAACGGATGGTAGATGATGAATGTCATTCAAAGAAAAGACTAATACTCCCTATAGAAAGAACGAAAGGGGGTGGTCGTTTTGAACAAAATGGTAGTATCTTTGCGTTATTAAAAAGAGAGTATCAGGTTTAATTTCAAGTAAAAGGATATGAGAAAAATAGCAAGTTTATTCGTGGCCTTGCTTTTATTGGCAGGCTGTTCCAGCGTACCGTTGACAGGACGTAAGCAAGTGCTGTTGGTTTCGGACCAAGAGGTGTTATCGTCCAGCCTTACCCAGTACAACGATTATATAAAGACGGCGAAGAAGTCGACGAACGCGAACAAGAGCGCTATGGTAACCCGGGTCGGAAAGAGGATAGCCGCCGCTACGGAGGACTATTTGCGGGCGAACGGGATGGTGGATGAGGTAAAAAACTTCTCTTGGGAGTTTAATTTGGTGAATGATCCGCAGGTGAACGCCTTCTGTATGCCGGGAGGCAAGATCGTGGTGTACGAGGGATTGCTGCCTTTAGTTTCCTCGGACGATGAATTGGCGGTGGTCATCGGGCATGAGGTCGCCCATGCCGTAGCTAAACACAGCAATGAGCGTATGAGCCAGCAACTAATGGCCCAATACGGGGCGGCTATTTTAGGTGCGGCTGTAAGCAATAAGAGCGCGGCGGTACAGCAAGCGGCCAATACAGTATATGGTGTGGGAGCGCAGTATGGCGTAATGCTTCCTTTCTCCCGTAAGCACGAGTCGGAAGCGGATTATATGGGATTGGTATTCATGACTATGGCGGGATACAATCCGGACGTGGCAGTCAACTTCTGGCAAAAGATGTCCGCCGGAAAGAGTGGCTCTACGCCGGAATTTATGAGTACGCACCCCAGTGATGCCACTCGTATAGCGGAAATCCAAAAAGTCCTACCCGCAATCAAAACCAAATACAAAAAGTAGTTGGCAGTTGACAAGTGACAGTTATTTTATCACTTGTCTCAATTTTCAATTAAACAAGATTCCCATCTTGTTCATTAAGAAACAAGCATTCATATTCTGGGCTATCCCTTCTCTTAGTTGATAAGAGAAGGATAGCTCCTCGTCTTTTATATCCGCTTCGAAGCGGTAATTCTTTATTTGTTCCGGGAACTCTTCCTCCAAAGTACCCAACACTAAATCGTGGGTGGCGATGATGCCGCAAGCCTTATAAGCGACCAACTGTTTCATAAGGGCAAGAGAGCCTTTCTGCTTGTCGATAGAATTTGTTCCCTTCAAGATCTCGTCCAAGATGATAAATAGCTTCTCCCCGTTTTGCAGCCTGTCGATAATCATTTTCAGCCGTTTCAACTCCGCGAAGAAATAAGACTCGTTGCTAGCCAAGGAATCCGAGGTACGCAAGCTGGTAACCATGTGGGCGGGATAAACCGTCAAGGAGGCGGCACAGACCGGAGCGCCTACGCAAGCCAATAAGTAATTGACACCGATCGTCCGGAGGTATGTACTTTTTCCGGCCATATTCGCTCCGGTGATAATCAGGAACCAAGGACTTTTGCGGATATCGATATCGTTCTTTACGCAGACATCCCGGTTCAAAAGAGGATGTCCCAAAGCCTTGCCTTCCATCTGGAAATACGTGTCGGCGATCTCCGGATAGATGTATTCCGGATGGTTGAAAGCGAAACCACCCAACGAGTTCAGCGCATCGAAACGAGCCAGCGCGTCGAACCAAAGCGGAAGTTTATCGGAGTAAGTCTGAATCCAGCGTTCCAAAAGGATGGCATGGCGTGTATCCCGCAAGTAGAAGAGATTGAAAATGATACCCGCCAAACTGAATCGTTGGTCTAATCCTCCGATATACGACGACAAGCGTTTGATGGCATGTGAGGCCAATTCCTTCTCATTCGCTAATTGCCCGCTGATCTCTTTCAGCTCTTCCGACTGGAAATTATCTTCTTCCACACATCGCATCAGCTTTGCGTACCGATTGAAAATAGACTCCATCTTATTGACGGTCGCGTAAAGCGCATTGATTTCCTTGGCTCGTCCGTAAGCGATCACTAACGTGATTAAGAAATAAATATTCAATAAACTCCCGCTGATCCAATCCAGCGAGTAAGCGATACCCAATACGATCCACAACACTGGGATCGCCCAGATCAATAGTTTCCACGGTAGGCTATCAACGAATTTATGCTTACGCCGAGTGAGTCGGTCCATAAAGTTGATATCGTTGTCTCTCGTATCTTGCGTGTCCTGCCGGATGATTCCCGTCACATAGAAATGCTGCCGTAAGGCGGATAAAGCCGCTAATTCCTTGACAGCCTCTTGCCGTTTGACGATCTCCTTCTTATCCGTCAAGGGATTCGAGAGCCAACCGGCCAGTCGTTCCCGCCCGAACCCGGTTACGGTACGATTGAGCGATTGAAATAAGGAGCGGTCTCCAAACACATCCAGATCCAAGCAGAAAGAGTGCTCGCCCGAGATCTTATCGGCCGCCCCGTCGAACGCGCTGAAATCATAGTCCAGTCCTTTTAGCTCATCCTCGTTTAGTTTAATCAAGGTCTCGGCGTATACTTTTCGTGCGTACATTTTATTATGGTACCACATCAGGAGCGCGAACGGGATGATATAAGCGAAGGTGATCCCCGTCAGCCATTGCCAACTCTCATCCCTGAATATCCATAAGGAGAGGATCGCTCCCACCACTAAAGCCAACCGGATACTCCCCATCAAATGGATCTTCTTTTTCAAATTACCCAAGCGCCGTGTATAAGCGTCGATATTTTCTTTGTAATAACTATAGATTTCTTCCATAGCCGCGAATATAGGAAAAATGAACTAACCTCTTGAATTTTGGTTTATATATTATATTCATAGGTGAAATGACCATTATTCATGTAATTTGGGCGATAAAGCCAACTGCCGTTTCCCCTATATTCGCGGACACATTTATAATTTAAGATCATTTATGAAAAAAACGATTATATCCTTTCTCTTCCTTCTTGTTTGCGGTATGGCACATTCGCAAGTTTTAGCGAAAGGGCCGGAAGAGAGTTATAATGCGGATAGTATTCGTGCGATTTTGGATAAGTCACCTTATTTTACCTTATTCAAGGACAATTATTTTATTGGCGGTATCCCTATCGGCAACAAGCCTACGGCGAGAAACTCCGACGTTAAATTCCAGTTGAGCATCGCCCAGCGTCTTACGAAAAGTAAACTCCCCTTCGATACCTATCTTTTCTTGCAATACACGCAAAAGGCTTTTTGGAATGTCTTTCAAGAGTCCTTGCCGATGCGCGACTTGAATTTTAATCCGGGTATCGGTTTGGGGCACCTTATCGTGCATAAGAATAAATATATCGGGAAAGGCTATTTGATGGTCGAGCACGAGTCGAACGGTAAAGATAGCATCTTCTCCCGAAGTTGGAACAAGATCACCCTAGCGGCGGCTGTCCTGTTGAATAAGAACTGGGAAGTTCAATTCAAGGGCTGGATACCGATCGTGGATGGTGGGGAAAATAAAGACATCCTTAAATATAATGGTATATTCCAAGTAGCCGCCAATTACCGGACAGACAACAGGCGCTTTAACTGCGGGGTTATCTTGACCAAACGAAAGACTTGGTTCAGCTTTAACACTCAGATCGAGTTGAGCTATAAGTTTAATAATAACGAGAACCAATATTTCTTCCTGCAATATTATAATGGTTACGGTGAGAACCTTTTGGAATACAATCAATACAAAAGCATGCTGCGGATCGGTTTCGTGATCAAGCCGCAAGATTTCAGTATTTACTAAAAAATATCCTTCTTGATAGATCTCATTGATCGGGCGATAGATGTAATATATGATACATTTCGTTTCTTTAGGAAACAATACATTTACAGACTTTGTTTTCTAATATATTGAACGTTTCCCGGATAATTAAAGAGATACGCCATGAAGGAAAAAATTGAACAATTAAAAGCTCTCAACCACAAAGCTGAGTTAGGGGGCGGAGAAGACCGCATCGCGAAGCAACATGCGGCAGGTAAACTAACCGCTAGAGAAAGAATCGAACTACTATTGGAAAAAGGTAGTTTCGTGGAAATCGACAAGTTCGTGACACATACGTGCCATGAGTTCGGTTTAGAAAAACAGCGTCCATTAGGGGATGGCGTGGTCACCGGTTACGGAATGATCGGGCAACGCACGGTATTTGTTTTCGCTCAGGACTTCACGGTATTCGGTGGAGCCTTGTCCGAGACGTATGCCCGTAAGATCTGTAAGATCATGGACATGGCAACGGAACTAGGCGCTCCGGTGATCGGGTTGAACGATTCGGGAGGCGCACGTATTCAAGAAGGAGTTCGTTCCTTGGCGGGATACGCCGAGATATTCCTCCGGAACTCGTTGGCTTCGGGCGTGATCCCGCAGATTAGCGCCATTATGGGCCCGTGTGCGGGTGGAGCGGTTTACTCGCCGGCGTTGACGGACTTTATCTTTATGGTAAAACAAACGAGCTATATGTTTATCACCGGCCCGGAGGTCGTGAAAAGCGTGACGCAAGAAGAGGTTACGATGGAGAATCTGGGAGGCTCGGAAGTGCATAGCACCCGTTCCGGAGTGGCTCATTGCACGGCGGATAACGATATGGATTGTATCTTGAAGATACGTGAGTTGATGTCGTTCTTGCCGAATAATAATATGGAAGAGCCGCCATTCGTTCCTACTACCGATAGCCCGAACCGCATCGATCCGCAATTGGATCTGCTGGTTCCTACTAATCCCAACCAGCCGTACGACATGAAGGAACTGATCCTTTCCGTGGCTGATGATCAAAACTTCTTCGAGATACAAGAGGAATATGCCAAGAACATCATTATCGGTTATATTCGTTTGAATGGAAAGACGATCGGTGTCGTGGCGAATCAACCTGCCGCGTTGGCCGGTACGCTGGATATCAACGCGTCCGTAAAGGCCGCCCGTTTCGTCCGTTTCTGCGATGCGTTTAATATACCGTTGTTGACGCTGGTGGATGTACCGGGTTTCTTGCCGGGCGTGAACCAAGAGTACGAGGGAATTATCCGTCATGGCGCTAAGTTATTGTATGCGTATTGCGAGGCTACCGTGCCGAAAGTGACCGTCATTACCCGAAAGGCTTATGGCGGCGCTTACGACGTGATGAGCTCCAAGCATATCCGGGGCGATATCAACTTCGCTTATCCAACCGCCGAGATCGCTGTCATGGGACCGGATGGTGCCGTGAATATCTTGTTCCGTAAGGATTTGAAGACCGCGGAAGATCCCGAAGGCAAACGGAAGGAATTGCAAGCCGATTACCGGGAGAAGTTCGCTAACCCGTACCGGGCCGCTGAGTTAGGCTATGTAGACGAGATCATCGAGCCGTCTATCACACGCAGCCGCTTGATCCGTAGTTTTGAGTTGCTGGCCAACAAACGGCAATCCAATCCTCCGAAGAAGCATTCCAATATTCCTCTTTAAAAACGAATCCTTATGATAAAGAAAGTATTAGTAGCCAATCGTGGCGAGATAGCGATGCGGATATTCCGCACCTGCCGGGTGATGAACATCCCGACCGTAGCGATCTATACGCATGTGGATCGCGGAGCATTACATGTACGTTATGCGGAGGAAGCCTACTGCATCTCGGAAGATGAAGCGGATACCTCTTACTTGAAGCCGGACTTGATCCTTGAGATCGCCAAGAAGACAGGAGCCGCCATTCATCCGGGTTACGGCTTTTTGTCGGAGAACGCCGACTTCGCTCGTCGTTGCGAGGAGGAGGGCGTGATCTTTATCGGCCCGAGCGCCGACGTGATTGCGAAGATGGGTATCAAGACCGAGGCCCGTAAGATCATGAAAGAAGCCGGTGTGCCGGTTGTACCCGGAACGGAAAAACCGGTGACGGACATAGAGGATGCCAAGAAGGTTGCCGCCGAGGTGGGTTATCCGATTATGCTAAAGGCGCTTGCCGGAGGCGGTGGAAAGGGTATGCGTTTGGTACATAGCGAGGATGAGATGGAAGCGGCTTTCCGTATGTCTCGTTCCGAGGCGGCCAACTCGTTCGGGAACGATGCCATCTATATCGAGAAGTATATCGAGAACCCCCATCATATCGAGGTGCAGGTACTCGGGGATAAATATGGGAACGTGATCCATCTGTATGAGCGTGAGTGCTCTATCCAGCGCCGTAACCAGAAGGTGATCGAGGAAGCGCCCTCTCCATTCGTGAAGGAGGCCGCTCGCCAGAAGATGTTGGCCGTAGCGGTGGAGGCTTGCAAGAAAATCGGTTACTACAGTGCCGGGACGTTGGAGTTCATGATGGATAAGGACCAGAACTTCTATTTCCTCGAGATGAATACCCGCCTTCAAGTGGAGCATCTGGTGACGGAGGAGACAACGGGCGTGGACTTGGTTCGCGATATGATCTTGGTGGCCGCAGGAAATCGTCTGCCTTATAAGCAGGAAGATGTGGCCTGCCGGGGGCATGCCTTGGAATGCCGCATCTACGCGGAGGACCCGGAAAATAACTTTATGCCCTCTCCGGGCGTGATCAAGGTGCGTGAGGCTCCCGAGGGACGTAACGTACGTCTGGATAGCGCCGCTTACGCCGGTTTCGAGGTGTCCTTGCATTACGATCCGATGATCGCCAAGCTTTGCACATGGGGCCGGACCCGTGAGTCCGCCATCTCGAATATGATACGTGCCTTGCGGGAATACAAGATCTTGGGAATCAAGACAACGATTCCGTTCCACCTGCGTGTGTTGCATAACGTGACCTTCTTGAAGGGGAATTACGATACGACCTTTATCGACACCAAGTTCGATAAGGAAGACTTGAAACGTCGCCAGAACAGCGACCCGACCGTAGCCGTGATCGCCGCCGCCTTGAAGCATTACGAGGAGGAGAAAGAGGCGGCCGCCCGTGCGACGACCGTTCCGCTGGTAGGGGAGTCCCTGTGGAAACACTACGGGAAGTTACAAATGTTGGCCAATAACTTTTAATGAGAGGAGGAATGATTATGTCAAAGGCTTTAGCGACTTATTTTGCCACGGTTAACGATATTCCCGACACAGAGTTCAAGGTAGAGATTCTGGAAGACGGGCCTATCAAGAAAGTATCCGTAAACGGTACCGTTTATGATGTAGATTACAATCTGGGCGGAGATACGATCCACTCGATCATCATGAACCATAAATCTCATGGCGTACAAATATCCAGTGTTGGAGATTCCACCTATGAGGTAAAGAATAAAGGTGATTATTTCCAAGTACAGGTGATTGACGAGTTGAAGAAATTACGCCTGTCGAGAACCAGTTCCAAGACGGTCGGCCGTCAGGTCATACAGGCCCAGATGCCGGGCGTGATCCAGAAGGTATATGTCAAGGTAGGCGATGAGGTCAAGGCGGGAGACCCGCTTTGCGTATTGGTTGCCATGAAGATGGAGAACGAGATCCGTACGCCGATCGATGGAGTGGTGAAAGAGGTGTATATCAATGAGACAGACAAGGTCTCCGTGGGTGATAAGATGTTGGTTGTAGAGTGAATTGTCTCGGGGTTATAGTTTTCCCTCGAGAGAATAGGAAAGGAATCGGAGTAGTCCGGTTCCTTTCGCATGTTTGGTAAAATTATCTTAAAAAAACATTCCGTTTTTCTATCGTGTTACAGAGTTATTATTTCTACATTTGTAGCGTTTAAACCTAAATCATGAAGTTATGTTGACAGCAATGGTCATTGTGTTCCTTGTCGGTTATTTGATGATCGCATTGGAACATCCTCTAAAGATAAACAAGGCGGGAACGGCTTTGCTTATTGGTACTATCTTATGGGTTATGTACACGTACGCGGCCCCGTTTTTCATCCCAAGGGCCTCGGCAGAGGAATTCAGCTTGTTCTTGGAATCATTCCCCTCTTTGGGTTCTTTAACGTTTAAGGAACAATGTACCCGGTTCGTCGTGGAGCATCAGGTTCTGGATAGTATCGGAGAGATCGCCGAGACGCTTATATTCCTGATCGGGGCGATGATAACCGTGGAGCTGATCGATGCCCATGGCGGTTTCATGTTTATCACGAATCATATTACCACGAAGAAAAAGAAGAAACTGCTGGCGTTGATCGCCGTGATCACGTTCTTTATGTCGGCCGTATTGGACAACCTTACGACCTCAATTGTCATGATCATGCTGATCCGTAAGTTGCTCGGGAATTATAAAGAGCGGTGGGTGTTCGGCAGTATCATTATTATAGCGGCGAATAGCGGTGGCGCTTGGTCACCGATCGGCGACGTGACTACGATCATGCTTTGGGTAAGAGGAAATATCTCCACCTCATCCACGATCCCCCATTTGATCCTGCCGAGTATCGTATCGGCGTTGATCCCGGTCTTGATCGCCATGCGTTTCTTGCATGGCAACGTGACGCCCCCTAACGCATTCTCGCAAATGGAGGCGGACAATGAGTTGCTGAAGAAATTGAAGGATAAGGAGAAGTTATCGATCTTGATCATCGGTGTGTTGTGTTTATTGTTCGTGCCTGTATTCAAGACGGTTACTCATCTTCCCCCGTTTATGGGTATCTTGATGGGAGTGGGTATTCTTTGGTTTTATACGGAGATGTTATACGCTCGTAAACCGATCGATGAGGACTTGAAATTGCGCTTGTCCAAGGTGGTTCACCGTATAGACGGGGCGACCTTGTTATTCTTCCTCGGAATCCTTTTGGCGGTGGATGCCTTGCGTTGCAGCGGCGTATTGTCGGATTTCGCTTTCTGGCTGGACGATACGGTAGGCAATGTGTATGCGGTGAACCTGATTATCGGCGCCTTATCGTCTATCGTGGATAATGTTCCGTTGGTAGCGGGGGCTATCGGTATGTACCCGGTGGCTACGGACGCTATGGTGGCTGCGGCGACTGATCCGGCTTATCTGGCGAACTTCGTGCAAGACGGCGTGTTCTGGCAGTTCTTGGCTTATTGCGCAGGAGTAGGTGGAAGTATGTTGATCATCGGTTCCGCCGCCGGAGTCGTCGTGATGGGCTTGGAACGGATCAATTTTATTTGGTACTTGAAGAATATCTCTCTGTTGGCCTTGGCGGGATATTTGTCCGGCGCGGTGGTATATATTCTCCAGAATTTGATATTATAATAAGTATATGATATTAATTGCGGATAGCGGATCTACAAAGACGGAGTGGTGCCTGGCGGATCAAGGCAGACCGGTGCGTACGGTCGTGACAGCGGGTACCAATCCTTATTTCCAGACACGGGAGGAGATTGCCGGAGAAATCCGGGGTGCCTTATTGCCCGCGTTGAAGGGTGAGCGGATCGATGCCATTTACTTCTATGGTGCCGGTTGCGCCTTCCCGGAGAAGAACCGGATCGTGGAAGAGGCGATTACGCCTTATATCCCGGCTCCCATAGAGGTGTATAGCGACTTGATGGCGGCTGCTCGTGCCTTATGCGGGAGCCGTCCGGGAATCGCCTGTATATTGGGGACGGGATCGAATTCTTGTCTGTATGACGGGACGGAGATAACGGAGCATATCTCTCCCTTGGGATTCATTCTGGGGGATGAGGGTAGTGGCGCCGTGCTCGGGAAGTTATTGGTAGGGGATTGCTTGAAGCGTCAGTTGCCGGCGCCTTTGGTTCGGAAGTTTATGGATCAATATGAGTTGACGCCCGCCTTATTGTTGGAGCGGGTATATAAACAACCTTTCCCGAATCGTTTCTTGGCTACCTTATCCCGTTTCTTGTTGGAGAATATCACCGAGCAACCGATTTATAATTTGGTCTATACGAGTTTCCGTAGCTTTTTCCTCCGTAACGTGGCGTTATATCCGGGAGCTGATACGTACCCGATTCATTTCGTAGGCTCTATCGCCTATTATTATCAGGAGGTATTGAAAGCTGCGGCCTTATCCTTAGGCTTGAAGGTCGGTACGGTCGTACAGGCTCCCATGAACGGATTGATCCGGTATCATTTTACGAACGAAGAAAAAAATGAATGAGTTATGGCATTTCAAAAGATAACCGAGTCGGAATCGTTGTACGATAATCTGGATCAGATGTCTGTCCGGGAGTTGCTGGAAGGCATCAATAACGAGGACCGGAAAGTGGCGATCGCCGTTGGCCGGGAGATCCCGAAGATCGAGAAGCTGGTAACCCGTATCGTAGAGCGAATGCGGAGAGGCGGTAGGCTCTTCTATATCGGGGCGGGTACGAGTGGTCGCTTGGGCGTCTTGGACGCTTCCGAGATCCCTCCCACGTATGGTATGCCGAATACCTTGGTGATCGGTTTGATCGCCGGCGGCGACCGGGCGCTCCGGAATCCCGTGGAGTCGGCGGAAGACGATCTGGATAAGGCTTGGGAGGAACTTCAACAATATCATATCAATACGAACGACACCTTGGTGGGGATAGCCGCCTCGGGTACGACTCCCTACGTGATCGGCGCCCTGCGTAAGGCACGCTCCGAGGGAATCCTGACGGCCTCTATCTCCTGCAACCCGGACTCTCCGATGGCGGCGGAGGCGGAGATCGCCATCGAGCCGGTAGTAGGTCCGGAGTTCGTCACCGGAAGTACGCGGATGAAGAGCGGTACGGCCCAGAAGATGGTGCTGAATATGATCACGACCTCCACGATGATCAAGCTTGGCCGGGTGAAAGGGAACCGGATGGTGAACATGCAACTGACCAACCAAAAATTGGTGGACCGTGGCACCCGTATGATCATGGAAGAGCTTCGTCTGGATTACGAGCAGAGCAAGAACCTCCTGCTCCTACATGGCTCCGTCCGGGAGGCGATCGATTCTTATCACCGTGAATGGCGGCTGAATCAATAAATAATTCCTATCTTTCGGGGTAAAACCTAAAAGATTGTTGATTATGATGTGGGATTTCATACTAAGACTTTTCGTGGCAGGTATTCTGGGCGCCGTTGTCGGGCTAGACCGTGAGTACCGTGCGAAGGAGGCGGGTTACCGGACTCACTTCCTTGTTTCGTTGGGTAGCGCGTTGATCATGGTTGTCTCCCAATATGGCTTCCAAGATGTCATCCTAGAGAATAGCGTAAGTCTCGATCCGAGCCGTGTGGCCGCCCAAGTGGTGAGTGGCATCGGTTTCATCGGGGCGGGTACGATCATCATCCAGAAACAATTCGTGCGGGGATTGACTACCGCCGCCGGCATCTGGGCGACCGCCGGTATCGGTCTGGCCGTCGGCTCAGGCATGTACGGGCTCGGTATCGCCGCCACTTTGTTGACGCTCGCCGGGCTGGAGCTGTTGAGCGTTATTTTTAAAAGCATCGGGATGCGAAGTTCCTTGGTGGTATTCTCTACCTCCGACAAGGAGGCGATCAACCGGATCGCCCGTGTTATCTACGAGAAAGGTTTCCTGCTGGTAAGCTATGACATGAAAAGACTGGGGCATCAGGAGAAGGACGAGTACGTCGTCAGCATCGTGTTGAAGGCCCGTAAAAACACGGAGGAAAGTCCACTGTTGCTATTGATGGAGCAATTTCCGGAGGTTACGGTGGAGAGAATTGAATAGTTATTCTGCATTGGCGGTAAGTTTTCGTATATTCGCGGCTCGAAACTATTTAATAATCGTACGATGAATTTTATTTCTAAGCTATTCAAGAAGAACGTATCTGAGGCGGAAGAGGCCGGCAAAGGTTCCGTGGAGGAGTTCGTATCTTTAATCCGTGTATATTATCAAGCCGTTATGGCCGTGAACTTGGGTATCACCAACTTGAACATGCTCGCCGATATGGCTTTGTTCAAACGCATGTTGAAGATACCGACCCAGAATAACAAATTGGGTGTCGCCGAGAAATCCCGTGTGCGCAAGGTGTTGATGGAGGATTACGGCCTAAGCGAGGCTTTCTTCAAGGAGATCGATAGCTCGGTGAAGAAGAACTGCAAGAACCAGAACGATATCAAGACGTATTTCTTCATGTTCCAAGGTTTCTGCAATGACTTGTTCAACTTGCTTGGTAATCTGATGCAGTGGAAGTTCCGCTTCTCCATGCTGGTGAAGAAGTTGCTGTATAATATGACGACGAAGACGGTTCACGATATCTTGACCAAGTCCGAGTGGAAGGATATCAGCGTGCAGAAGGCCGCGTGGAGCGTGCGTAAGTATGCCGAGAAACTAGGCTACTCCGAGCAATGGATCACGGACTTCGTGTATAACGTCGTGCTTCTGGCGAAAGAGGACCAGAAGAAGGAACTCAAAAAGAACAAGGAAGCATGACCACCGAGTTGCATCCGCTAGGTTTCTTCCTCCCGGAGAATACGAGATTGCTGATGCTGGGAAGTTTCCCGCCTCCAAGAGCTCGTTGGAGCATGGATTTTTATTACCCGAATATCCAGAATGATATGTGGCGCATCCTTGGCTTGATTTTCTATGGGAACAAGGATGCGTTCCTGCGAGACAAGAAGGCGTTCAGCGAGGAGAAGGCGAAGGCTTTCTGCCGGGAGAAGGGGATCGGGATCGGTGATACCGCCATGGAGGTGATCCGCTTGAAAGCGAACGCCTCCGATAAGTTCCTTGAGGTGGTACGGCCGATCGATCCGGAGAAGGTCTTGTCCCAGATACCGGAATGCGTGGCGATCGTGGTAACCGGGCAGAAAGCGATGGATACTCTCCTCTCCGTATTGCCCGGCACGGAGGAGCCGAAAGTGGGCTTCTCGTCGGAATTTTTTTGTATGGGAAGGACGATGAGGCTGTTCCGTATGCCCTCATCCTCCCGTGCCTATCCGAAACCGTTGGAGGAGAAGGCCGCTATTTACCGGAGGATGTTCGAGACGTTGGGGATGGTGTGAGGCAAGTCTGCCATACAGCATTCCTTGTTTACGCTCCACCTCTTCAATCCGATTATGGAGTTTAATGCACGAACTTATTTTCAGTAAGGTACAGTTGTAGCATCTTATCGCCGTAAGATGTATGATCTTACTGTTGTAGGATGTATGATATTACCGTTGTAAGATGTATCATCTTTCACGGATACTTGACATCTCCTTGTCTTGCGTCTTTTAGCAAAGTGACAGTTTGTAAATTTAAGTCCCGGAGAATCGATTCTTTCGGGCAAAGGTGCGGTATGCTCCCGAAAACGAAAGAAAAAAGCGACAATCGATTGGTTGATAGGGCAATGCTGGAAAACGGCCTTTTATTCTAGCGGGATTTATTCATCGTATTTCATGTTTTGAGGGCAGGAAGGGAAGAAAAACGGTGCTACAATAGGGTTATAACAGGGTAAGAATGCCCATTTGCGACGACTCATAACCCTATTCTTGACTACTTACGATGCCCAACGGCAGTATTGGCGTTGCCTAATACGACTAGTTATGCAGGCTTCCGGCACCTATTGTGTGTGGAAAACGCTGTATTTTAACAAAAAGGGGTGCTTATTGCTACTGCTTTCTCGCTATTTCGCTAGGTTTGGAAAATAGGTGTGTCAAGGTAAATGCTCTATGGAAATCAAAAAGATGGCCGGAGAGCGGTTTGGTTGACGGAAGGATATTTGCAGGGCGAGTACCGTGTAAGATAAAAAGAGAGGAGACGGAACGATAAACGCTCCGCCCCTCTTATATAACAAGAATGAATGAATTATTGGGATAATCTCATCATAAAATATTGCTAGTGAGATACATCTTCTTCATTTATCCGATCAGAGATACTCAATGTCACGGAGAACATTGAGTATCGTGATATTCATTTTTAGATCAATTATTTACGTAAAATCCAATATGCCCAGTTGCGCCGCTAAAAGTTATGACAGATCCTACTTGAACTGTAGATCCATTACAAGAGACTCTATATCCCTTATCTATGGAAACAACTTTATACTTTCCATGTTCAACAAAGTAAACCCATGGACCTCCACTATAAAAACCACTGGTGATAGTATATTCCATGAAATTTTGATCTTCAATAACCATTGATATATGGGCGTCCTGATTTTGAGCTGTAACGTACATTTTTGAATACCCTTCTCTTTCTGCGGCATAGGAAGGTGATGGACCATTTACGTCAGCATTGATATTAATAACAGTTGTTGTTAATAGTGCAAATAGAATGAATAATACTTTCTTCATGATATATTTTCTTTATTTTCTTGTTTTAAAATTCCAGAACCAAGCCTCTCCCCAATCACCTGCGCCGGGTTTCGGAGCCGCTAGTTTAAGATGCTCACCATCCGCTTCCAAGATGTGATATTCATATTGAGGAGCGAAGGTATCATCAGTGTCTCCCATTTTCACCAGTCCTAATAAAGGAATGGTTCCGGTGAACGTTAATGTACCTTGATCCCAACCTTCTTTGGCTACAGCGGATAAGTCCCATGCGATTGTTCCGGATTGACCGCGGCTGGTTTCTACTTTCTTGCCAGCCAAGGTAAAAGTCATCCAACCTTCTAACCCATCTTTGGCATATCCTTTCTCAGTACATTGTTGGTCGATGTCTGTGGCTTGAACTTGCCACCATTCCGGACCTGTGCTTTCCATATAAGCACCATTTCCCCAAAGGCCGTTGCTGGCATCTGTATCCCAAACCCAAGTTACAGAATTATACTCCGGTCCGAATAATCCTTCATAAATAGAAGGCACATCCACATACTCGGAGATCGTCACATCGTTAGAGAAAGAGGTGATGGAGCCGTCTTGGTTCATAACCCGGACGGTCAAGCTCGTGAGGGGAGGAGTGCCAATGATGGAACCCTCGGTTCCGGTGGCTAGGATGGCCCCGTCTTGATCCAATACCTGTACGGTCAGCGTGGGATTGGTGGAGAAGGTGAACTTGTTTTGTCCGACCGTCGTTTGCGTAAGCTCTACACGGGCTTGCAGATCCGTTTCTGTTATGCTCGCTGCTATGGAGCCTTCTTCCTCTATCGTAGGATCGCAGGCGGTGAGGAGCATCGCGAATAGCGGGATAGCTATACTATATTTCTTCATGATTTTCTAATTAAAAGTTTGACTTTGTTGAAATCGTTTTTACCAGCGGTTATATTGGCTGTCCGAGCCTTCCCAGCCGGCGTTCTGGGCAATGCTGCCGTTCGACATATCCACCTCGCTCTCCGGTATCTTGAAGAATCCGGCGGTAGCGTTATATCGGGTGGCGTAGCCACCTCCGTGAGCCTTGTTAGAGTCCTCTTGGCCATTGGTGTATATTTTCACGTTGGTCTGCTTTTCCAATGCGGCGGCGGCTATATGCCAGCGGCGGATATCGTTCCATCGAATGCTCTCGAATGCGAGTTCCCAACGGCGCTCGTTTTGCAGGGCTTGGAGCGAGTAGGACGAAATAGGGCTTAAGCCGGCTCTCTCGCGAACCCGGTTGATTCCATCCGTGTTCTCTTTCAACTCGGATTGCATTAGTAATACATCGGCGAAACGGATAAGCACAAGGTCGTGAATATTGTTTAGCTGTAAGTTCTCGGAATTCTGAGCCCAGCCATCGGTTCCGTACATCAGGTTCTCGAAACATACGGAGTAGGCGTCTCCATTCTTTGCGGCTACAGGGAGCCATTTCTTGGAGAGGTATCCAGTTTCTTGGATAAACTCACCACCTCCACCGAATGCCCATCCTTGCTCGGTCCAAGCGGCGCAATCCGAAACGGATGCGTCACGACGTTTGTCGTTAGGTTCGGAGCTTCTCCAGTCGTTCACGAGGTTCGGGGCGGCAGGTCCGGCTCCCCAGCCTTGCCCGAAGGGGAACGATTCGGCCACGCCTGCCATGCCACGTACGCCGAAGTGTAGGGCGAAATTATTCGCGTAACCAATGCTTGTGCTCCAGTCGGCTAATTTGTTGTATTTGATAGCGAACAATGTCTCAGGATTTACGGCATTGTCATCTTCCACCCATTTCAGGCCCTGTCCGGTGGTATAGTCGTAATCTTCTACCGTAAACCGGTTTGTATAGGCCCAAAGGTTGCGGAAGTCCGACGTGACCAGTGAGTATCCCGAATTGTTAACGCAATCGTCGATGTAGCCGATCACTTGGTCTTTTGTCAGTGTGGAGCCGTCGGGCAAAGCCACGGAAGTCAACGGTGAGTAAGTGGTACTGGTCAGTGCGGCCAAGTCTTCTCCATTGCAATACATACCCGTATAGAACAACCAAGCACGGCCAAGCATGGCTTCGGCGGTGTATTTATCGACATGTCCGTCCGTCTTTCGAGTGTTGGGCATGATCTCGGCGGCATCACGTAGGTCTTGCAGGATTTGTCCCCATAGCTCAGCTGCGGTTGGTTGGCTTGGCTCTACGGATTGCGAGGTGATTGTCAGAGGGACGCGTCCGTACATGGAGGCCAGCTCGTAGTAATAGAAAGCGCGAAGGAATTTCGCTTCTCCCTCGATCTGGTTCTTGTCGGATTCTGCCAATTCGATATTTCCGATACCATCCAGCAAGGAGTTCGCACGGTTGATGCCTTGGTAACGGTCTTTCCAGAATTGTTGGGTCATGTCTTGCTTGGAGTTCATCAACATGTCCAGAGATTGCATGTGCAAGTCGTTCGGACCTCCACCCCCTAGGCAATCATCGCTGGCCAACATGGCGGCGTAAAGGAAAGAGCACTCAGGTGTGGCGGACACTTGGTTCAAGTTCTGATAGATACCGGCTAACGCTTGTGTGGCATCCTCGGTCGTAGCGGGAAAGTTCTCGCTACTTTTTGTTACGTAATCCTCGGCATCCAGCGTACAAGAGGTGATTCCCCCCATGATCGAGGCCGCGATACCGATTAAATATATTGTTTTTTTCATCTTGATAATCAATTATTAGAATTTGACATTAACTCCTACCATATAGGTTCTCGCTTGGGGGTAGTTACCTACATCCACGCCCGTTACCCAGCTCTCTTTATCGTTGAGAGCGGTTCCGCACTCTGGATCCATTCCTTTATAACCTGTGAAGGTAAAGAGGTTTTGGGCGGAGACATACAAGCGAAGCTGCTGGAATTTGCAACTTTTCCATAGACGTTTGATGTCATAGCCTAAGGTTACGTTTTGGATACGGAAATAGTCTGCGTCGTCCACGTAAATATCGGAAATGTTGATATGGTTCACGGTGTTACCGGGCAACAGGATCGGGTATCGGTTGGATGTTCCCTCGCCATGCCAGTAATTGTAGACGTTGCTGCTATAGTTATCGAACTGTCCGTTACCAAACTTACGATACGTGTGGGCAACCTGCATGCCGAACGCTCCGTAAGTGGAGATGTTCAAGTCAAAGCCTTTCCAGCTAAAATCTAGATTCAAGCCCATCGTGAGGTCTGGATGAGGATTACCGATCTCCGTCTTATCGCTGTCGTTGATCACGCCATCGCCATTGACATCGACAAATTTTAAGTCGCCCGGGGCTATCGAGGTGCCTTGCAGGGAGTTAGAGGCATCCCCACCGCAATTCTGGTCAAGATAGGCCTGTATATCCGCTTGATTTTGCATCACGCCATCGGTCTTATAGCCCCAGAAGTAACCGATAGGATGTCCTTCTTCCATACGGGCCATATAGGTGGTTCCCTCGGACAGAAGAGCGTTACCTCCATTTACGTAATGAGTACCGTTATTAACTTCTGTTACCTCATTCTTGTTATGCGCGAGGTTCAAGCCGATGCCATAGCTAAAGTCTGAGCCTACCTCATCCCTCCAATTTAAGGCAAGCTCGATACCCGTGTTCTTAACTGTACCGGCATTTGCGACCATGGAAGAGAAACCGTTGATTGAAGATACGGGTACGTCGATCAGCAAATCTTTTGTTTTCTTACTATACCAATCGAAGTTTGCGTTTAACCGGCCGTTTAAGAAGCGTGCGTCTAAACCTACGTTCGTCTGCTCCGATGTTTCCCATGTAATCTCGTTATTGGGTAACAAAGAGGGGTAAGCGCCTTGGGTTCCTCCGTTTTTATTATTATTGAAGGAATAAAGTCCTAAATCACCGAACGCGTATGTGGAGGCGTATTTGTACGCTCCAATATTCTCGTTACCATTTTGTCCCCAACTGGCGCGAACCTTCAAGAAATCCATCCAGTTTTTCGTGTTTTCCATCCAGCTCTCGTTACTCATCACCCAACCTGCGGAGAATGAGGGGAAGTAACCCCAGCGATGACCGCTGGAGAAATTGGAGGAACCATCGGCACGGACAATCGCGCTAAACATATAAGTTTCCTTGAGGTCGTAGTTGATACGGCCGAAATAGGATAGGATGGAGTGATCATCCACGGGATATCCTCCCACTATACCAGCGGTACGACCGGAGAAGTTGTTGAAGTAAGCATGCGAGAAATCTCCGAAGATGCTGGTCGTGGCGTGTCCTTCGATGGTTTCCGACATATTATTACCTTCTCTGGAATACTCTGTACCGACCAATACGTCGAAATGATTCTCCTTTACGTCGAAAGCATAGCTCAATGTATGTGTCATACCCCAATTCCAACCGATGGTCATATTCTCGTCCAGATAATCATCCGTATTCTGGTCGTTGTTATTATTTTTATAGATGCCGTTGTATGCTTTGTAGAGGCTGGAGTTCTGTTTGTAATAGACTTGGCCTTTATACTTCAAATCCTTTAACGGCTGTATCTCTATATAACCGATGGCGCTAAGATTGTGGTTCCGGCTTTTATTATTGCCACTGGTGGTATTTAGCAAGGTGTTCATCGGGTTATTGATGTATTGGTTGAGCCCGAGTAAACCCATTGCTCCGGATCCTTGCGCGATTAGGTCGTCGTAGTCGAATAACTCTCCTTGGCTATTGTATAATGGAACCAATGGATTGGCTCCCATCATGCTATAGATGCTGTTGGAGTATTGGTTACCGATTTGGATACCTTGGTTGGATGTGTGTTGGTAATATACGTTCTCACCGAATTTTATGATATCCAGATCCTTGTTTTTCCAAAGGATATGCTCGGAATTTAAACGAATGGTGAAGCGGCTGTAGTCGGATTTAACCGGACCACCGAAAATACCGTCTTGATACTGATAACCTACGCCAGTAGAGAACTTGGAGAGCTCTGAACCTCCGGTCACGTTCACGGAGTGAGATGTGGTTATCGCGTTCTTGTTGCGAAGTAACTCCAGCCAGTTCGTACCCGGGTTGGAACCGTTTTGATAGGATTCCAGTAAATCTGCGTCTAGGTATTGTGACCAATTGAAGGGCGATACGCCGGCGTTGAAGTTGATCTGGTCTTGAACGGCCATGTATTCTTTGGCGGTAAGCATATCCGGCATCTTTACTACATTCTGCCAACCGATGTTGCCGTCATAGGATACTTGCACTTTTCCTTCTTTACCTTGTTTTGTGGTAACCAAGATAACACCATTCGCCGCGCGGGCACCATAGATGGCGGAGGAAGCGGCATCCTTTAATACGTCGATACGCTCGATATCGGCAGGGTTCAAGGAATTGATATCGCCACCGGCCACACCATCAATAACATAGATAGGAGCCGTATCTCCATTCGTACCGGCACCACGGATGTTTACTTTAAATCCGTCACCCGGCTGACCGGAAGAAGCCACGATATTGACACCCGGGCTTTGATTCTGTAATGCGCTTAGTGGGCTGATCGTATTACGTTTAGCGACTTCATCGCCTTTTACCTCTACGGTCGCACCTGTCACCAACTTTTTCTTTTGTACACCATAACCTACTACCACTACCTCGTCCAAACTCTGTGAGTCCTCTTTCAAGGTGATCTGTAAGTCGGATGTTTGGGCGGTTACGGGAATCTCTTGGGTCATATAACCGATGTAGGAGATCTCTATGATAGAGCCGGGGACGGCCTCTAAGCTGAACTTACCATCCAAATCGGTTATCACTCCGTTTGTCGTTCCCTTTACGATAACATTGGCACCGATGACTTCCATTCCTGTTGCGTCTTTCACGGTACCAGTGATTCTTTTTGTTTGTTGCATGACTTCCATCGAAGTACTAGGGGCGGCTAACATTTGTGGTATGCCACCTAGCTGGAAGGCCATACATGCGCCTAAAAACAGCGTCGTTTTCTTAATTGTTGAATTCATTATTTTTTACATTAAATCATATAAGGCTAAACTAAAATTCATTTACTCAATAGGGTCATTAGCGGTTAACTGCTAAAAACATTAGATTCTCGGTCCTTCCTCATAGGCAATTGTTTTTTGTTGTTAATATGTATTGTTAATTTCTGTCGCAAAATTACGTCGGATCCCAAGTGCGTTCAAATACTATTTTATCCAAGAATAATACTTTTTTGCCGGAGTGTATTTTTAACACATCGATGGGGTAGCCGTAGGCATGAAAGCCTTTGTGACTGGTCGCAAAGATAGATGTGTGAAGGAAAAGAGAAGGGGGGATTTTGTATACAAATAGGGGGGGATATGTATTTATCCCTGTTAAAAAGGTCTCTTATACAATGATTTTTGTCTTTTTGTAGTTATCCCGGAACTCTTTGGGAGAGCAGTTTTTCTTTTTCTTAAAGATACGGTTGAAGTTCGAGAGGTTATTGAAGCCGCAGTCATAACAAATCTCCGCGATGGATCGTTGCGTGTCCACCAACATGCGGGCGGCGTAACCGATACGGATATCGGTGATATAGTCGGAGAGGGTCTTCCCTGTCCTCAACTTGAAGAAACGGCTGAAAGCGGAAGGGGCCATACCTACGAGTTCAGCCAGTAGGTTCAGGCGGATATCCTGTTGGTATCGCTCGTTGATGTAATTTTGTACTTTTTGGATACGACGACTCTCGGAATGTATATCTGTTATTTTAGCGAACGAGGAACTAGCCAATACTTTGTAGTCCTCCTCGATGGAAAGCTCATACAAGATGGTCAAGAAGTTGATGACCGCATAAAAACTTTGCTCCTCGGAAACCAGCTTTTCCAGTAAATGGTAAACCTTCAAGATGGAAGACATAGGGAAACTGATGCCGCATTGAGCTTTCTCCAACATTTTCCGGATACTGTTGAATTGGTTTTTCTCCAATATATTATTCCCGAAGAGATTGGGAGAGAACTGGATCGTGATCTCATGGATCAGAGGCGATTTACATGCGTTCTGCTCCCAGACATGTTCCAGTTCTTTCCCGGTTATCAATACTAACTCGTATTCTCCGATCACTTCCGCGGAATCACCGACCACACGCCTTACCCCCGGAGCGTGCTCAATGAAATTGAGCTCGTACTCCAAGTGGCAATGGATCGGATAGGTAAATTCTGTCTTACGTCGGTCTACGATGTAGAAGCAATCCTTTTCCGATAGTGGGGTTATTTCGTGGATAATGTCCATGTTTAGCTGACTGTTGATAGTTGACAATTGACAGTTAATGAACCTCGGTCAGCTCTATGACCTTGCTACGGGCATGAGCCGTAGAGAACACGTTCATTCCTATTTTCATCAAGAAATCTCCGCTGAAGGTACCTCCGTCGGTAACCAAGGTCGATTTCTGGCCCGGTATGAGGTTTATCTCTTGTACCTTATATTTCTTATTCGGGTCCAATCCTTGTAGCTTTACGGGGAAAGTCTTTTCTCCGAAGCGAGGGTGGATATCATAAGCGAATAGGACGGATTTGCTTTTTGCCTTATCCACGTACATCACGGATGAATGGTTGGTCTCGTAGGGGGAAACAAGACGGTAGAGATCGCCGTCGAGGATTGTGCCCTTTAGACGTTTGTAGTTGGCAACCGCTTCTTGGCAATATTTCATCTCGTCTTCGTTCATTTCCTTCAAGCTGATATCGAAGCCCATCTTACACATCATGGCCACGTCGGTACGGAACTTGATGGAGGTATTCTTGTTCCAGCTAGTCACGTGGGCGCACATTGCCTTTGCCGGGAAGAACTGGGAGAATCCCCATTGGATATACAAACGCTCGATCGGATCGGTGTTGTCGCTGCACCAGAATTCCGTGAAGTATTTCAATGCCTCGTAATCACAGCGGGCTCCACCACCGGAACAAAGCATGATTGGTAGGTGAGGGTATTTTTCGGCTACCCGTTTGAATACGTTATAGACTCCTCGTACATGATCGATATATAATTGATTCTGTTTCTCCTTGAGGTAAGGAGAATAGACATTGGTAATCGGGCTGTTGCAATCCCATTTGAAGAAAGCCAGATCCGGATTCTCGATCATGATATTATCCACTACGCTGAATACGTAATCCTGTACTTTCGGGTTACTTAAGTCCAAGACAAGTTGATTGCGGTAGTAATAAGTCTCACGATTCGGTAGATGGATCGCCCAATCCGGGTGTTTCTCGAAAAGTTCGCTCTTGGGGTTTACCATCTCCGGCTCGATCCAGATACCGAATTTCACGCCGGCATCTTTAGCGGTCTGCACCAGATGAGGAATGCCGTTCGGCAACTTATCATGGGTAACCTCCCAATCTCCCAATCCGGCCTTATCGTTTTGACGAGGGTATTTATTAGCGAACCAACCATCATCCAGCAAAAACATATCTACACCTAGATGCTTGGCTTCTTTCATTAGTTCCTCCAATTTCTTCTCGTTGAAATTGAAACCGGTCGATTCCCAGTTGTTCAGTAGGGTAAGGCGATCGCCTTTACCATCCTTGATCTGGTAATTACGTGCCCAATCATGGATATCACGACTGGCTTTTCCGGTTCCTTGGTTACTCAACGTAAAGATAAACTCAGGGGTGACGAACCATTCGTTCGGCTTCAATTCATAGGCGGACGCATAGGGATTGATGCCGGAGATGACACGAAGGTTACCGGCGTTGTCCACCTCGAACGTAAAGCGGTAGTTTCCAGTCCAACCGATCGTTCCCATTAAAACATCTCCTGTATTCTCGCTGGCCGGGGCACCTAACCCAATCTCAAAAAACGGGTAAGCGTGCATGGCGGCACGGGAGCCTAGTTTCGTATCGATAATCTTTTTCCCGAATTTCAAGTCTTGGCTGCTCATCTGTACTTCCTTGGCCCAGTCACCGCTAAACTCGGTCAATACATAGCGAGGACTCTCGAAATAAAGCATATTGGAAGCGTATTGGGTAATCGTGACCGGTTTTTTCTCCATATGACGAATCTCGGTCCAAGCCTTGATGACGTTTTCTTTAGCGAAAGTTACATAATGCAATTTAGCCTCCACTGGGTATACGTCATCTTTCAGGGAGATGATTGTCTCCGTAACGTTATTGTCTAGTTTCTTGGATTCGCTGGAAACATACTTGAATATACTGGTCATGTTCCCGTCGTTGTGCTGGATGGCGAAAGCCGGTTCGAAATAATCCTCCGCTCCTGAACAAGGATACACTTCCCATCCACGGGTTGATACGCTGCCATCCGTTCCGGCTTGGATATTCCATGAGAGGTTCTCAAATTCGGATTCGTTTACTAATTTATTTCCCAGATAAGTTTGGTAGAGCCGTCCGTTGGGGGCTACTTGTAAAATCAAGTCCGTCTCGTTGGTCGAGATTAAGATCATCTTTTGATCGGCGGCTTTTACGAATGGCAAACAAAAACACAAAAGGATAACTGTAAGTAATAGATTTTTCATGGTAAATTATTTGAATGTGTAAATAGTAGAGACGTAGCGTGCCACGCCTCTACTAGAATACATATTGTAATTAATTCTGCTCTTTCAGGATCACGTCGTGAGCGCCACCCTCAACGATACTTGTAGAGGAGACAAGCGTGATCTTGGCATGCTGCTGCAACTCTTGGATAGAGATGGAACCGCAGCTACACATCGTAGCGATCATCTTACCCAATGTTACGTTTAAATTATCTTTCAATTTTCCGGCATACGGTACATAGCTGTCCACGCCTTCCTCGAATTTCAAGGACTCGTTTCCACCCATGTCATAGCGCTGCCAGTTCTTCGCACGGTTAGATCCCTCACCCCAATACTCCTTCACGAAGTTGTTTCCGATTTTCATCTTCTTCGTAGGAGACTCGTCGAAGCGGGCGAAATAACGGCCCATCATCAGGAAGTCGGCACCCATAGCCAACGCTAATACCATATGGTAATCGTGTACCAAGCCACCATCGCTACAGATAGGGATATAAACGCCGTGTCTCTTGAAATACTCGTCACGAGCTTTCGCTACGTCGATCAAGGCGGTAGCCTGTCCGCGACCGATACCTTTCTGCTCACGGGTGATACAGATGGAACCACCACCGATACCTACCTTGATGAAATCCGCTCCGGCGTCAGCCAAGTAGTTGAAACCATCTTGGTCAACCACGTTTCCGGCACCAACCAGTACCTTGTCTCCGTAGGTATCCTTGATCCAGTGCAAGGTCTCGTACTGCCATTCGGAATAGCCGTCGGAAGAGTCGATACACAATACGTCAACGCCAGCCTCTACCAATGCCGGAACACGTTCCTTATAGTCGCGGGTGTTGATACCGGCACCTACTAATAATTTCTTATCTCCGCCGGATAACTCTTTCGGATTCTCACGGTGGCTATCGTAGTCCTTGCGGAATACGAAGTATTGAAGCTTCTGATCCTTGTCGATGATTGGCAATGTATTCAACTTATGATCCCAGATAATCTGGTTCGCCTCTTTCAAGGTCATGCCTAGCTCGCCAACGATTAGTTTAGCGAACGGGGTCATGAAATCTTTCACCTTCATGTCGATCGGGTCTTTGCCTTCACGGTAATCGCGACTGGTTACCATACCTAGCAATTTGCCGTTAGGCGTACCGTCATCTGTTACACCAATCGTAGAATGTTCTGTCCGGCGGACTAGCTCAAGCACGTCGGCCAAGGTATTCTCGGGCGTAAGGTTAGAGTCGCTGATAACGAATCCGGCCTTGAATTTCTTTACTTTGCGAACCATATCCGCTTGGCTCTCGATCGGTTGCGAGCCGAAGATGAAGGAAAGTCCTCCGTTGCGAGCCAACTCGATTGCCAGTTTAGGGCCGGAAACCGATTGCATGATCGCGGAAACGAAAGGAATATTTAATTCAATAGCGGATTTCTCGCCAGACTTGAATTTCACAAGCGGCGTTTTCAATGAAACGTTTGCGGGAATACATTCTTTGGTGGTTAAACCGGGAATAAGTAAATACTCACCAAATGTTCTCGATACATCGTTTAAGTAGATTGCCATAAGATTTTATATTTACAGGATGAGTTTTTTTAATTGCGCAAAAGTAGCGATTTCTGTTCATATATGAATCACATGTTTACATGAAATGTTCGAAATATGCGTCACGCAACATTTATAGTTATGGATTTGTTATTAATGTAGATTTAAAAAGGAGGAAAATATGAGAGTTGTAGTTGATAAGGCTCAATCCAGAGGGTATGCGAATCACGGTTGGTTGAAAACACATCACACGTTTAGTTTTGCTAATTATTACAATCCGGAAAGGGTTCATTTCGGGATGCTACGTGTATTGAATGATGATTCCGTGGCGCCGGGTGAGGGATTCGATATGCATCCACATAAGAATATGGAGGTTATCTCCATCCCGTTAAAGGGATATTTACGCCATGGGGATAGCATAAAGAATAGCGAGGTGATTACGCCGGGAGATATTCAGGTGATGAGCGCCGGTACCGGTATCGTGCATAGTGAGTTCAACGACAGCGGTAATGAACAATTGGAGTTCTTGCAAATATGGGTATTTCCCCGTGAGGAGAATACCAAGCCTCATTATGCCAGTTATGACGTGCGTCCGGTTACTTCGGAAAAGAATAAGTTGTCCTTGATCATCGCTCCGGATGGTAGCGCTCCTGCGTCGATCAACCAAGACGCTTGGTTCTCTTTAGGAAACCTAGATGCCGGTCAAGTAAAGGAGTATAAGCTACATAGTGAAAATAATGGGGTTTATTTATTCGTGATCGACGGAGAGGTGGAGGTAAGTAATACGATCCTGTCTAAGCGTGACGGGGCCGGATTCTGGGAAACCAATAGCATTACGATAGAAGTCTTGAAGCACGCTAAAGTTCTTTTGATAGAAGTTCCGATGATGAAATAAATGTTGATAGGTTAGTGCTGGCGGGTATCTTAATAGTTGATGTAACAAAGCTATTAGGGTACCCGCTCTTTCCTTTTAATGTTTTATCGGTTTATCCGTGAAGTAATCGATCATCTGTAAGATCGCCCGGCTACAAGCTGGACAGAATGGAGCGTAATCACGCATCATACAGTGATCCATCGGGCGATAAATGCCTTTAGCGATGTAACCGCCTCCCTCGAATACGCCTGCCTTATCCTTATGGGCGTCATCTAATGGGGTAGGTATCGGTGTATTAGTCGGTAGAAGATCTTTCCATTTAGCATCGAAGTTAACCAAGGTCGTGATGTTCGGTTCCCAAGGCTCGTACTTCAAATTATAAAAATCTTGATAAGCGACCTCGGAACTGAAGTATTCATCGGCTAGGCCGGCGAAACTATGTCCGAACTCGTGAACGAATACGACTGGGGTACGTGGGTTATCGGCGGTTCCCATGGCATAAAAATTATACATACCGCCACCACCGTAAGCGTCCGTGTTTACCAAGATGAAGATTGCGTCGCAAGGAGCGTTCCATACGGCGTCACGTATAGACTTCATATCCGGGGTGGTTAAATAGCGATCTACCCCAAACGTATAATAACCGGAATTCAATGCGGTATTCTTGAATATACCTTTACCGGATACATCTGTTCCCGATTCTTCCGAAACGGCATCTACCGCCCAGACATTGAAATCTTCCCGGCGAGTGTCATAAGGCGGGGTCTTAAACAATGCCTCCGTAAAACGTTTGGCATCAGCTACAAATTTCTCTTGCTCGTCCGCCGTATAACCTTCCGCTAAGAATACGAGGTCTACTTTCCCGGAGGAATCCCCGTTATATTGGATTTTTGTGATCCGGTTTTCCTTGAGTTTCCCCCGGTCAATAAAAATACTGGCCGGATCAATCTCTTGTTTCAATAAAGGATGGAACTGCATGTCGGCCTTGTCTCTTGCCGTAATCTCAATGATGACAGGAGCTTTCGGATAGGGGATAGAGATGCTATTTGTCCAAGATTGTGTCTCGGTCTTCGCTTGCTCCGTACTTCTCCATTCTTCGAATAACGTATTGAATCCTCGTGAGTAGATCAACTCTTTACCGGCTTTATCATATACATTAATATAATACCCTCCATAACCAAACGGATCGATCAAGTTTTTGACCGGCCCCGCCCAGACAGGTTCTTCCCGGAGTTGTTGTATGGCGGCGGCTTGGAAATCCCAATTTCCACTCAATGCGAAATCAATCCGGAGACTTTTCTTCGTGAAGTGTTTTTCAAAATTAGTTTGTGCCAGACAAGTGAAACTGTAAAGAATGGCGAATAATAATAAGGTTATTCTTGCTCTCATAGATCTATAATATTTATCATGTGTCAACTTTATGACGCAAATGTATATTATTTTTTTTTAGATTTGCCACGATTAGTGTATTATACTCGTTTATAAATAAATTAGACCTATGTTTAGAGAGATCAGACGAAAAGACCGGATTTTGGATAATGAGTTGGCAATTCGTTTATTGGAGGAGGCGGAATATGGTTTTTTGGCCATGTCGGGGATAAATGGGTATGGGTATGGAATCCCGATCAATTATGTAAAGGAAGGGGATTCTATTTATTTCCATTGCGCTCCGGAAGGGTATAAGCTGGAATGTCTACGAGAAAACCCGAAAGTGAGTTTCACGGTAGTTGGCGCTACACAAATCGTTCCGGGAAAATTCACGACAGGTTACGAGAGCACTATCGCTTTTGGAGAGATGCATTTGGATTTGCCGGAAGAAGAGCGTCGGTATGCCTTGCGGCTACTCGTGAATAAATATTCATCGGCGTTTAAGGAGATCGGCGAAAAGTATATTGAGAAATCTTTTTACCGGACTAATATCTTACGTCTAGATATCTCGCATATCTCGGGAAAGTGTAAACGATTGTCTCAATTAGTATAAAAAAAGGGGGCCTAACCCCCTTTCCTGCAATATATCAATGATGGCTTAAATAATTAGAGACTCCTGCGTTTGTCGCTTTCATGGCGTCTTTTCCTTTGGACCAATTTGCCGGGCAAACCTCGCCATATTCTTCGAAGTGCTGTAAGGCGTCGACCATACGGAGAGCCTCGTCTACGTTACGGCCTAATGGTAAATCGTTGATTACATAATGACGGATCAAGCCCTCTTTGTCAATCAGGAACAGACCCCGGTAAGCGACCGGATTTCCTCTGGAGATAAGTTCTCCACTTTCGTTCGTAATATAATCAGCGGCCAATACGCCAAAGTTTTCAGAGATGGTTTTGGAAAAATCGGATACGAGTGGATAAGTCACCCCATGGATACCTCCTTTATTCTTATCTTGGTTTAACCATGCGAAATGAGAAAATTGAGAATCGACGGAGCAACCAACCACCGCTACGTTACGTCTTTCGAATTCCTGTAACTTTTGTTGGAAGGCATGTAATTCTGTCGGGCAAACGAATGTAAAGTCCATCGGATAGAAAAACATGACTACATACTTCTTGCCTACATATTGTTCCAAAGAGAAATCCTCGATGATCTCATTGCCATTCACTACTGCCGGAGCGTGGAATTCCGGTGCCTTTTTACCTATTAATGCTTTCATATTATAATTAATTTGTTTGTTAAGTAACAAGCGTAAGTGAAGGTTTGTTGTTGCTTTTTAGTAAAGAGACTGATTTTCTTGTGAAATAGACCTAAAGTTTATGCTTTAAAATTTCTCTGATTTTCAAAGATTTTATTTCTTTGTAACTTATTGATGTTAATAAAGAAAGTATATGGAGGTTTCCGAGGTAAAACAGCGTTTGCTGACAGATTTTTTTACATATTATCCCATGGGAGGTGCTCTGTATGATAAAAACGGTGCGCTAATTGATATAAATAAGTCCTTAAACGAGAAATTTCCTTTTACGAATGAAGCGGACTTCTTATTAAATAATCTTTTTCGTACAGATTTGTTGACCGATCTTCAAAAACAATATCTGCGTGGGGGAAGCGTGGTTTCCGGTTCTTTGCCTGTACCGTATTCTATCATCCCCTCAATGAATGAGAATAGAGAGATTCTTGGATATACCTTATTATTAACGGGTAATCCGGCGGTCGGGCAGGAGGCAGCCGGTTATGACCGGGAATTGAAGGAATTGACGGACATGTCGCAAAAGATGGCGGAAGCGGTTCCTGATACGATCCTTTTGGTAAACAAGCAATTGATCGTAGAGCGGATTATCGCTTATGCTGTGGAGACTTGTATAACGCCGGAGTCGATCAATCGGCGTATCGATGATCTTCCGGGTTTCATTTATCCGGATGAGACTAAGCGTCGTGTGGCCACGATCGTGCAAAGTTGCTTGAATAAGTCGGAGATCATGAATTTAGATTTATCGATTCCGGGACATAACGCTCCGGTCGTTTATTTTAAACTACGGTTGGTACCTGCACATGACCGGTATGTGATTATTTATATACGGAATGTATCGGAGCTCGTTGAGCAGGAGAAAGCGAATGAGGCGTTAAGCAGTAAGTTGTCCGAAAGTCGGATGATGATGGAGCTTGCTTTGCAGAATAGCAAGATTACGACTTATTCTTTTAATTTCAGCCGGTTTAAGTCTTGCGATAAAGTACATTGTAACCGTTGTTTCCAGTTTTATGGCACGACCAATAGTTTATTGAAACGTAATCAGTTCATCTGTCAGGCTTTGCCGCAACTTCGTCACCCGGACGATTCTGGCGACTTTTTCTATCTATTCAATACGATCCGTACGAATAAATTGGATGAATATAAAATAGATTTTCGTCTAAAGAACGATGATAACACCTATCGGATCTATGAGGTGATCGGTAAGACGCATGAAAAGGATGAAAATGGTTTCCCGAATTTGATTGTTGGCTGTATGATCGATGATCAAGAACGATTGGAGTTTGAGGAAGACTTGATCTTAGCCAAGGAAAAAGCGGAGGAGGCGGATATGCTTAAGTCGACTTTCTTAGCGAATATGACCCATGAGATCCGTACACCGTTGAACGCTATTGTCGGTTTCTCTGATTTGTTAGGAGTGGAGGAGGATTCGGAATTGCGCCAAAATTATATTAGTTTAATCAAGATGAACAATGATTTACTTTTAAGTATAGTAAATGATGTTTTGGATATTTCCAGAATCGAGTCTGATATGATGACGTTTACTTATATGGATGTTTATTTACCTTCCTTTATGAAAGATCTATATAACTCCATACAATTACGTAGACCGGAAGGGGTGGAAATGACCTTGGATGCATGTCCCGATATCATATTTAATATAGATCGAAATCGATTATGGCAAATCTGCATGAATTTATTGACGAATGCGGTTAAGCATACTAAAAAAGGTCGTATTTGGTTTGGGTATACGCTTGAGGCTGAGGAGAAAATGATTAAGTTTTATGTTTCGGATACAGGTTGTGGCATTCCCAAGGATGAATTGGATAATATCTTTGCTCGGTTCGTGCAATTAAGCGATTTTGAGCAAGGAGTCGGATTGGGATTAGCAATTTGTAAAGGTCTGGTATTAAAAATGGGCGGTAATATTTCAGTGATGTCCGAAGAAGGATTTGGTTCTACATTTATTTTCACTTTACCTATGAAAAGACCCAATAGTTGGAAAAACTAGTGAACAATACTCTTTGAAATTCGGTTGTCTATATAAGAGATGATTTAGGTTGTAGTCAATTTCCATAATAAGCATTAACTTATATATGCTTTTGGTTTATGTTTTGCCATAAGAAATTCTGGACTTATGGCCTAATCTTTTTGTATCATACCAGTAATCAAGGATTTTATATGACGAAAATAGAAATAAAGAATTTATCTATTCTTTTCGGCCCGGAGAAAATGCGTGCGAAAAGAATGCTAGTAGCGGGAAAAAGTAAACAAAACATTTTGAAAGAAACGGGTTGCACGGTAGCTGTACGTAATGCGAACCTAAAGATTGAGGAAGGGGAGTTATTTGTGATAATGGGACTTTCCGGAAGTGGAAAATCTACGCTGTTACGTTGTATTAACCGATTGAACGAGCCCTCTTTGGGAGAAGTCTTTATCAACGGAAAAAACATAACGACTTCCTCGGATAAAGAATTATTGGATATACGGCGTAAGGAAATGGCTATGGTTTTCCAGCATTTTGGATTGCTGCCCCATCGCACGGTATTGAGTAATATCGCTTTTGGCTTGGAGTTACAAGGGGTTCCTAAAAAAGAAAGAGACCAGAAAGCTGTGGAAAGTGTAGCCCTAGTAGGGTTAAAAGGATACGAGAACCAGAAGGTTAGCGAGTTGTCTGGAGGTATGCAGCAACGTGTCGGATTGGCCCGTGCGATCGCAAATGATCCCGAGGTGCTCTTGATGGATGAGGCTTTTTCTGCCTTAGACCCATTGATCCGTGTACAGATGCAGGATGAGCTATTGAAACTACAAGAGAAGATGCAAAAAACGATCATCTTTATTACGCATGATCTTGACGAGGCGATTAAGTTGGGGGATCGTATCGCCATTATGAAAGACGGGGAGGTCGTGCAAGTAGGTACCCCTGAGGAGATCTTGACAGATCCGGCCAATCATTATGTCTCTAGATTTACGGAAAATGTAGATCGTGGACGTATCGTTACAGCCTCATCGATAATGATAACCCAGCCGGTTGTCGCTCGTATCCGTAAAGATGGCCCGGAGACCGTGTTGAGGAAAATGAAAGAGAAAAACTTATATGTATTGCCGGTTGTGGATGGAAATAGGCAATTTCTGGGCGAGGTTCGTTTGAAAGATGTCTTGGCTCTTCGGAAAGCGGGGAATCATGATCTCTCGTCGATTGTGATGAAAGAGGTTCCTTCGGTTCTGGAAAACACGACGGTTGAGGATATGCTTCCTTTGTTACCGGAGATCCGGCAGGCCTTACCGGTCGTTAATGAGGCCAACCAATTGGCTGGCTTGGTTTCTACTTCATCGATTATAATCGAGATGACGGGGAAGGATAAAGAGGAAATAGATCAAATTGTTCAAAATGCGATAGAATTATGATAAATATAGGAAAATATATAGAGATTGCCATTAATTGGCTGACTGAGCATTTCGCTCGTTTTTTTGATGTGATAAATGATGGGGTCGGAGGATTTATCGATGCTTTTCAAGATGGGCTGACTTGGATTCCGTTTTATGTGATGATTTTGGGCTTGGCATTGTTGGCTTGGTTCAAGGCAGGAAAAGGAGTCGGCGTGTTCACGGCATTGGGTCTATTGTTAATTTACGGAATGGGTTTCTGGGTGGAAACGATGCAGACTTTGGCCTTGGTACTGTCTTCTACCATCATCGCCTTGATGATCGGAGTTCCGTTAGGAATTTGGACCGCACGCAGTGATCGGGCGGATAAGATCATCCATCCGGTCTTGGATTTGATGCAAACGATGCCGGCTTTCGTCTACTTGATACCAGCCGTTTTGTTTTTTGGTTTGGGACCGGTACCCGGCGCTTTCGCAACGGTGATTTTCGCCATGCCTCCGGTTGTACGGCTGACCGATCTGGGAATCCGTCAAGTCCCGGCCGATATTGTGGAGGCTACCCGCTCATTTGGCGCTACTTCCTCTCAGTTGCTTTATAAGGTGCAATTGCCATTGGCTTTACCTACGATCATGACGGGAGTGAATCAAACGATCATGCTTTCACTTTCTATGGTAGTTATAGCGGCCATGATCTCGGCAGGAGGATTGGGTGAGATTGTCTTGCGAGGAATTACCCAAATGAAAATAGGTTTAGGTTTCGAAGGAGGTATAGCGGTCGTTATCTTGGCTATTATCTTGGACCGTATTACGCAGGGCTGGGCGAAAGGTAAAGTGAATAAACAAAAGAAATAAGAAACATAGAAAAGAAAGAAATAGATATATGAGACGATTTACGATTATTATTGGATGCTGTATGCTTTTGGTGACCTTACAATTTATTTTCAGTTGTGTGGATAGCAAGGATCGAAAGAAAATATCGATAGCGTACGCTAATTGGGCGGAGGGCATTGCTATGACCAACTTAGCCAAAGTGATATTAGAGGATCAAGGATATCGGGTAACATTAAAAAATGCGGATATCGCCCCGATCTTTACTTCTGTCGCTTCGGGAAAAGCGGATGTGTTCATGGATGCATGGTTACCGGTGACCCATGCGGATTATATGGAACAATACGGGGACCGGCTTGAGACACTCGGAACGGTTTATGAGCATGCGAAATTGGGCTTGGTAGTTCCGGAGTACGTTACCATTCGTTCCATCGAGGATTTGAATGCCCATAAAGATCAATTTAAAGGTGAGATTATAGGGATCGATGCCGGCGCCGGTTTGATGAACTCGGCGGATAAGGCGGTTCAAGATTATTCTTTGGATTTTGATTTGAAATCTTCCAGTGGGGCTACGATGGTTGCTTTCTTGAAGAAATCGATTGATGCGAACGAATGGATCGTGGTTACCGGATGGACCCCTCATTGGATGTTCTCACGTTATCCGTTAAAATTCTTGGAAGACCCGAAAGAGGAATTTGGAGACTCGGAGCATATCGAGGTTATCGCTACGAAAGGATTCTCTGAGAAAGATCCATATGCAGCCTCTTTTTTCAAGAACTTTAAGTTAACCGATGAACAACTGAGCGAATTGATGTATTATATGGAAGACGGGACACGTACGGAATCGCGATCAGCCCGTGCTTGGCTTGAAAAACATCCCGAGATAATCAAATTATTCTTACCTTCGCAGGAGAATCAATTGAATGGGAGCCATGAGACAAATTAAGGGAGTCATATGTATTTTAATAAGTATCGTTATGTGTTGGTCTGCTTCAGCCGCAAACAATAAACGTTATGTGAATATCGTATTTATCGGGAATAGTATCACGTTTGGCGCCGGGTTACCGAAACCTGTCCATGATGCGCCTCCTGTAAAGGCTGCGTTGTTTTTAAGCAAGTGCCCGGAAGTGGCTTCGGTCAAGTATTCCAATAGAGGACAGAGCGGCTGTACTACCGTTGATTATTTGCCGGATACGAATACGCTCTTCCCGTGGGCCGTACGTGCTGCCGATAAATTTAAGGATGAGACTTGGGCGGATTTGGTGTTCTCTATTATGCTGGGGACGAACGATAGCGCGATAGAAGGCACGAACGGCTGCCCGGTAGCGCCCGAGCGGTATTATGAGAACATGAAGACAATTATCAATCGCTTATTAGCTTTATACCCGAATTGCCGTATTGTGGTACATCGTCCTTTATGGTATAGCCCGAATACGTATAATGGAGCTAAATATTTGGAAGAAGGCTTGCGAAGGCTCCAAGATTATTATCCGCAAATACAACGATTAGTCGATTATTATGCGTCTCATTTTCCCGGACAAGTCTTTCTGGGAGATACGAAAGGATTTGATTACTTTAAGGAAAAACATTTAACGGATTTCCAAGCGGAGAAGGGCAACGCCGGAGTGTTCTATCTTCATCCGAATGAGAAAGGAGCGGTCCGGTTAGGCGAATTGTGGAGTGAGGCGATTCGTCAGGCTTTAGGGCTTTGACCTCTATAAAAAAGCCATGCCATCCCAAGAAGACGACATGGCTTTTTAGGCCCATTTATAGGCATGACAAGCAGGTATTCGTTTATCTTTTTCCTAATCGATGATCCATTAATACGGCATGATGTTCTCCGTATAATTTAAGTTTCTCGACAATATTTTTCGCTGTAGCCTCTTCCTCTACCTGCTCTCGGACGAAGCCCCATAGGAAATCTTGTGTCGCCTTGTCTTTCTCTTCGGAAGCGATATCGACAATCTTGTCGATTGATCCGGATACATGCACCTCATGCTCGTAGATATGCTGGAAAATCTCCAACGGCTCTCCCCATGCTGTAGGAACGGAATTAACTACTCCGATCGTCACTTGTCCGCCACGCTTGATTGAGTAATCGATCATTTTATAGGCATGTTCAAGTTCCTCTTGCGATTGTTTTAACGTCCAATGCGCGAAACCATCCAGCCCTATCTGAGTGAAATGTACCGACATGGATAAATATAGGTTGGATGACCACATCTCCATGTTGATTTGCTCGTTGAGAGCATCTGATAATTTTCTGCTTAAAATCATAATGGCTTATTCTATTTTATGTTGTTTATAAATAGAACAAGCCATTATCGGTTTTGTTGA
The DNA here is from genome assembly GCF_003635425.1 of Parabacteroides sp. AF27-14. NCBI lineage: Bacteria > Pseudomonadati > Bacteroidota > Bacteroidia > Bacteroidales > Tannerellaceae > Parabacteroides > Parabacteroides sp. AF27-14. The sequence continues at coordinate 43,621 of NZ_QTLZ01000025.1, forward strand.
GTTTTTACGAAGGAAAGTGTATCGAGGTTATTTGATCTCGATTACTTTCTCGGCCATTTTAGCCTCTTCCTCAGTTCTTTTCGGTATGCTGATACTCAAGACGCCGTTCTCAACCTTCGCCTCAATCTTGTCTTTCTCTACATTGTCAGGCAAAACCATGGTTTGTTGGAACTTGCTATAAGAGAATTCGCGTCTCAGATAGCGTCCGTCTTTCTTATCCTCATTCTTTTCTTCTTTTTTCTCCATAGATACGACCAAGTTGTTGTTCTCATCGATCTTGATGTTGAAATCATTCTTCGTCATACCGGGAGCGGCTACCTCAACTCGATAATCCTTATCGGATTCTATCACGTTGATGGCTGGAGCTGTAGAGTTTGCTTTTATCATCCAGTCGTTGTCAAATAAATCATTGAATACATACGGTAACCAATTTTGACTTCTTCTCATCGGTGTCATAATACAGTCCTCCAATTATTAGTTAAACATTCTATTTACTATTCTTATTTCTGAACTCGTCCTTTTTAATCTCGAATTCGCTATAGATACTTCAAATGGCATGCCAATCTGATAATGTGTGTGTTAATGCGGATAAAAGAGATTGAATAAGGTTTAACCCACGCATGGGGAACTTATGATTCGGGGGATGCGGGTGCAGGGAATAATATCTTTTAGAAACTGGAATAAAATACAATGAAACGGAAATCTGTAATATTGGCATAATATACGTTATTTTGGCACGATAGAATGACGGGTTGGATAATAACTTTTATCTTTAGACGTTTTTAATAGTAAATCGGTTCGTATATGAGAAAAAAGATAGAGCTGTTTGGACTGCGAATGAAAGCTGCGGTACAGAGCCATCCGGTAGAGGTGTCGCTTTCGGTTTTGGTCTGTGCGATGGGATGTTATGATTATGAAAGCGAGGGTAGTTTTTTCGACATGGTACTACAGTATATGCCAGTTGTTTTCTTGTTTGTTTATACCTTGAACAGGTGTTGCGCGAGGATGAGGAGACGTTTGTTGTATTATTTCTCGGCGTTGTTATGGATTCCTTTTTTAATGATGCCGGTAGAGCGATCTTTCTCTTCTACGCATCTGGTTTCGTTGATCATTGTGATACTCGTTTATTTGGGAAGTGGATGGATGAAAGATAACAAGCGCTTTGTGGAAAATACGCTTTTCTTTGTCCGGTCGCTTTTATATGCGGGCGGGCTTTCGGTGGTTATTTATCTGTTATCCGGATCGATCTATAAGTCAATCCAATATATTTTCGAGATCTGGCAAGATGAGGCAGAAAGAATAATCGCTTATACGGCCTTTGTCGTTTTTAGCATCATTTTCCCACTATTGTTCTTGATGTTTAATGAACGAAGGGAGCGATCTTGGCTTCCTTTCAAGAGCAAGCTATTTGATGTTTTGCTAAACTATGTGCTTTCTCCGGCATTGCTTATTTATGCGGTGATCTTGTATCTGTATTTTATTAAGATCGCTGTCCTGTGGTCATTGCCTAAGGGAGCGGTTGCTTCTATAGTGGTAAGTTTTACTGCCGCTGCGTTTATATTAAAAGGATGTCAGGTATTTCTTACCCGGAGGTATTACGATTGGTTTTATGATCATGCCAGCCTTGCCGTGTTTCCGGCGTTGGTGATGTTTTGGATAGGCACGCTTTATCGGATTCGTGAGTATGGGTTTACCGAACCAAGGGTTTATTTAGTTGTCGTGGGGTTGATATTGACCGGGGCTGCCGTTTTATTTTCCGTCAAACGTTGGGCATCTTATTTATACGTAGCCTGTTGGGCGATCCTTTTGCTGGCGAGCGTAACTTATATCCCGGGGATGACGGCCAAAAATATTGAACATATCTCCCAAATGTCTCGAAAAGATGATCCGATAAAGAAGTCTTGGGAGGTGGAGTATATTCATATTTCCTCGGATAAGCCGGTTGATATCCGGGGATATAATACAATGGCGAGCTTACGGAGTTATAAAATGAGCGATGCTGCTCGGTTAGTGGCGGAGAATGATACGATTGCGGTTTTCGATGAAGAGGATGTCTTGGTCTATCAAAAATCCTATGATGGTTTTTTGGACGGGCAATTGCGGAAAGTCGGGCTTTCGCGGCTGGCTCCTATCCCAGAGTCCGTCTATCCCGATCTTCTCCGGATCGATCTGGATTCATCCGCCATTATTTTGGAGGCGATAGACTTGCGGAGAGATTCCGCCAATCATATTAACTATATCATAGGATCATGTTATCTAAAACAGTAAAATTGTATGTCTAGAAGTAAGGAATTGATTTTATTGGCCCAACGTATCCGGGCCTTGTCTCAGACGGGGTTGGTTTATTCATTAAGCGAGTACGATACGGAACGTTATGAAGAGTTGAGCCGCCTAAGTGATGAAATAACGGCTCTGGCTACCGGATTGAAGCCCGATGATGTGGCGAGTGGTTACCGCCCGGCCCAAGAGTATGTAACCCCGAAAGTCGATATCCGTGCGGTTGTCTTTAACGAGAAAGACGAGATTTTGCTGGTCCGTGAGAAAATGGACGGATGTTGGTCGTTGCCCGGCGGATGGAGCGATGTGGGGTATTCCCCGAAAGAGGTAGCGGCGAAAGAGGTGAAAGAGGAGACGGGCTTGGATGTGCTTCCGGTCCGCTTGCTGGCCGTGATGGATATGAGCAAGCATCCGCATCCCGCTATACCTTATTATGTATATAAGTTTTTTATCCTTTGCGAGTTGAAGGGCGGGTCGTTTACCGAGACCTTCGATATCTTGGGGAAAGGCTTCTTTCGATTGGAGGAGTTGCCCCCGTTGTCCTTGGAGCGTGTGCTGCCGGAGCAGATCCAACGGATGTATGCCTATTATAAGCATCCGGGCGAAGATGTTTATCTGGATTAAGGATACTTTTGTACCTTCGCGACTTCATTTTAAAAACAATGTTATGAAAAGATATTGTCAGACCTTGGATCTGAAAGAGGATGAGCAGTTGATAAAAGAGTATTGCTATTGGCATTCGCCGGAACATATCTGGCCGGAGATACCGGAAGGAATCCGTGCGGTAGGGATCTTGAATATGGAGATTTACCGTTTGGGAACCCGGTTGTTCATGATCGTGGAGACGCCGGATGATTTTGATTGGGATGCGGCGTTCGCCCGTTTGGCGACGATGGATAAGCAAGCGGAATGGGAGGACTTCGTGGCGAGGTATCAGAAAGCCGCTCCGGGAAGCTCCTCGTCGGAGAAATGGCAGTTAATGGAATGTATGTTTAAATTGCCGGGTGCGAGTAAATAGACGGAAGGATGGAAAAACAAAAGAAACAGTCGCTGGTGGCCGCCCCGGGAGGGAAATCTTATTTGGTCCCGTTTGTCTTGATCACGAGTTTGTTCTTGCTTTGGGGATTCGCCCACGGACTCTTGGATGTGCTGAACAAGCATTTTCAAGGAGTCTTCACGATGACCAAGGCAGAGAGCGGTTTGGTGCAATTCTCTACGTATATCGCTTATTTCTTGATGGCGTTGCCGGCGGGAGCGTTCATGAAACGTTACGGATATAGGAAAGGGATTATCATGGGTTTGCTATTGTTCGCTATCGGTGCTTTCGGGTTTATCCCGGCGGCTTTTTTGCATTCGGCTACGCCTTTCCTGATCGCCTTGTTTGTGATCGCTTGCGGGCTTTGTATCTTGGAGACGGCGGCGAATCCTTATTCTACGATATTGGGGCCGTCCGCTTCCGCTGCGCAACGGCTGAACTTATCCCAGTCTTTTAATGGATTAGGTTGGATATTGGGGCCATTGGTAGGTGGTTTGTTGATATTCGGGGCATCGGAGGGAGATTCGATGGCGTTGACTAAACCTTATATCTTGGTAGGTGGTATCGTCTTGTTCGTAGCGTTGCTTTTCTTTTTCACGAAGTTGCCGGAGATTAAGCCGGAAGAAGAGGAGGAGGTGACCGCTATTGTCGAGGAGAAACCCGCTGCCTCCATATGGAAACGTAGGCAGTTTGTACGTTCCGTGGTCGCCCAATTCTGTTATTGCGCCGCGCAGACGGGAATCTTCGGGTTCTTTATTAATTACGTGACGGAGATGGACCCGGGTATCAGTAATTTGCGAGCGTCTCGTATTTTGGCATTCGGTGGAATGGCCTTGTTTATGATCGGGCGTTTGAGCGGTAGTTTTACGATGAAGTGGTTGGCTCCGGGCCGCTTGCTGACTTGGTATTCTTTGTTGAGTGCCGTTTGTATGGCTTTGGTGGTGGCTTCCGTAGGTACGCTTTCGCTATACGCTCTTTATTTATCCTTTTTCTTCATGTCCATCATGTTCCCTACGATTTTCGCCTTGGGGCTGGAAGGTATGGGCGTTTATACCAAGAAAGCCTCTTCTTATATCGTGATGGGAGTCGCCGGCGGCGCTTTCAGTCCGATGCTGATGGGATATATCGGCGAGGAGAATATGGCGCTGGGTTTCATCGTCCCGTTGATCGCTTTCTTGTATATCTTGTATTTCGCTATCAAATGCAAGCGGTAAATTTGGAATGCTGTTTTTTACTTATGGAATCCGGATAATAAACCAGTATGGCTTGTGTATGAAGGCTTGGGTTTCATGGGATAAATGTTACGCTCAAGTAATATCTGCTTATCTATATCGTTTTCATTTTAAATAAAATAAAAGAGAGTGGATATGAATAAAGGTTTGTTTTTGTGTGGGCTATTTATAGCTCTATTTCTGGCTGGTTGTGGGGATGATGAGGTTAAAATCGCTAATCAGATGACTTTATATTCAAGGCCGGATACGATTCATCTGGGGGGTGACTTAGGGATGGATTCCATATTGGTGAAGGGCTTCACGGCTTGTGAGGCGTATGATGCGAAATGGGGAACATTGCCCGGGGATGTTGCGCGAGAGTTTGATATGAATGCCTCTTATCTCTATTTCTCGTATGAGGCAAGGGTGGTTTTATTGGAAGATAGCATTTATGACATAGGTATAGGACACTTTTGGGATGAGAAAGCTGGATTCTCGGAGGATTTGAGTTCGTATGGCTTCGTTATCAGTACGTTTGGCGTGCAAAAGGATAAGAAGCAAGTGCTGGCGTGTACCTACTTTAATATATGTAGAGAAGAACTCAGATGGAGAGAAGATCGATCGCTGGCTTCCTGTACGACCGGAGGAGTTGCAGTGGCGTTATCTCCGAATAGAAGACTTTGATCAATTAAAAAATGTAGAATGATATGAGACATTTAATAGTTGTATGTCTAGCTTTTATGATGGGCCTTAATGTGGCTTGCTCACGGGTGGAAGATCTCGGTAAGGATGATTTGCATTCTGAACCGACGATAGAGATCGTAAGTGGTGATACCTTGGATATTGTAGGGTTCACTCTTGCGCATGAGCTGGCTACTAGTGAAGGGCGTTTGCCTTATAACGTAGGGGATGAGTTTGGTTATACGGGTTCTTACACCTATAAGTCCTATGTGGTAAGGACGGAATATACGTATCAGGATGATGGAAATAGTATTTGGGTTTGGGAGGATACATTGAGTTCAATAATAGGTTTTTATCCTTATCTTAGATCTGAGGTATATGATCTTGCGGATGTTCAGTTCCATATCCGGTCGTGCGCTCAAGGGGGATCGGTCTCTGTCGGGGAAAGGACAGATATGTATGATACGGCTCTCCTCCATATCATTCGTTCCGCGAATGGAGAGGATATGGATGTATGGATTCCTTGTAAACCATCGGAATTGAGGTATCGGTGTGTTGTCTATCATTTGGAAGAGTGAACGTTTTAGCCAAGCTCCGGCAGTAGATAATACCCGGAGCTTGACAATACATTATCACTGCAACATCTGCATCAACTTATCCAACTTAGGAGCCATGATGATCTCCGTACGGCGGTTCTTGCTACGTCCATCGGCGGTCTCGTTATCAGCGACCGGCATAAACTCCCCACGACCACAAGGTTGTATCTGTAGCGGATTCACCCCGTAATCCTTGGTAAGGATACGTACTACGGAGGTCGCACGGATCACGCTTAGATCCCAATTATCCTTGAATTGGGCGGTATTGATCGGCTTGCTGTCCGTATGGCCCTCTATATAAACGTCTATATCGTTTTGCTTATTCAACACCTCGGCCAACTTAGCCAACGCTTCCTTGCCTCGTTTATCGACCTTTGCGCTACCCGATTGGAACAGAAGCTTATCCGACATGGCTACATATACTTTACCATTCTTCTCGGTTACGGTCAGCTCATCACTGTTGAAACCCAGCAAAGCGTCTTTCACGCTACTCAACAAATTCTGTACCTTTGCGTTCTGTGCGTTCATCATATCCTGTAGCTCGTTGATGGTACGCTCACGCTCGTCCAGCTCACTCATCTTTTGCTGTAACAAGGCATTCAGCTTGTCCTGCTCACCCATATTGGTATTCAACATGGTCTGGTAATTACGGATATCACGCCCCATTGTGGTCGTATCCCTTATCAAGGCGGCGATCCGGTTGTTGAGCGCGTCGTTATCGTCCTTGCATTTAATCAATTCCTCCTTCAAGGCGTCGCCACGTCCGATCGCCTCCAACCGGCCGTTCTCGGCAAGGAGGTATTTCTTTTTACTCACGCACGAAGAACATAAAAGGAGTGCGGAGACCGAGATAAATAACAATCTTTTCATTTTACGCATAAAATTTCGTGCAATGTAATATTTATTACAATTTCCTACACGCAAGTTTAGGATATTTGTGTCTCATAAACCAATATTAAAGAATCAGCGGTATGAAAATAAGAGAAATAATACAAACGCTGTTCCCGACAAGAACTTGGAAACTAGCCGCTATCATAGCCGGAGGTGTCCTTTGCGGGCTGGGGTCTTATACCTTATATGCTTCCCGGGCGTGGACTTATTTGTCCGACGACCCGGCTACTTGCGTGAATTGCCACATTATGGGCCCTTATTATGCTACATGGAATCATAGCTCGCACAGCCGTAACGCCACTTGCAACGACTGCCATGTGCCGCACGAGAACGCCGTGAAGAAGTGGTTCTTCAAAGGTATGGACGGAATGCGCCACGCCTCGGTATTCATGATGCGAGGGGAACCGCAAGTGATACAGGCGATCGACGAGAGCGCGGAGGTAATCATGAATAACTGTATCCGTTGCCATATGCAATTGAATACGGAATTCGTGAATACCGGAAGGATCGATCATGAGATGGCAATGGCGGGAGAAGGGAAAGCTTGCTGGGATTGCCATCGCGAGGTGCCGCACGGAGGTACGAACAGCCTGTCTTCTACACCGAATGCGTTGGTGCCTTATCCGAAGTCCGTATCGCCGGACTGGTTAAAAGATATGCTAAGTAAATAATAATAAATCAGTATAGTTATGGAAAAGAAATTAAAATCATGGCAAGGTTGGTTGCTGTTTGGAGGAACCATGGTCGTTGTTTTTGTTTTGGGTATGATCGCTGCTTCCGTGAACGAGAGACATGCGGAGGTCACTAGCGTAATGAATAATAAGAAGACGGAGATCACAGGAATCGAGGCTCGCAATGATAAGTTCGAATCGAATTATCCACGTGAGTACCAGACTTGGGAGGCTACGGCGGATACGAGTTTCAAGAGTTTATACAATGGAAATCAGGCGGTCGATGTTCTGGAGGCTCGTCCGGAAATGGTGATCCTTTGGGCTGGTTACGCTTTCTCTAAGGATTATTCTACCCCGAGAGGGCATATGCATGCGATCGAGGATATGCGTAACACGTTGCGTGTAGGCGCTCCGATGACAGAGAACGAGGGGCCGCAACCGGCTACTTGCTGGACTTGCAAAAGCCCGGATGTTCCCCGTATGATGCAAGCGATGGGCGTGGATAATTTCTATAAGGGCAAATGGGCTTCTCTGGGTAAAGAGATCGTGAATCCGATCGGTTGCGCCGATTGCCATGAGCCGGAGAATATGAACCTGCATATCAGTCGCCCGGCTTTGATCGAGGCTTTCCAGCGTCAAGGCAAGGACATCACGAAAGCGACTCAACAAGAGATGCGTTCCTTGGTTTGCGCGCAATGCCACGTGGAATATTATTTCAAGGGCGATGGTAAATACTTGACTTTCCCTTGGGATAAAGGTTCTACGGTTGAGGATATGGAGGCTTATTACGATGAGGCCGGTTTCGCCGATTATACGCATAAGCTAAGCCGTGCTCCGATTTTAAAGGCACAGCATCCGGATTATGAGATCTCCCAGATGGGTATCCATGCGCAGCGGGGTGTATCTTGCGCCGATTGCCATATGCCGTATAAGAGCGAGGGGGGCGTGAAATATAGTGACCACCATATCCAAAGCCCGTTGGCTATGATCGACCGTACGTGTCAGGTTTGCCACCGTGAGAGCGAGGAGACTTTACGCAATAATGTGTACGAGCATCAGAATAAGGCGAACGAGATGCGTAACCGTTTGGAGACCGAGTTGGCGAAAGCGCATGTAGAGGCGAAGTTCGCGTGGGATAAGGGAGCTACCGAGGATCAGATGAAAGATGTATTGAAATTGATCCGTCAGGCACAATGGCGTTGGGATTTCGGCGTGGCTTCTCATGGTGGCGCATTCCACGCTCCGCAAGAGATTCAAAGGATATTAGGCAATGGATTGGATAAGGCGATGCAGGCTCGTCTGGCTACCGCGAAAGTGTTAGCGAAATTAGGTTATACGGATGATGTTCCGATGCCGGACTTCTCTACGAAAGAAAAGGCTCAGCAATATATCGGTTTGGATATGGCCGCTGAACGTACCGCCAAGGAAAAATTCCTAAATACAATCGTTCCTCAATGGGTGAAAGAGGCGCAAGAAAATAATCGTTTAGCGAAGAACATTTGATTATGTGGAAACAACCTTGGGGATATGCTGAAGGCTGGGTCATCTGTGCCGGTTTACTGATTACGGGATTTGGCTTGCAACTGATCACCGGCCCGGTTCAGGCAGGGTTGTTCCAATATCCGGTGAATGTGGCCGGAGGATTGATTTTTCTGTTGGTTCTATGTATAGGGTTTGTTGTTGGCCGGAAAATCACGGTTGTCCAGTGGTTTTCCGGGTTAACGGCGAGCATTACCTCTTTATCGGCTCTTTTGTCAGTTGTGTTGGTTATGGGATTTGTGGGTCCGGGTATCGAGCGGATTACGATGTCGTGGCCTTTTATCCTGCTGTTTCTCTATTTCTTGTTTGTCTTGGGCTTTGTCACATTGAAGCGTATCGTATCGTTTCGCTGGAGGGATGTTCCGTTTATGCTGAACCATGTCGGTTTATTTATCACGCTGCTGGCGGCGATCTTGGGAAACGGGGATTTACGCCGTTTACGGATGACGGTTCCGCTGGAGAATCCTGAGTGGAGGGCTTCGGACGAGAAGAACGAGATGATAGAACTACCGCTTGCCATCGAGCTTCGTTCGTTTACGATTGATGAATATCCTCCTAAGTTAATGCTAATCGACAATACGACCGGAAAAGCGCTTCCTGAAAAGCAACCCGAGAACATATTGGTGGAGGAAATTCCCTTAGCCGGAAACCTGCAAGGCTGGAAGGTTGAGGTTACCCGTTCACTACCGATGGCGGCTTGCGTGATGGGGCAGGATACGATAAACTTCGTGGAATTTCACTCCGAGGGGGCAACCTCCGCTTTATACGTAAAAGCACGTAACGAACTTACCGGACGGCAGAAGGAAGGCTGGGTGAGTTGTGGCAGCTATATCTTCCCATATATATCGCTCCAGCTGGATGATGCGGTTAGCATGGTGATGCCGGAACGGGAACCGAGACGCTTTGCCTCGGACGTTATGGTCTATACGAAAGATAAACAGACCAAGGAGGCGTGTATCGAGGTGAATAAGCCGCTCTCTATCGCCGGATGGAAAATCTACCAGTTGAGTTACGACGAGACGAAAGGTAAATGGAGCCGGATGAGCGTATTTGAGTTGGTGAGAGATCCATGGTTGCCGATCGTTTATACAGGGATCTTGATGATGATAGCCGGGGCGATCGGATTATTCCTGTCCGCTCCCGTAAAAAAAGAATAGTATGGATTGGAGTTACTTTATTTATTTCGCCGCTCCGGCGTTATTTTGCTGGATAGGTGGGGCATGGTTGGCTTATCGTCCTTCTTTTTCCAAGGGGGCTGTCGCTTGGACCGTGTTTGGCTTGGCTATATTCTCCGCTTTTATCATAGGGATGTGGATCTCGTTGGAGAGGCCGCCCTTGCGTACGATGGGCGAGACTCGTCTATGGTATTCTTTCTTCTTGCCGGTGGCGGGCGTGATCACTTATGTCCGTTGGCGGTATAAATGGATACTATCCTTTAGTACATTGTTGGCCTTTGTCTTTATCTGTGTCAATCTGTTTAAGCCGGAGATACATAACAAGACCTTGATGCCCGCTTTGCAAAGCCCGTGGTTCGCTCCGCACGTGATAGTCTATATGTTCTCTTACGCCATGCTGGGCGCCGCTGCCCTTATCGCCATTTACCTGCTGATCCGTGCGAGGAAGAAGGGGATTGACGAGGGGATGATGAGTTTATGCGATAACTTGGTATATGTCGGTATGGCCTTTCTCACGATTGGGATGCTGTTCGGCGCTTTATGGGCCAAGGAGGCGTGGGGGCATTATTGGAATTGGGACCCGAAGGAGACATGGGCGGCTGCCACTTGGTTGGGGTACTTGATTTATATCCATTATCGCCTTCACCACCGCTTGCGTTATTCAGCGGCGTTGGGGCTTTTGGTTTTCTCTTTTCTTTTGCTACAGGTGTGTTGGGTTGGCGTGAATTATCTACCCTCCGCGCAAGGATATAGTGTACATACTTATAATATGGAATAATTAAAATCAGAGGTATATGAAAAAACTAGTTGTTTTAGTAGCGGGCTTGCTCTCCGTGGCCCTTTTCGCGCAAGCGAAAGAAACACAAAATACGAAAGAGAACACGTTCTCGATGAAAGTACAGATACGTCCGAGAGCCGAGTACCGGAACGGGGTCTTATTCCCCCGGCCTAAAGATGCCGAGTCCACCGGGTTTATCAATAACCGTGCCCGCCTTTCTTTGGGGTATGAGCGGGATCGTTTGTCTATCGGCTTGTCCGCGCAACATGTTGGAGTATGGGGACAGGATCCTCAGATCGATAAGAATGGCCGTTTTATCTTGAATGAGGCGTGGGCGAAGCTGGATTTCGGATCGGGTTTCTTCGCTAAGTTAGGTCGCCAGTCATTGGTATACGATGACGAGCGTATCATGGGGGCGTTGGATTGGAACGTGGCCGGTCGTTATCATGATGCTTTGAAGCTAGGCTACGAGAACACGAATAATCAACTGCATTTAATTCTCGCATTCAACCAGAATGATGAGAAAACGATCGGAGGAACGTATTACGCTCCGGGTGCGCAACCCTATAAAACGATGCAAACCCTTTGGTATAAGCATCTCTTCGACAAGAGTTTTAACGCATCCTTCTTGTTTATGAACTTAGGGATGGAAGGCGGTAATGCCGAGAAACAAAACTCGGATACAAAATACCTGCAAACCTTAGGAACGAACTTAATCTATACGCCTAGTAACTGGACGATAGGTGGTACTATCTATTATCAATTCGGCAAGACGAAAAGCGGACGGGATGTTTCCGCTTTCTTATGGGCGGTAAACGCCGCTTATCAAATCGATCCGCAATGGAAGATCGGTGTAGGTAGTGATTATCTGAGTGGCTCGGATGGGGCCGACGGGAAATATAAGGCGTTTGATCCTCTGTACGGAACCCATCATAAGTTTTATGGTGCCATGGATTATTTCTACGCCTCCTCTTTTGTCAACGGATTGAATCCGGGTTTATGGGATAATCAGATAAATGTAGCTTATAAACCTTCTTCCAAGGTAAACCTGTCTTTAGCCTATCATTATTTCTCCATCACGGGCGACGTATACGAAGGTAATGATAAATTGAGTAAAGGTTTAGGTTCGGAATTGGATTTCCAAGTGGATTGGGTAATTATGAAAGACGTGAAATTATCCGCGGGATATTCTACGATGTTGGGTACGAATACCATGGAGGCCGTGAAGGGTGGAAATCCGTCTCATTGGCAAGATTGGGGTTGGTTATCAATAAATATTAATCCAACTATATTCACGACGAAATGGTAACAGTTCTCAAGGAAAAGGGTATATTTGCAGGAGTAAACCTTTTTTCAAAACAAGATACGATGGATATAACCGATATGTTTAAAATCCCGCTTTTTAAGAATTTTACGCTTAAGATGCGGGAAGAGTTTTTGGATAAACTTGAATATACAGTAGAGGAGCATCCAAAAGGAAAAACCATAATTCATCAAGGGACGACTTGTAACGCCCTTCATGTTTTATTGGAGGGAAAATTGAACGTGGATGTTTTGGACGTATCAGGTAACATCGTGCGCGTGGAGACGATACAGGCTCCACGCACGTTCGCTACGCCTCATATCTTTTCCGAGAAAAACCAATTCCCCGCTACTTTTACCGTCGACGAGGATGTGGTATTGCTTAAGGGCACCAAGGAGTCTGTATTTACCTTAATGCATTCTATGCCGTTATTCCTGCATAATTTCCTTTGCGTCAGTACTAGCTGTAATAAATGTACGATGACTCGTTTGAAGGTGCTTTCGTTTCGTGGCATCCGGAACCGCTTTATTTATTACTTATTCGAACATCAGCAAAAGGATTCGAATGTCGTGGAACTAGAACATACCCAAGAGCAGTTAGCAGAGTATTTTGGTGTTACCCGCCCGGCTTTATCGAAGGAAATCGGGAGATTGGTGGATGAGGGATTTATCAGCATTACAAGGAGAAAGGTGACGATTTTAAATAAGACGGCGTTAACATGTATGCTTTAATGCTTTTGGGAAAAAGGTAAAAAGCGTACATTTGTGCCCAAACAAATAACTCCGGTGTATGGGCAAAGTTTTAATTATTGACGACGAGAAGCAGATTTTAGGTTTACTTTCACGCATTATCGGTTTGGAGGGATACGAGGTTTTACAGGCTGCTACTTGTAAGGCGGGGCTGAGGCAGATGGAGCAACATTCGCCGGAGGTGGTATTGTGCGATGTGTTCTTGCCGGATGGTAATGGCGTGGATTTGGTGTCGGACTTAAAGAAACTCCGCCCTCTATCCGAGATCATCCTACTTACCGCGCATGGTAATATTCCGGATGGCGTACAGGCAATCAAGAATGGAGCCTTCGATTATATTACGAAAGGGGATGATAATAATAAGATCATTCCTCTGGTAGCCAAAGCGATGGAGAAAGCTTCTGCCGCTTATCAACAGCAAAAGAAGGAAGCTACGTCCGTCGGGAGGCAATATTCGTTTGATACGATTGTCGGTAAATCACCCGCTATCCAAGCGGCGATAGCGTTGGCTCAGAAAGTCTCGGCTACGGAGGTTCCAGTTCTGTTGACTGGTGAGACCGGTACGGGAAAAGAGGTCTTTGCTCAATCCATCCATCAACATAGTTCCCGGAAAGGGAAGTCTTTTGTCGCTATCAATTGTTCCTCTTTTAGTCGGGATTTATTGGAAAGCGAGATGTTCGGTCATAAAGCGGGGGCTTTTACCGGTGCTTTGAAAGAGACAAAAGGCTTGTTTGAGGAAGCTTCCGGAGGTACGATCTTCTTGGATGAGATCGGGGAAATGGCTTTCGACTTGCAAGCGAAATTGCTCCGTATCCTTGAGACCGGGGAGTTTATCAAGATCGGCGATACGAAACCAACGAAAGTGGATGTACGAATTATTGCCGCTACCAACCGTGATTTAGAGAAAGAGATCGAGCAAGGGCATTTCCGGGAAGATCTATTTTATCGGCTTTCCGTTTTCCAGATCCATCTTCCCGCGCTTCGTGAACGGGTCGAGGATATCCCTCTCCATATAAAAGCCTTTGTTTCCGCTTTTTCCTCCAAGATGGGAAAGAATATCCGAACAATTTCGCCCGAATATATAGATGCCCTGAAAAAACGAGCTTGGAAAGGTAACGTACGTGAGTTGCGTAATGCAATTGAGCGTAGTCTGATTATTGCCGATGGAGATACCTTAACCTTGGATGCCCTCCCTTTGAATATGCAAACCTCCTCTGCGGCGAGTACGGAATCTTATAGCGGTTTTGACCTGAGTGGCGTAGAGAAAATGCATATCCAAAAAGTGCTCAAATACACAAAAGGCAATAAAACCGAAACTTCCCGCCTTCTAGGTATAGGCCTCACTACTCTTTATCGGAAGATTGAGGAGTATGGGCTTTAATCTCATATTCTGCATTATTATGTATACCCGAAAGCATCTTGAAGATATGTAAGGAGAAACGGACATTGCTAAATAGTTTATCTTTGCTGAACGTAAACTTAATAATAATCGCTTAAAATACATCACCTATGAGTCTGAAGATTAAAACAAAACTAAGATACGGAATCGGGCTGCTGTTTGCCATGATCGTTTTGCTGGGAGGTCTATCGGTAAAGAACATCTCCGATATGTCTGCCGACACAAGGAACATATTGGCCGATAATTATAATTCTTTACTCTATTCACGCCGGATGCTGGATGCACTGGAACGAATCGATAGCGATCCTTCGGCTCAAGCCGATTTCGAGAAAAACCTAGGGCTACAGAAAAAGAATATCACGGAGGTCGATGAGAACGTGGCCACCTCACATCTAGTCGCTCAATACGAGCAATTGGCGAAAGAGCGTAATGAGGAGAATATCCGTCGTGTACGTCTCGCCTTAAATCAAGTCATGAGTTTGAATATGGCTTCTATCTACAGGAAAAGCCAAGTGGCGGAGTCTACGTCTCAAAAGGCTTTATTTTGGATTTGGGGGATTGGCCTCTCTTGTATGGTGGTCGCTTTCGCTTTTTTAATACGTTTCCCCCGTTCGATAAATACCCCTATCCGTATGTTGATGGACGGTATCATGGAGATCGCTAACCATAATTACGAGAAACGATTGGATCTCGCTAAATATGATGAATTCGAGGGGGTAGCGAAATCCTTTAACCGGATGGCGGAACGGCTTACGGAATACCGGAAAAGTACGTTGGCGGATATTATTCAAGGAAAGAAATATATAGAGGCTATCGTGAATAGTATCACGGAGCCAATCATAGGCTTGGATCGGGATCGTAAGATTCTTTTCGCCAATAACGAGGCTTTGACGATCTTGAATCTCAAGCGGGAAAACGTGATCGGAAAGTCTGCCTCGGAATTATCCTTACGGAACGATTTGCTTCGCAGGTTAGTTCGGGAACTGATCCAGCCGAGCGAGAAGAAAGAGCCGCTTAAAATTTACGCGGATAATAAGGAAAGTTATTTTCAAGTGCAATATATACCGATCCGTGTGTCGGAGAATGGCGAGGCGGAGGAGTATGTGGGCGACGTGATCTTATTGAAGAACATCACGGAGTTTAAGGAGTTGGATTCCGCTAAGACCACTTTTATCTCGACGATCTCCCATGAATTGAAAACTCCGATATCGGCGATCATGATGAGCCTGAAATTGTTGGAGGATGCCCGTGTGGGAGTCATGAACGACGAGCAAAAAGCACTGGCGGAAAGTATCAAGGAAAGTAGTAATCGATTACTGGAAATTACCAGTGAGCTATTGAAAATGACGCAGGTGGAGACCGGCAAGCTACAATTGAATCCGAAAATCACCAAACCGATCGAATTGATCGAGTATGCGATAAAGGCGAACCAAGTGCAAGCTGATCGCTTCAATTGCCATATAGAGGTGGAATACCCGGAGAAGATTTCCAAGCTTTTCGTGGATAGCGAGAAAATCGCATGGGTCTTGACGAATCTATTATCGAACGCAATTCATTATACCCCGGAGAATGGCCGTATCATAATCGGTGCCCGCCAGCAAGATCATAGCGTGGAGATCTATGTGCAAGATTTCGGTAAGGGCATTGATCCCCGATATCATCAAAGTATATTCGATCGCTATTTCCGTGTGCCGGGAACGAAGGTACAAGGAAGTGGTCTAGGGCTGGCTATCAGTAAAGACTTCGTGGAAGCTCATGGAGGAACACTTTCTGTTGATAGCGCGGTTGGAAAAGGAAGTACTTTTGTTATAAAATTCAACGTATAAGAGGGTAAAAAAAGAGGGTGTTAATTACCCTCTTTTATAATATCGCTTCCTCCGGAAGTGGATGTATCCGATCTTGCCGAACCTTTGTAATGTACATCACTACCTCCGCTTGCCGAAGCCTTGATATAATCGGTTACGTGCGTATAAATATCGGAGCCACCACTGGCGGAACATTCCAACTGGTTTAAGATAAGATCATAAGCCTTGATATCCGAGCCACCTGAGGCGGAATATTCGCCGTTCTCCGCTTTTCCCGTAAGCTTGAGATCGCTACCTCCGCTGGCACGGCCTCGTATTATTCGGGTAGTAAGATCGTTGATGATAATATCGCTACCGCTGGTCGCTTCAATTATGCAATTAGATACGTTGACCGGTTTCTCCATTTTCACGTCGCTACCCCTTGTCGCTATAATTTCCAGATCATCTCCGGATAAAGCGCTTCTCAGGACAAAATCCATACAACCGGACATCTGGATTTTTTCCAGCTTCTTGGAAGTGCCCTCTATTTTAAATCGGGTAGGGCTTAATTGTGTACCATTCTCTGTGGAGATTGAAAGTTCTTCATTTTTTACTTGAACGTTTATATAAGGATATAAATTCTCGTCGATCGTGATTCGTAAGGACGCTGATTCTCCTTGCGTATACCCGAAAACGTACGACGGATTTCCTCCACGACTGAATAGGCTGAACCAACTGTCGCTATACCCCATGGCGGTTGAGCCGACTTTTATCGCTGAATAGTCTCTGACGGAGATTTCTTTCGTGATAATATCCCCATTCCCTTTTACTTTCTTCGCCTCGATAGGCATCACGCAAAAAGCGATCAACGCAAATAAGGCCATCATTCTTGTTCTCATATGAAGTGTAATTAATTTATACTCTTTTCTTATAAGACGAATGGATTTGAAAAAACGTTACATCTAAAATGAAAAAAAAAGAAGCTATCATTGACTTTTTTTGTGATAGCTTCTTTTTCTTACCCTAATACAGGGAGGTCGATTAATTACTTTTAGGTTTTTCAACCATATGTTCTACTCTGTCTTTGACGTATTCGACTTGATTTTTACCCGTGTCTACCACGTCCTTTACTTTTTTCTTCGCCTTATCTGTAAGACCGTGGAGTTCGTTCTCCAGACATTCGAACTGTCCTTGATCTTCCATCCTGCGAAGTACGTAACCAACAACTACACCTACGGCTAAACCGAATAATACATTTTTCATAACTACTACTTTTTATGAGTTAAAACATTATTTTTTGTAATTATGAAACAGCAAGTCAACCGATAAGGTTGGTGTTTATTTGTTATTTTTCAGTAAATCCCTAATCTCGGTAAGTAATTGGATATCCGCAGGGGGAGCGACCGGAGCTTTCGGGGCTTCTTCCTTCTTCTTGCTTAAAGCATTAACGCCTTTGACAAGTAAAAAGACGGCGAAAGCAATGATTATAAAATCCAGTGTCACTTGTATGAAATTTCCGTAGTTAATGGAGACCGCCGGAGAGATCACCTTGTCTCCCTCCATTACAGCGTGCTTCAAGGTGATTTTTAAATCCGTGAAATTGACGCCACCTACAAGTAAACCTACCGCCGGCATGATCAGATCCGCTACGATAGAAGATACGATCTTTCCAAAGGCACCACCGATAATGATACCTACCGCCATGTCCACTACGTTACCTCGCATGGCGAACTGCTTAAACTCTTGTAATATTTTTTTCATAAAACAACGCTTTTTATATTATAACAACAAAATTAGCCATAAGTTGAATATTTTCAATGCTTATAGCGAAATTTGAAGAAATTATTTTTGATTTTCATGTTTTTGTTTGACCCATTTGAGCATTGATGTGTTATATCCTCTTTCTTTGGCCTTAGTCAATAAAAAGAGAATAGCCTCTTCTGGGAGTGTAGGCGTACGACTAAGTAGCCATAAATAGTCTGAGGTATTACTGCCTACGAGAGCGTATGAGTAATTATCCTCGTCAATTTCCATAATGTTGTACTCGGCGTAGAACCGCATAAAGAAACACACTTTTAATTTACTAGGACACGTAGGATCTGTTATTTTGGCGATACCTTTCGCTCGTTTGAAGGAACCGGAAAAATTACCCCAATATCCGCTGTTAACAACTTCTATATCTCCATTCGGGAGAAATGAGTATTCCACGGTAGCCCCTACGAGATTATGCTCAAAGCGATGATCAAAGCGTGCTATTTCAAACCATTTCCCCATATAGCGGTGTAAATCCAAAGTCTGGACGGTTTCTTTGTTTATAATGTGTTGAGTGCAAGATAAATTACACTGCATTATAAGACAGATGAGGCCTATTAGTTTAAATCGCATAGGTTTTTATTTTTATCTCATAATAAACATAGAGAGCCTCTAAAAAGTTTGAAAACGTTCATATTTTAGGGTTTTTATTTTTTCGACAACCTGTGCTTTAACTTTTAATTTGAAATTTCTATCCTGTCTGAACTGAGAAATTCGTAGTTGTGGCATTTCCGGACGATAGATTTAGATCCACGTTTTTATATGTTTTTTTGTATTGAAAATTTCATAGTTATGATTTGGAAAAATCATAACTATGAAATAAAAAGTCATAACTATGAAATAAATGACTCTTTACTGTGAAAAGAATATATGAAGATGTTTTAATTGTAAATGCTTGTTTGTGAATTAGTAATCGTCAGGATGTCTAATTTCGCGTGTTTGTTTTCAGTTGGAATTTAAAATAGAGA
>NZ_QTLZ01000026.1:0-59491 GCF_003635425.1 Parabacteroides sp. AF27-14
ACTTTGATGTTGAATGTTTATGCAAATTTATAACGATAAATTATTATACAATGGAAAATACACGTAAATATAGATACATAAGAGGAATCGCCTCCTTATTATTCGGCTGTGCGATTTGCCTGTTTTGGGGACTTTATTATCCTCATCATTTACATTACCACGAGCAATTCCAGTTATTCCTGTTCACGCCGGAATATGGAATCGACAAATGTCTCCATCCCGGAGGCATCGCTGAATATATAGCGGAGTTCCTGACGCAGTTCTATTATTTCGCTTGGGCAGGGGCTACGATCTTGGCGATCGTTCTCGTGCTTATCCAACGGCAAATAAACTGGCTGGCCAAACAAATGGGGGCTTCCGACTTTTGGTATCCGCTCAGCTTTCTCCCTTCCATCCTGCTCTGGGTATTTTTATGTGATGAGAATGCCCTGCTGGCATTCCCCGTCTCCATAACTCTCGCCCTCTTCGCTCTAGTCATCCAGCGAAAAACCGCTCATTCATGGGGACGAATTATCTATACGCTCCTAATGATGCCGGTGCTCTACTGGGTGGTAGGTGGTGGGGCCTATTTCATCTTCGTGATCGGAGTAGCAATCGGGCATTGCATCAAATCCGTGCCAGCCACATACAACAAATCCTATATTTGGATTCCTATCTACATCTTGCTTGGAATCCTATGCCCCCTATTGGCACAAAACCTCACGCAATATCCATTGCTTAGCCTCATAACCGGTATCGATTATTATCGTTTCCCCATGATCGTTCCCAACACCCTATTACTGACAATCGCTACCGTAGCCATAATGCCCGGGGCATTAGCCTTGCTACCCCCACCGGCAAAGGGTACTAAAGTTTGGATGGCTGCTATCCCCACCCTGCTCCTTATCGGTGGTGGCACATGGATTCACGCCGCCAGCAATCCGGATAAGGAAGAGGCCATGAAATACGACTACCTCACCCGCATGAAACAATGGAACAAGATTATCAAAGCGGCGGAAAACAAAGAACCAAATTCCCCCTTCTCCGTGACCTGCTTAAATCTGGCTCTCGCCAAGACCGGACAATTAGGGGATCGCATGTTCCATTTCTACCAGAATGGAACGGAAGGATTGATCCCGACCTTCCAAAGAGATTTTACCTCACCGCTCCCAACCAGCGAGATATTCTATCATCTGGGAATGATCAACTCCTCACAACGCTATATGTTCGAAGCGATGGAGGCTATCCCCGACTATAAGAAAAGCGGACGTGCCTATATGCGTCTGGCCGAGACCAACTTGATCAATGGACAATACGCTGTCGCCGCCAAATACCTGCGGGCTTTGCAGCATACCTTGTTCTATAAGAAATGGGCGACCAACGCCATGAGCTATCTAAATAACGATGAAAAGATAGAGAAGCATCCCGAATGGGGATGGTTGAGAAAAGCCCGATATACGGAAGATTTCTTGTTTAGCGACACGGAAATGGATGTCATGCTAGGCTTATTGCTGCAACATAACAAAAGTAACCGGATGGCTTTCGAGTATATGTTAGCCTATGTCTTGCAAAAGAAGGATCTGGAACGTTTCATGAAATATTATCCGCTGGGAAAAGATCTGGGCTATAATCACATACCCATCTCTTATCAAGAGGCATTGATTTTCATTTGGACACAGCAGCATCCTAATTTCCAAGGTCTTCCTTGGAGCATCTCCCGCAACGTATTGGAAGGGGTAAGCGAGTTCGCCCGTGTTTATATGACGCAGAAAGACTCCGAGCCTATCCTTCGCCCGAAATACGAGAAGACATTTTGGTATTACTTATTATTCAGAAAATAAACGGCCATGAGAAAGCTTATCTTATTATATAGTATATGTATAGCGTTATTTACCGCTTGTGGGGATTCGGTGGTATCCCCCGAACAAATAGAGAAATACCCGTCCATCTATCCGGATTATATCGGGGTAACAGTTCCCGCCACGATAGCTCCAATGAATTTCTCTTATACGGATACCTCCTATGAGCGGATAGATGTTATCGTAAAAGGGCACCAAGGCAAAGAGGTACATATAAACGCGAAGCATGTCAATTTCCCGGAAAAAGAGTGGAAGCAACTGCTCACCTCCAATCAAGGCGATAGTTTACTCTTTACTGTCAGTATCAAGCAAAAGGGTAAATGGAGTACTTACAAACCTTTCCCCATGTACATCAGCCCCCACCCGATCGATTACGGCCTAGTATACCGAAAGATCGCTCCCGGTTATGAAGTCTATAGCCGTATGGGTATTTATGAGCGTGATCTATCGTCTCATAAAGAAAGACCTTTGGTGGAAAACACGCTGGTCAAAGGTATGTGCGTAAACTGCCATGCCTTCAATCGTACGGACCCGAGCCATTTCAGTCTTCACATCCGAGGGACGCATGGAGCCACTTTTATGAGAACCGGCAATAAGGATGAATACCTCAACACGAAAACAGACCAGACAATCGCCGCCTGTGTCTATCCCTATTGGCATCCCGGAGGCGAATATATAGCGTATTCCACGAACAACACCCGGCAATCGTTCCATACGGTTAAGGACGAGCGGGTAGAAGTCTTGGATTTGGAATCTGATGTAGTCGTTTATCATCCGGCAGATCATCATCTACTTCTTTGCGATTCTTTGCAAAAGAAAGACAGGTTCGAGACCTTCCCCGCATTCTCCCCGGATGGTCGTACGCTTTACTTTTGTTCCGCCGAGGCTAAAAAGATTCCCGAAGAATATAAAGAGATAAGATATAATTTATGTAGTATCGATTTCGATCCCTCTACCGGTACATTCGGGAGCCGTATCGATACGTTGGTGAACGCTGAGGCTTTAGGGAAAAGCGTATCTTTCCCCCGTCCTTCCTATGACGGCAAATATATTATGTTCACCTTATCCGATTACGGAAACTTTTCGATCTGGCATAAAGAGGCGGATCTATGGTTACTGGACTTGACAAGCGGAGACCTCCGCGAGCTATCCGAAGTAAATAGCGATGACACCGAAAGCTTTCACAACTGGAGTAGCAACTCCCGCTGGTTTGTCTTCAGTAGCCGCCGGGGTGACGGCCTTTATACCCGCCTTTATCTGGCTAGCATGGATGAGAATGGCAAGATAAGCAAGCCCTTTCTCCTTCCCCAGGAAGATCCGGAAACCTATTACGATCGCTCTGTTTATTCCTATAATGTACCGGATTTCGTAAATGCCCCTATTCAGCTGGACACGAAAGTATTTGAGAAGAGGATCATTTCGAAAGAACGTATGCAGGTTCAAGCAGGAAACTAGAAACCAAGGGGCACCAAAAACAATACACGGATCTTATAGAAAAAATAAATAATTCCATAAGATCCGTGTATTGGGTATAGTTCTATATCTAGATGTTCACTATAGGTTCTTCAACCACTTCTTCCCGGATTTGGTATAAGTCCATGCAAGAAATATCCCCATTACCACGATAATAATTAAAAACATAAATGTTAAGTTATTCATATTGATTATCATTTAAATATTCTATTCGCACTAGCTGCAATTACCCCTGTACAAACCAATCCAGTCACTACCAACATCCATAATGACAGATCTCCCGGATTTTTCCATAAAGGGATTATCCCCGCTATCACACTACCCGCAAACGTAAGCTTCGCCAAATCATAAAAGAACTTCCCAAGATTCTCCTTTCGGTTTTTCTCCTGTTCTTTCCCCTCCTTCACTTGTACTTGTAAATCATTCCATTTTCCCATAGTTACATTGTTTGATTATTTCATGGACACAAAGATAACAATGAATTCAAAATCAAACAACCGTTCCGGTTAAAATGAAAATAATATCGCTATCAGATAAAATAATACTAGATTGTAACCCAAATACCTCTTACTTTTGCATCCATAAAGAATAGAATCATGAAGAACACGAAATTAATTACCATGTTATGCCTAGGGGCATTAATCGCCTGTTCACCATCGAAGAAAGGACTAGAGCCGACAAGCGAACAGGTTTCGCCGAGAGAACGTTTAATAGAGAACCTACGTGCGATTCCACAAAAAGGAATCATGTTCGGACACCACGATGATACGGTTTATGGGATCGGATGGGAATTTGACGAAGGGGGCTCAGACGTGCAAAAAGTATGCGGCGATTATCCGGCCGTTATCAGCTTTGATCTTGGAGAGATCGAACTCGGGGGAGATAAAAGCCTTGATAAAGTACCTTTCGAGAAAATACGCAAGGAAATCATCAACCAATATAACCGGGGAGGCTTGGTATCTTTAAGTTGGCATCCCCGTAACCCTAAAACCGGAGGGGACGCTTGGGACGTATCAGACCATGCTGTCGTGAAATCGATCCTTCCGGAAGGGGAGAACTATGAGAAATTCCAAAGTTGGCTAGGCAAAGTGAATGATTTCATCCTTTCCTTGAAAACAAGCGATGGCACCAAGATTCCCGTCCTATTCCGTCCTTGGCACGAACACACCGGAAGTTGGTTCTGGTGGGGACAGAATTTATGTACCACGGATGAATACAAGGCGCTATGGCGAATGACCGCCGATTATCTAAACGCTCACGGAGCAACAGACCAGATCGTATACGCTTATTCCACAGGTACAGAGCCGCAGGATCAAGCGTCTTATCTGGAACGTTACCCCGGACATGACTTGATCGACGTCCTAGGCTTCGACGCTTACCAACGGGAAGATAAGGATTTCTTCTTGAAAAGCATGGATACCAGTCTTTCCGTAATAGACAGCATAGGCAAAGCCAACCATAAGATCATAGCGGTCACGGAGACCGGCTACGAAGGGGTACCAGACTCCACATGGTGGACGGGAACCCTGCTGCCTGCCATGGAGAAATATCCGGTCGCTTATGTATTGGTATGGAGAAACGCCCGTGAAAAAGTCACTCACTTCTTTGGCCCTTATCCCGGACAAGCCTCTGCCGAGGATTTCAAGAAGTTCTTTGAAAATCCGAAAACATTGTTCGCCTCCGATATCAACCTATATAAATAACATCATACATAAACCAGATAAATCACGTCATATCCAGTTGTAGAGACGGGGCGTGCCCCGTCTCCCACCATCTGATAATATCATTTAAAGCAAAAACATCATGGAACAATTTCAAGAAAAAGTAAACGAACTCTTCGCTAAACACGAAACCTTGTTAAGCCGGAAAAATATCCCTTTAGAAGACGGAAACGGAATCTTCACCCGTTATCAACACCCTGTACTGACAGCCGCACATACCCCGATCTTCTGGAGATATGACTTAAATGAAAAGACAAACCCCTACTTGATGGAACGCATCGGCATGAACGCAACCATGAACTCCGGCGCGATCAAATGGAATGGTAAATATATATTAATGGTACGTGTAGAAGGAAGCGACCGTAAATCCTTCTTCGCCGTAGCCGAAAGCCCGAACGGAGTAGACAATTTCCGTTTTTGGGATTACCCGGTAACCATGCCGGACGATCTTGTCCCGGCCACGAATATTTACGACATGCGCCTAACCGCTCATGAAGACGGCTGGGTTTACGGAATCTTTTGCGCCGAGCGCCATGACCCGAACGCAGCTCCCGGAGATCTATCCTCGGCAACCGCCACGGCAGCTATCGCCCGGACAAAAGACTTGAAAAACTGGGAACGTCTCCCGGATTTAAAGACCAAGAGCCAACAACGTAACGTCGTATTACACCCGGAATTCGTAAATGGTAAATATGCCCTTTATACCCGCCCCCAAGACGGATTTATCGACGCGGGAAGTGGCGGTGGTATCGGATGGGCCTTGATTGATGATATCACGCACGCCGAAGTCAAGGAAGAAACCATCATCGACCAACGTTACTACCATACGATCAAGGAAGTGAAAAATGGCGAAGGCCCCCACCCGATCAAGACACCGAGAGGCTGGTTACATCTCGCCCATGGCGTACGGGGATGCGCCGCCGGATTACGTTACGTGCTTTATATGTATATGACCGCGTTGGAAGATCCCACGAGACCTATCGCCACACCCGCCGGCTATTTCATGGCTCCGGAAAATGAGGAACGGATCGGCGATGTATCCAACGTTTTATTCTCTAACGGATGGATCGCGGATGAGGATGGAACCGTATATATTTACTACGCATCCTCCGATACCCGTATGCACGTGGCTGTATCCACAATCGATAAATTGGTAGATTACTGCATGAACACTCCGGCCGACGGGCTGACTACGACCGCATCTGTCGAGACGCTGAAAAAGCTGATCGATCGAAATCTTCCACTCCTGAAATAACCTACAAAAACCACTCATATGATTAAACTAACAGAGAAGATAGGCTACGGTTTCGGGGACATGGCATCGTCCATGTTCTGGAAACTGTTTGGCGCTTACTTGATGATTTTCTATACGGACGTATTCGGATTACCGGCAGCAGCCGTAGGTACGATGTTCTTGATAACTCGTATATGGGACTCGGTCTTTGACCCGATTGTCGGTGTCGTGGCGGATCGTACGCAAACACGCTGGGGAAAATTTCGCCCTTATTTACTTTGGCTGGCGATCCCGTTCGCCGTTATCGGAGTGCTCACTTTCACGACTCCTTCTTTTGGACAAACAGGTAATTTGATCTATGCCTATATCACCTATTCCTTGATGATGATGGTGTACTCCGCTATAAACGTGCCTTATGCGTCCCTGCTTGGAGTAATGAGCCCGTTGCCACAAGACCGTAATACCCTTTCTACGTACCGTATGGTATTCGCCTATATTGGCAGTTTTATAGCCCTGTTGCTATTCATGCCGATGGTACGCTTCTTTAGCGAAAATAGCGATGAATTGGCGGATCAACAACATGGATGGACCCTAGCGGTCGTAGTTATCGATATCCTGTGCGCCATTCTCTTTTATGGATGTTTCGCATGGACAAAAGAACGGGTAAAACCGATTAAAGAGCAACAAGGCTCGTTAAAAGATGACTTGAGAGACCTATTGCGCAACAAGCCTTGGTGGATACTATTGGGAGCAGGTGTCTCCGCTCTGGTTTTCAATTCCATCCGCGACGGGGCTACCGTATATTATTTCAAATACTTTATCGTTGAGGAAGCCTATGCCAATGTATCTCTTTTCGGAGTCTCCTTCGTCTTAAGCGGATTATATCTGGCGGTAGGACAGGCGGCCAATATTGTCGGCGTGATCTTAGCCGCTCCATTAAGCAACCGGATCGGAAAGAAAAGAACCTATATGGGCTCCATGCTGATCGCCTCGGTCTTAAGCATCCTCTTTTTCTGGCTCGACAAGACGGATCTAGCCCTGATATTCACGTTCCAAGTGTTCATCAGTATTTGCGCCGGTAGTATTTTCCCCCTACTTTGGTCCATGTATGCCGATTGCACGGACTACTCAGAACTAAAAACAGGGAACCGTGCCACAGGATTGATCTTCAGTTCCTCGTCCATGAGCCAGAAATTCGGATGGGCGATCGGCACGGCTATCACAGGCTGGCTACTCGCTTTCTTCGGGTTTCAGGCCAATACCGTACAAAGCGAGGAAACGATTAGCGGAATCAAGATGTTCCTCAGTTTCTTACCGGCCGTAGGTACGATCCTGTCCGTTGTATTTATCGCCTTCTACCCGCTTAGCGAGACAAAGATGAAGGAAATCACCGCTACGTTAGAAACCAAAAGAAAAGAAACAAATGAATAAAATCACCGAAGATTTACAAAACGAGGTTCAATGGGAGCTAGAGAACAATATCCTCCCTTTCTGGATGAACCGAATGATAGATAGTGAGTATGGTGGTTTCCATGGGCAAATCACGGGAAACAATCAACGAGTCGTACATGCCCCTAAAGGCGCCATCTTGAACGCCCGTATCCTATGGACATTCTCCGCCGCATACCGTTTATTACGAAAGCCGGAATATCTGGAAACGGCGACCCGTGCCAAACGTTACCTTATCGATAAATTCTACGACCAAGAATTCGAGGGTATTTACTGGGAATTAGACTATACCGGTCAACCCGTGCAAACCAAAAAGCAAATCTACGCCTTAGGATTCGCTATCTACGGATTAAGCGAGTACAACCGGGCTACCGGAGATAAAGAAGCGTTGGATTATGCGATCCGTCTCTTCAAGGCGATCGAACAATATAGTTTCGACCCGGAAAAGAACGGTTATATGGAAGCCTTTACGAAAGACTGGAAACTGATAGAGGATATGCGACTAAGCGACAAGGATGAGAATGAGAAAAAAACTATGAACACCCATCTGCATATCCTCGAACCTTATACTAACTTGTATCGGGTATGGAAAGACGAGCACCTCAAAAAACAACTCCGAAACTTGATCCTGATTTTCACCGACAAGATTCTGGATCACCGTACCTATCATTTAAACCTCTTTTTCAACGAGGATTGGGAAAGCAAATACCGTATCATCTCCTACGGTCATGATATAGAGGTATCTTGGTTACTGCATGAGGCCGCTATCGAATTGGGAGACAACGAGATCCTTCAGAAAGTAGAGCCTTTGGTTCAAAAGATAGCGATAGCGGCCGAAGACGGGTTATTAGCGAACGGTAGCCTCATTTACGAGTATCACCCGGATGAGAAGAAAGCCGACACGGACCTGCATTGGTGGGTGCAAGCCGAGAATGTAGTGGGTCATTTCAACTTGTATCAACATTTCGGAGATGAGCCTGCCTTAGGCACAGCCTATACATGCTGGAAATTCATTCAGCGTTATTTGATCGACAAGGAACAAGGGGAATGGCATTGGAGCGTATCGCTCGATCACGAGATCAATCGCGAGGATGACAAGGCCGGTTTCTGGAAATGTCCCTATCACAACGGACGGATGTGTATGGAGATTATCGAACGACTTGCCGGCGAATAGCCGTCCGAAAGACCGCCTGCCGGCTCTTTTTTATCAGATTAACAACCGTCGGAAGTTTCCGACATCAAAAAAACAAGCGATATGAACAAATTCTATTGGATGGCGATCGGCCTCCTTCTCGGTTTGGTGAACCTCCGGGCCGAGATCAAGCTGCCAGCTTTGGTAGGTGACAACATGGTACTCCAACAAGCCACTAAAGTACGGCTCTGGGGAAATGCAACCCCAAATTCAAGCCTGAAAGTCCGTAGTTCTTGGGACAATACGGAATACACGGCCCAAGTAAACGATCAAGGCAGATGGGAAATCTGGGTTCAGACGCCCTCGGCCAGTTTCGAAAAGCAACAGTTAACATTAGAGAATGGACAAGACAAGATTGTCTTGCATGATCTTCTGATCGGCGAGGTATGGTTCGGTTCCGGCCAATCCAATATGGAAATGCCATTAAGAGGTTTCTGGCACTGCCCTATCGAGGGAGGTAACCACGCTATCGCTACATCCGGGAAATATAAGAACTCGATCCGTTACGCTACGATCCAACGGGTCGGAGCTTTGGAACCGAAAGATTATCCGGTAGGTGGCGAATGGAAAGTATGTGATCCGCGAAACGCCCCGGAGTTCGGAGCTACCGCCTATTTCTTCGCAACCCTGTTGACCGAGGTGTTGAACGTGCCGGTAGGTATCATCAATTGTAGCTGGGGCGGCTCCACAGTGGAAGGTTGGTTGCCTAAAGACATCCTGCTAAATTATAGCGATATCGATCTATCCTTAGCGGGTAACGATGAGAAAATCCATCCGATGCTACAACCCATGATCATGTATAACGGAATGCTGAAACCAGCCAGCAAATATACGGTCAGAGGTTTCCTATGGTATCAAGGAGAGTCAAATGTCGGACACCCGGACTACGCTAAACGCCTAGCGACAATGGTAGAACATTGGAGAGGATTATGGGGACAAGGAGAATTACCTTTCTATCTGGTAGAAATCGCCCCTTACGAATATGGAGAAGGAGCCCAAGCCGCATACCTTCGTGAAGAGCAATACAAAGCCACCCGGTTGATCCCCAATAGCGGTATTGTTTCCACGAACGATCTGGTACAGGATTACGAGAAACGGCAAATACACCCCAAAGAGAAACAAAAGATCGGTGAGCGTCTTTGTTATATGGCTCTAAACAAAACCTATGGTTATACAACCATCGCTTGTGAGAGCCCCCAATACGATCATATGGAAATAGATAAAGATAAAATCATTCTTTTTTTCAAGAATGCGGAAGATGGCTTCAATCGAGATAACGGGATCATAGGCTTCGAGATAGCCGGAAAAGACATGCGTTTCCACAAGGCAAACGCAACTATAGACGCTAACAAGAAAACCGTTATTATCTCAGCTCCGGGCGTAAAAGCCCCAATAGCCGCTCGTTATGGTTTCCGGAATTTCCAAATTGGCAACTTGCAAAACGTACAAGGATTACCGGTGCTTCCATTCCGCACGGATAAATAAAACGACTTAGAAAATAAAACACAATACGTTATAATATTCAAGCTTGTTCATACGTAATGTCTTATTTTCATTTGTAAGACGTATTTAGTTTTTATTTCATTCTATTGTGATAATAGAAATTACCCTCCTAAAGTATTAGTAAACTTAATTCTTCCCTTAAAAAAATGGGAGATCTTATTTTACAAGGAATCAGAGACCTCCTCTGATTCCTATTTATTTTTCATTCATATCATAATGTATACAAAAAATGATAGTTTGTATACAGACCATACTAATACATTGCGCTTTTTTTGCATCTAGATTTACTGAAGGGGGGAAATATTTGTATAACAAACTAAATAACAATAATTTCATAAACAAGCTTATTAACAGAATTTCTCCGGAAACATCTGAAAACCGAATCTTACACGCTGGCTTTAGTATCATATTGATGTCAGAGGAAATAACACAAACCTTATCTGGTTTATCCAGCGATATGATTATTTTTATCTTAAGCGGATCCATAACTATATATTCCACTAAAGAAGAAAAGAAAACAATCGGTGAACAGTATATGATCTTTCTAAGATCATTTGAAAATTACACATATGATATCACACTAGGTTCAAAAATCATCATTTTCTTTTTTGACAGTTTAACGATGAATGAGTTACCGTATTACCAACATCCGTACGGAATATTACCTCAACCTATCTCTAAGTGGATAGAGCTGAAAATAGTGGAACCTTTATACGGTTTTCTAGAACTTGTCGGACAATATCTTGAAAATAATTTCCTGAACTACCCTTTGTATGAATTAAAGAGAACGGAATTATTCTACTTATTGAAAAAGCTTTATAGAAAAGAGGAATTAGACTACTTTTTCTATTTATCAAGTACGCATTCAGCAGAGTTTGAGAGACTCATCGCCGAGAATTATATAAAAGCTAAAACAGTAACAGATCTAGCTCAAATGATAGGTTACGGAGTAAATTCCTTTCGAATGAAGTTTAAAAAAGCTTTCGGTATTCCAGCCTACGAATGGCTGATGCAAGAGAAATCCAAACGACTATTGGTCGCCATAGCTAACAGCGAGGATGATTTTAAGAACATAATAGATGAATTCGATTTCTCCTCGCATTCGCATTTCTACAAATTTTGCAAGGCACGCTTTGGATATAGTCCCACGGAGCTAAGGAAAAAACTTAAATCGTTGTAGAAAACACCCCCTATCAGAATATACATTTAAATTGTCAAGTTGTATAACTCCTAATAAGTTATGCTCATTTATCTTTGCCTCATTGATTTTAGACACCTATCCGTATGGATGATCTAATAAAAGATAGTGTATAATGACCACCATATTTTTTTATGTTTTACT
This sequence comes from Parabacteroides sp. AF27-14, assembly GCF_003635425.1. Taxonomy (NCBI): domain Bacteria; kingdom Pseudomonadati; phylum Bacteroidota; class Bacteroidia; order Bacteroidales; family Tannerellaceae; genus Parabacteroides; species Parabacteroides sp. AF27-14. Next base: position 11,753 of record NZ_QTLZ01000026.1, read on the forward strand.
ATTCCAAATTAAAGACTGGGATAAAATTTGTGAAGAAGAGGGTAAAATGACATCGCCGATAATTTGCTATATTTTGCTAGGGGTTATCTTATTCATAATCTTGATGCGTATACTTTCCATATTGCAGTTTTTGCGATTGAAGCGGAAGGTAAAGAAACGTATTTCCCCGAAACACGATAAACCTTCCTGTAAATAAAGCCTCTACCCGCTTACATACATTAATAATTAACGGAAGAACCAATTCGCTTCTTTCTATGTTTATATAGGAAAAGCGTTTAGATCATGGGCTTCAACATTCCTTACACAGACAAAAAGCGGGTCGTAATTATCGGGGGCGGATTTGGAGGGTTAAAACTAGCTGAGAAATTGAAAAAGAGCAAGTTTCAAGTAGTCTTAATCGACAAGAACAACTATCACCAGTTTCCTCCCCTGCTTTATCAAGTAGCGTCCTCCGGCTTAGAATATAATGAAATATCCTTTCCATATCGAAAGATATTCCAGAAGAGAAAGAACTTTTACTTCCGGTTGGCAGAGGTATATGGCGTCAATCCGAAAGGGCATACCATTCAAACCTCCATCGGCGAATTGGAATATGATTATCTTGTAATCGCCGCTGGAACTATCACCAACTTCTTTGGAAACAAAACGATCGAGGAACAGTCTCTACCCATGAAAACGGTAGAAGAGGCGTTAGCTTTACGAGACACCTTATTAATTAATTTAGAGAAAGCGACTACTTGTACGGACCCAGACGAGAAGCAAGCTTTGCTAAATATAGTTGTTGTAGGTGGAGGGGCTACAGGTGTAGAAGTATCCGGCGCTTTATCCGAGATGAAACGGTTTGTTTTGCCAAAAGACTATCCGGATCTAGGAAACTTTCATATGAATATCTATCTGATAGAAGGGTCCCCTAAATTACTAGGGGCCATGTCTCCGGAAGCCTCCTCCAACGCTAAACGCTTCCTTGAGGATATGGGCGTTAACATCATTCTTCAGAAGCGTGTCGTGGACTATAAGGATGGGAACGTTTTCTTAGATGACGGACAAACCATACCCACTAGAACCTTACTTTGGGTAAGTGGTGTGAAAGCGGTGCATTTCGATCATATCGAAGGAGAACTCTTGACCCGGGGGGAACGGATTATCGTCAATGAATGTAACCAAGTAAAAGGCTTATCCAATATATTCGCCATAGGAGATGTCTGCTGGATGGCAGAACCGGATTACCCGAACGGACATCCGCAAGTCGCTCAGGTAGCGATTCAGCAAGGTGAGTTATTAGCCGAAAATCTACAACGGATCGAGGCTCTAAAAAAACCGAGACCTTTCCATTATAAGAATTTGGGAACTTTAGCTACTGTCGGCAGGAATAAAGCGGTTGCCGATTTAAATAAGGTGAAATTACACGGATTTACGGCATGGTTGGTTTGGATGCTCGTACATTTACGCTCCATCTTAGGAATCAAGAATAAGCTAATTGTACTGATCGACTGGATCTGGAATTATTTCACGTACGACCGTTCCATGCGTTTCATCTTGTTCATCCAAAAGCACAAACAAGATGGAACACAGGGCACGGAACCTACTTTATAAACGATAAGTCAACGTAAGCCAAGCTACCCGGGCATCACGATTGCGCTTTTGCGTCATTTCTAAGTTCGGGGCATCAATAATCGTTGTTTCTTCTAAACTATCGAATATATTGTTGATACTTAAGTTCGCGCATAATTTACGATTGAGGAAATATTGAGAGAGACCGGCATTTACGCTATAACGGCCTTTGATCTTACCTTGAGGCGTAAGCTGGTCGGAAACGTAGAAGCCGTCTACCTGAAAATCCGTAGTCGGCGTAATACTTACGTTTACATTCCCCTTCACATCCCAGCAAACCAAGGATTTCTTCTCGTCATAGCCTATCGTACGCCCATCGATCTCGTCCCGATAGATATCCCCGGAGAAACCGACCGTCAAGATACGTACAGGATTCCAGCTACCGGACAAGTCGGCTCCGACTGCTTGGCTATGTCCGATATTCTCTTTCTTCCAAACCGTCTCATCATTTACTTGGCCAGCGATCTCCATGATACGATTCGTACGATTCCGATAATAAATAGCCGGAGTCAAACGAAAACGGGGAGCCGAAAACTGATATCCTAGCTCTACGTTATGTATAAACTCATCCTTCAAGTCCGGATTCCCCTGTATGATATGGGTAGGATCACTGTTATTCAAGAAAGAGCACAAATAGCTGCCATTCGGACGAATCGCCCGTTGCTGATAACTCAAGCTTAAACGATTGCTCTTATTCACCTCATAAGTAAAACGGGCACGAGGATACAAATGAAAACGAGAACTCTTGTTCTCTTTGCCTTTTATCCCCTGCCAATAAGGGTCGTTGATCCAAGAAGGGCTAAACTCATCCATCTTAAAATGACTAAATTCCGCCTGTATCCCTATCTCCGCGTTAAAAGCGCCCCAATTCTTAACCACGTCCGCATAGATCAAATTCAGATAACGGTTGAAATCGTAATTATACGATTTCGCCGGACTTAACTCAAAACTACCGTCCACCTTATCAAAAGCAGCCGTCAGATAATCCTCGTTTCGCGCACGACCTATATAACCAAGCTTGAAATCCCAACCATCGATCTCCTGCCCATATCCAAATCCCCAGAAATAATTATGTTTCGTATGGTCGATAGATTGGTTATCCTCCGAGACGATATTCCCGTTTTGAGGATTCTCATTCTTGAAATCATTATCCTCATCATACGAGAAATTATTATAGTTGAATACGGTATAAAAACCTTGATTCTCCGAAATCTCATGGTTCCAATACGCTTCGGCGGCATAAGCTTCCTGGCGCTGGTCGTTATACCGGTTACGGATCACGTACTTCATTTGCTCCCCTTTCGGGTTGAATACCCGGTTGTTAATGCGTCCATACCGACTATAATCCATCAAATGATACAGGCCATGCACGGTGATCCGGTCTTTCGCGGAAAGATCATAGTCTACTTTCATATCCGCCACATGTACGTCCGGACGAGCCGTGGCATTATTATTCATCTCCGTCCGGTTTTTAGCGGTCGCGGTCGATTTGCTGAAAGATCGTTCCCGGTATTCCCTCCTATAATTGTATTTTGCGTTGATATGGAATTTTCCGGGATGCAAATTCAATACCGCTCCTGCGTTATATCGCTCATTCCATCCCGCCCCAAGCGTAACATATAGAGGGGAATCTCCCGTTCCATACATACGAGGCACCAGATTGAGTATGCCCACATCACCATCCGGCACCGCATTAATCGGAGGAAATGCCCCTAATGAGATCTGGTTAAAGAACAGGGCGGGAAGTTGGATCAGCACGTCACCGCTATATTCTTCCAGCAAACCGTAAGGAACTCCATCGACAAGCATCCCGACATTACCGGAGCCCCTGTATGTAACGGCTCCTTCCATATCGGTTATGACAGAAGGCAATTGGCGAAAAGCATCCGCCGCCGTATTGGTAACGCTACTCAAGTTATTATCTACCCGCAAGATTTTCATCCCGCCCCTCTCGCTCAACCCGGCGAAACGGGTACCCTGAATCTCTATATTCCGGATCGTAAGCGTCGTATCGGCAGGAGTCTGCGAGAATACCGGCATAGCCAATAGAGCGGCCAATGGAAGAAGTAAAATTTGTCTCATATCATTATCTATGGTTTATAAACAAAAAAAGTCTGTATGTTCAACGCATACAGACTGTCCTCAAAACTCGTTTACTGATTATTATTCAGCAGGAGCAGCTTCTACGGCAACAGAGTCAGTAACCTCAACAGCTACAGAATCAGTAGCGGCAGCATCCTCTTCTACTACAGGAGCTTCCTCAACTACAGTAGCCTCTTCTGTTTCAGCAACAGATTCGGTAGATTCAGCAGATTTGTTGCCACAAGATGCGAATGATACAGCTGCGATAACAGCAGCAAATGCAACTAACTTTTTCATTTTGTTCTTAATTTAAACGGTCTATAATATCTTGTTGTTGTAAAACGATGCAAATGTATGTATTAATCATATATGTTGTACAACATAAGACGTTTTTTTTTGAATTATTTTCTACCGCTTTTACAATATGCTGAATATTAGCTGCGTTTGCTTTCTATTTATTTATCAATAATTACTGTACAGGTAACGCTTAATGCTTTTCTTCGGTGTTTTCTCAAATTCTGTCGGATACAATTGTATCTCCGAGATCGTTTCGTAAGGAGCCAGGAGCTTGTTCAACTCTATCCTATTTTGTTCCATGATAACTGGAAGATCCGTATGCGAGATACCCGTACTATCCACCGTATCGTAATCCGGATACACCATCCCGATCAATTTCCCGTTTTTCTCCACGACCAAACTCTCCATCACGAATGGCAAATTGTTCAATTTGGATTCAATCTCTTCCGGATAAATATTTTGTCCGCTAGCGCCCAAGATCATCGTCTTGCTACGTCCACGTATAAAAATACGGTTGTCATGATCGATCGTACCCAAATCACCCGTCCTTAGCCAGCCATCTTCCGTGAAGACATTTTGGGTTGCCTCATCATTCTTATAATAGCCTTTCATTACGTTCTCGCCCGATACTTGAATCTCGCCTACCTTATTATAAGGGTCTTCCGAATCGATACGGACTTTCATGATCCCTTTCAAGATCTGTCCGCAAGAACCGGGCACATACTCATTATTATGATCATAACTGATCAACGGGCCACATTCCGTCATACCATAACCGATCGTGAACGGGAATTTGATCTTATACAAGAAATCCGTTACTTCTTGATTCATGGCGGCGCCCCCCACGATCACTTCACGGAAACGTCCTCCCAAGGCATCCACCAAATGTTTGCGGATCTGCGCATAGATACGTGAATCCAACAGTGGGATATTCAAGGCCAACTTCAAGGTTCGCTTATTCAACTGAGGAAGGATCATCTTCTTATAGATCTTCTCCAAAATCAGGGGAACCATCAAGATCAAGTTCGGCTTCACCTCCTCGAATGCCTTTAATAAGATCTTAGGAGACGGCACCTTACCTAATAAATAGACATGCACACCGAATGCCATGGGTACCAATAAATTGAAAGCGCAACTATAGGCATGGGCCAGAGGCAGGAAACATAACTCACGTTCACCCCGGAACAATAGATCCAGTGTCCGGGCATACGTCACGTTTCCGGCTAAATTATTCCCCGTCAACATAACCCCTTTGCTAAATCCGGTCGTACCCGATGTATAGTTGATCTCTACCACCTTGTCATTATCCAACTCAGCGTATTTGATATCCTCTTGGGTGAAGCCATCCGGATATTTCTCGGTCATCTTCTCATCCAGCGATTTCATCAACTTCTGGATATTCTCTCCATCCCGTTGATGCAAGCAACGATAATCGGAAAGAGAGAATACACCGCGAACCTCTTCTATCTTATCTTCCTCCAAAGAATCCCAAATCCGGTCGCTAACAAACAAAAAGACAGATTCCGAGTGGTTAATAATATGATGTACATCATTCGGATTAAAGTCCTGAAGAATAGGCACGATAATCGCCCCATAAGTAACAACCGCCATATAAGCGATGCACCAACGGGAGCTGTCTTTACCGATCAACGCGATCTTGTCTCCACGACGGACTTGGCACTCATGGAATAAAAGATGAATACGTGCGATCTCCGTTGCTACATCACCGAAAGTAAAGGTTTTACTTTTCCCGTAATCCGTTAATGCCGGCAAGGCCCAGTTTTCCTTGAAACTCTCCTCGTAAATCTTAATGAAATTCTCTTTGATCATAGCACACTTTTGTGAAATTCGCGTAAAAGTAAAAACAAATCCTTACTTTTGCCATGATATAACCTATAAATTTAAAATAAGAATGAAAAGAATCACTCTCGCATGGGCATTGACCCTCTGTAGTTTTATTACATTTATCGCCTGTTCATCCCCAGATGTTGGAGAAAGAAGCGTAAGCATTATCCCCGCTCCGGCCCAAATGACAGTAGGCGAAGGTACATTCACGATCCATCCCGGCATCGAGATCGGTTATGCGGACGAATCCTTAAAGGGTATGGGCGAGTTGCTATCCAACGAGATAGAAAAGCTATCCGGCATCAAGCTGGCTTCCGCCTCAGACAAAGAATCGAATTGCATCATCTTTCTCGAGTTGACAGATCCGAAAGAGTTCGCCGACCTGCCAAAAGCTTATGGATTGAGTCCGAAAGATAGTGTCCCCGTAGATGAGTCTTACTCCCTCTCCATCCAAAAGAGAAACATCTACATCAAGGCCACTACCCTAGAAGGTATCTATCGAGGTATCACTACCTTGAAACAAATCGTGGGTGGTAATCTACAATCCGGAGGCGAGAAGATTTATCTACCGCTACTGGAAGTGAAGGACTCACCTCGTTTCGCTTGGCGTGGGCTTTCTTTCGATGTATCTCGTTGCTTCTTCGATCCCGAGGAAGTGAAACAAGTGATCGATATGATCGCCTTATATAAGATGAACGTACTGCATATGCATCTTTCCGATAACCAAGGCTGGCGTATCGAGATCAAGAAATATCCCGAGCTAGCGGAAATAGGAGGTCAACTTCCCAACAACGGCAGAAAAGGAGGCTATTATACGCAAGAGGAATTCAAGGATCTCGTTAATTACGCGAAAGAACGCTTCATCACGATCATACCGGAAGTAGATATCCCGGGGCATACAGCTGCCGTATTCGCCGCTTATCCAGACTTCAAGAACGCTGTCAAATTCAAGACCAAGGTTAACATCCCGGGGCAGGCCTTCAATGCGCTCGACGTAGATGATCCGAAAGCGATGCGATTCACGGAGGATGTTATCGCGGAGCTAGCCGCTTTAGCACCCGGAAACTACATCCATATCGGAGGCGACGAGGCGATCGGCTTACCCCATGATAAGTTCGTCCGTTTTATAAATAAGACACGGGAAATCGTATTGAAGAATGGAAAGAAAATGGTCGGCTGGCAAGAAACCGCCCGTGCGGATATCTCGGAAGGCGATGTCATCCAGCACTGGATTTATCTGAAGCAAAAAAGCGAGGACTCTTCTAAGAAAAAAGATAATATACCTGCCGAGTATAAAGAGATCATGGCCTTATTCGCGGAATTCATGAAAGAGGCACCAAAAGATCCGGGTCTTGGTATATCCAAAAAAGCGAAAGTGATTCTCTCGCCGAGCGGTTACGTTTATCTGGACCATAAATATCTGGAACCAAGTGCGGACTCCACCCAAAACGCGGAGCAAGAACGTCTGGGCATGGCCGCCTATGAGAAACAAACGATCCAAGAAATGTACGACTGGGACCCGATGACCTTCAACCCAACTGTAGAGAATCCTCAAAAAGATGTAGCGGGTATAGAAGCCGCTATCTGGTGCGAGACGATCACCAATTTCAGAGATCTGCAATTCCTGTTAATGCCCCGTTTGGCTGGTGTCGCCGAAAAAGGTTGGTCCAAAGTAGAGAACACACATTGGGACGAATATAGAGTAAGACTTGGCGCGCAAGCCCCCTTATGGGAAAAGGCCGATTGGAACTATTTTAAATCATCCTTAGTGGATTGGAAATAACAGTACAAAATCTTCATAATATTACGAATATTTCGAAATAAATTAAATATCTTTGTCCTATTAACTTTAGGACAAAGATATTTTTATGAATAAATGGCTTATTATATTTGCGATATTACTAACCGCTTGTACCGGCACAAGCGAGAAATCAGAGGAATGTATAACAATTGACCTAGCAACTGTTTTTGACCATCAACCTCAAGAAGTAGCCTTAAAGAAATGGGCGAAATCCATCCAATTCATCCCTCTGCAAACGAATGACTCAATCTTGATCAAATACATCTCCCGCATTATTAAACACGGCGATAAGCTATTGGTGCAGCATGATAACAGAGCTTCTGTTTTCGACTTGGCAGGAAAATATTTATACGATATCGGCAAACAAGGAGGAGGTCCGGATGAGTTTAGTCGTATATCCGGACTAGAACCTCATGATCATCTTATTTATATAAAAGATAGCCCCATCCGAATAAAGGTATACGATTGGCAAGGGAAATTCCACCAAACCATTCAAATTCCGGATAAGAACATCCGGGGATTTTATCCACTCCCTAAGACGAACGTTATCCTAGGTCACGTACCCAACCTCTCTGGCAACGCACCCATTCGGTTCTATTTTTGCCAAGATACAGTCATATCGGATAGCATACCTTACTATAAATCTTATACAGAACCTCCTTTCGTCATGACATTTACCTATGAGTTCCGTCCTTTCGACGGAAATAAGATTGCCGCATTTAAGGAGTTGTTCTGCGATACGATATTTAAAGTTTCCAACGACATGAAGCTAACTCCTTATGCCGTCCTCGATCTAGGTAAATACCGAACGCCCGAGGAACTCCGTTATAATATCACGATAGACGATATAAAAAACGACCTGTTCAGGACAAAGACGATCCCTGTCATACCCGGGCAAATCGGAGACCGGCTCTATATGCATAACTTCTCCGATAAAGATACCTATACATTATATTATGATATAGCGGAGAAGCAATTAGCCTATGTACAATTCATATACCCGGAAAACTCATTTGAACTTCCCGAAGAAGCCTATTTCACTCCCAAATACATCTCAAACGACAACCGTTACCTAATCGATTGGGAGCAACCCGAGAATGATAACAATCCGGTATTAATCTTAGTGGAGCCCTAGTTACCGTATTTCCTCTATCGGCACAATAAACAAAACAAGGCCGCAGCAAGGACTATTCGATAACAAGTCTTCATAAATAATGTTGCTTGACTGTATCTATTCCTTAGTTCACGGCATGGTTTTTACAGACCACGTCATGGTTTATACAGACCACGACGTGAATCGCACAGACCACGACGTGGTTTGTAGAATATATCCAATAGTAAAGAAGAATAGATAGGCTTCCGGAAAACTATTTATGCAATAGTAAAGAGTTTTTAAGTCCATCTCAATCCGAACTCTTTACTAATCCGGGCTTAATTAGTACCTTTGCACTCTAACTAAATCGAAAATGATAGATCAGACCGTATTTAACAATAAAAAGGCCGCTTATTATACGCTGGGTTGCAAACTAAATTTCGCGGAGACCTCTACCATTGGAAAGCTATTAGCCGAACAAGGGGTACGCAAGGTGCGTCCCGGGGAAAAAGCGGATATATGCGTGGTGAATACTTGCTCCGTAACGGAACTGGCCGATAAGAAGTGCCGGCAAGCGATCCGTCGGATCAGCAAGCAACACCCCGGCGCTTTTATCGTGGTGACCGGTTGCTACGCACAGTTGAAGCCGGAGGAAGTCTCCCATATAGAAGGCGTTGACTTGGTTCTTGGCGCCGAACAGAAATTAGAGATCCTTCAATATCTGGAGAATCTGGAGAAGAAAGAAAACGGAGGAGCGGTTATCGCCTCACAAAGCAAAGACATACGCTCCTTCTCCCCTTCTTGCTCGGCCGATGACCGTACACGTCATTTCTTGAAAGTACAAGATGGATGCGATTATTATTGCTCCTATTGTACCATTCCTTTCGCCCGTGGAAGAAGCCGGAACGGTACGATCGCCAGCATGGTGGAACAAGCCCGGGAAGTAGCGAGCAAAGGGGGTAAAGAAATCGTTTTGACGGGCGTAAATATCGGGGACTTCGGCAAAAGTACCGACGAGACCTTTATCGACTTAATCCGGGCTTTGGATGAGGTAGAGGGAATCGTACGCTATCGTATCTCTTCCATCGAGCCGAATCTGATTACCGACGAGGCCATAGATTTCGTGGCCCATAGCAAACGTTTCGCTCCTCATTTCCATATTCCTTTGCAAAGCGGTAGCGATGCTGTCTTGCAATTAATGCGCCGCCGTTACGACACCGCTCTTTTCCGTCATAAGATCGAAAAGATCAAGGAAGTAATGCCGCATGCTTTCATTGGCGTAGACGTAATCGTTGGAACCCGTGGCGAGACAGACGAGTACTTCGAGGAGGCCCGCCAATTCATCGATAGCTTGGATATAAGCCAACTGCACGTGTTCAGTTATTCGGAACGCCCGGGTACCCAAGCGTTGAAGATCGATTATGTAGTAGACCCAAAGACCAAACACGCACGCAGTCAACAACTCTTGGATATCTCAGACCAGAAACTTCATGCCTTTTATGAGGCCCATATCGGACAGGAAGCGAATGTCTTATTCGAACACACCAAGAAAGACGGCAAGATGCACGGTTTCACCGAGAACTATATAAAGGTAGAAATCCCTTATGATGCCGCTTTGGTCAATGAGACCCGCAAAGTCGTACTAGGCGGCTGGAATGAGGATCGCACCGCATTAATAGTCAACAATCAATCATCAACCGTCAACTAAGATGTGGGATAAAATACAATATGCCTTTCTTTATAGCTGGGTAAAAGTACACGCCTTACTTCCCATGCGAGCTTTATACGTGTTATCAGACATCCTATATGTCCTTATCTATAAGATAGCCGGATACCGGGTAAAAGTAGTGCGCCGTAATATAACCGCCTCTTTCCCGGATAAATCCAAGGCTGAGTGGCGTCAGTTGGAACGCCGGTTCTACCATCATTTCGCCGATTATATCGTGGAAACGATTAAATTGGCCCATATCTCTCTGGATGAGATACAACAGCGAGCCTATCTGAAGAACCCGGAATTGGTTGACCAACTTATGGAGAAAGGCCATACTTGCTTCATCCTCACGATGGGGCATTATGGCAACTGGGAATGGTTCTCCGGATCGACCACCCGTTTCGAGGACTCACGCATCTATCAGATATACCGTCCGTTAAACAACAAGGCCTTTGATAAGCTATTCGCCGATCTCAGGACACAGTTCGGTTCTTTCGGCATCAAGAAAAACGATACGATACGGGATATCATCAAGTTAAAACAAGACAAAACCAAATCTGTCGTCATCTTCTTGGCGGACCAGACACCCAGCAAGGCCAACCTGCATTATTGGACCGAGTTCCTTCATCAAGATACAGCCATATTAACCGGTCCGGAGCGTATCGCACGGAAACTGAACCTGCCTGTGATCTTCCTCGATACCCAAAAAGTAAAAAGAGGATATTACACCGTAGACATGAAGCTGATTACGGAGAATCCAAAAGAGACTCCGGAAAATTACATCACCGAGCGATACGCACGACTTTTAGAGAAAATGATCTTGCGTGATCCGGCCTACTGGCTATGGACCCATAAACGTTGGAAACATAAACACGAGCAACAAGGATGAAAAAAGTAGCGATTGTCATCTTAAACTGGAACGGAAGAAAGCTAATGGAGGAATTCCTTCCTTCCGTCGTATCCAACTCTCCGGAATGGGCGGAGGTTATCGTAGCAGATAACGGTTCTACCGATGACTCGATCGAGATGTTGAAAGCAAAATTCCCGACCGTCGGCATTATCTCCTTCAACCAGAATTATGGTTTTGCCGAAGGATATAATCAAGCGCTCAAAAGGCTCGACCATGAATATTGCGTTTTATTAAACAGCGACGTAGAAGTTACTCCCAATTGGTTAGACGCCCCGATTGCCACTCTCGACTCTGATCCGTCAATCGCTTGTGTCCAACCCAAAATACGGGCTCAACGAAATAAAGAATACTTCGAGTATGCGGGTGCGGCCGGAGGATACATTGATAAATACGGCTATCCATTTTGTCGGGGGAGAATCTTGCATATCGTGGAAAAGGACGAGGGGCAATACGACACTCCCGCCGATATCTTATGGGCGACAGGAGCCTGCTTATTCGTTCGTACGGCTACGTATAAGGAAGTCGGGGGATTGGATGCCGGATTCTTCGCACATCAAGAGGAGGTCGATATGTGTTGGCGTTTACGTTCCCGGGGATATCGGTTGGTATGCGTCCCACAATCCATCGTTTACCATGTCGGTGGAGCCACCTTGAACGCGGAAAGTCCCCGCAAGACTTTCTTGAATTTCCGAAACAGCTTATTGATGCTTTACAAGAATTCCCGGGAAGAAGATCTAAAGCATGTGATGTGTGTCCGCTTTTGGCTGGACTATATCGCCGCCGCGAAGTTCCTGCTGGAAGGACATTTCGCGAACGCCAAAGCTGTTTATGAGGCAAGAAAAACCTATCACCAACTCAAACCGGAATATACGCCTAAGCGTAAAGAGAATCTGGAGAAAAGAACACTGAGCACCATCCCGGAACTTATGCGGGACAGTTTAATTCTGGCATTTTATCTAAAAGGGAAGAGGACATTCAAAGCGATAAAGGATAGACGATAAAGAAACCGGCCTTCTTACTTCCCCCAAGGAGAAAAAGAAGACCGGTTCGCAAAAAACATATAAGATTTTAAGTATCAATCCCTGTAAAATGGATATCAAAAAGCCACCCGATAAAAAAAGAAATCCCGGGAGAGAGCCAAAGCCGATGAATAAGACAGGTCAAGTCTCTGCAACTTCAAAATGGTCTTTTCACTAACGGCACGTTTCGATGTCTTGGCGATCCCGGTATATACCTCATGAAAAGGAAAAGCTTGCTCCACAAGTTGCTCTTGTACAGCTTTATTATAAGCGGCACGCAAGATTCTCATATAAAATGAGCTACTATTCTTACTCACTCTCCTTCCCCATAGCCATTTCTCATATTTGCAAGCCGTATCGGAGTCTAATGCGGTGAGAGGTATATCACAATTCTCTAAAAAAGAGGAAAAGCTGTTCAATGTTCGTAAATAATTACGGGAAGTACTGAATTGACCGCTATCATGAAGGAGTCCAATCTCTTTTCTCAAATAGTCCAACATTCCGGTTTCAGTTTTTGGAGATCGGCAATTAACACTTAATTATTTCGACGATATTCGGTTGGAGTGACCCCATAGCTTTGTTTAAAAGCCGTACTAAAATAACGAGCGCTGGAAAAACCGACACGGTCCGCTACTTCCTGAATACTCATATCCTTATGAGATGAAAGCAACCGAGAAGCCTCGACCATACGAAACCGAATCACATAATCACCAACCGAGACATCCGACAAATGACTGAACTTGCTATAAAGCGTCGTTCTACTCATCGCCATCGCAGAGGCGATAAAAGGCACATTCAAATCCGGATTACTCAAGTTCTCCCGAAGCAACGTATTCAATTTACACATGAATTGTTCGTCCGCATTGCTTGTCGCATCCTCTTTTGGAGAGAATAGACAACCGGACTCACGATAACGCACACGAAGTAGGTCTCGTTGTCTTAATATATTCCGCAGAATCACCAACAAGGAATCTATATCAAACGGCTTCGCCAAATAGATATCTGCCCCTGATTTATACCCCTCTACCGAACTTGCTTGATCCACCCTAGCGGTCAATAGAACCACAGGAATATGGCTAACCGCTACGTCGTTCTTGATTCGGTAACACAGCTCAAAACCATCAGTCCGAGGCATCATGACATCACTGATTACAATATCCGGCTGACATTGCCCCAAGATTTCCCAAGCCTCTTCCCCGTCTCCGGCTACAAAAACCTCCTTAAACTCTGCCTGCAAGACACCGAGTAAGTAGTTACGCAGCTCTATCTCATCTTCAACCACCAACAATGTATATTTAGCAAGCTCCGTATCTACCTGTACCCCGCGCACATCTGTTTCCGGCATGTCAGCGCCCTTCACGCTTAAATCGATAACCCTATCCGGTTCTGCGGAAACAAACGCTTGCGTGAAAGGAAGGTCGAAATAGAAAGTGGCACCTCCATCCTCATTATTGTAAGCACCTATACTTCCGCCATGCAACTCTATAAGTTTCCGGGCATAAGCCAACCCGATCCCACTCCCTTTACGGTCGTGTTCACCTTGGTAAAAACAGGTAAAAAGACGGTTTATATCCACATGTCTCAATCCGATCCCCTGGTCCGCAAGGAAAACCCGCACATGCTTATCCATACGCTCCGTACCAATGACCAATGAGGTATCCGGATCGCTGAATTTCATCGCGTTTATCAATAAATTAGATAAAACGACACGACATTTGGAAGTATCAAAGGGTACCTTCTCTACCGAAGCATCCAACTGGAACCGCACAGAAATCCTACGGGCTTCGAATTCCATGATAAAATCATCCGTTACCGATCGTATCCAATCGTTAAGATCGTAAAAACGAATATCCATAACATCGCCGTTCGTATCAGACTTCTGGGCATCGAGCACCATATCGACGATCTCCCGCATCCGGCAAGTCTGCAACAACAAACCATCCAATTGCCGGGATACATCTTTATCCGTCACCTTTCCGGATTTCAGCAAACGTTTGAGCGGAGCATAGATCAAAGTAAGCGGCGTACGTAATTCATGGCTGATGTTCACCATGAAACGGACTTTTTCCTCATAAAACTTTCGTTCATGTTCTTTCATGGCCCAAGCAAGTTTCCGTTCTTTGCGTCGCATAACAGACCAGATCATCCCTCCAATTGCCGCAAATGCGATCACCCCCATCGCGATCAGAAACCAAGCGCGTCTCCACAAAGGAGGCTCCACATCTACTGTCAATAATCTTAAAGGAACACTCCAGTCTCCATTCTTCTTGCTATAGGAAACCCATAATTCATAGTTGCCCGGAGAAAGTGCCGGAAATGTAAATGCATGGCTTGAAGTCTCCAACAACTCCTCACGGTCTCCCTTGATGTAAAAACGGAATAATTTCTTCCGCATCAAATCCTTCTCTTTCACGATAACACTTAACCCAAAAGAAACATAATCCCACGGAATGGAAATAGCCTGTTCCCCGGATATACCATCGGGATGAATCGGAGCCCCATCTAAAGCCAAATTAATCATGCTTACAGAAAAATCCTCTTCCTCATGAATGTCATAGTCGGGCCGTATCCTAACCAGCCCTTCCACCCCAGAAATATAAATATTACCGGAAGAAGCCTCAAAAGCAGGTTCCGGAAGAAACTCACGTGTAAAGACACCGTCAGATTCCCCAAAAACGATTACACGCTTCTCATCCGGTACATACGCATACAACCCTTCATGAGTACTTATCCAAAGGCGATCAGAACGATCAAACGCAAGAGACGTTACCCCAATAAAACGATCCTGATCAACCGTGTCCAATCTTTCCGAGAGACGGTCATAAACATATAGACCGGAAGATGTCCCCAACCAAAAACGGTTATCTTTATCTTGTTTTACCGCAAGTATCGTACCGATATCCTCATTCCTCACAAATAACGGACGTAGTTGCTTATGCGGGATATCCAACACATACAAAGCTGCGGAAGAACTTATGTAACAAGAATCGCCTTGTATGAAACGGGGTGCAAGCAAACTTTGCGGTAACAGATCTTCCGGTAAAGACTCAAATTGTTGTTTCCGCCGATTATACACAGACAAATGATTATCGGATAAAAGACAAAAACAGTCCTCGTCTAAAGGAAATAAACGAATCGAATTACCTCGTAAGAATAAATCCTTTCGCACATGCCCCCAATTTAACAAAAACTCCCGGCATTCTCCTGTATTTTTATTAAAATGATAAAGCCCTACACCAAACAAAGATAACAACAATTCCGAATCGCTATACGGCATGATAGACACCACCTTCATCCCCGCAGTCTGAGGATATTTCCGGAAAGTCTCTTTTTGCGGATCAAACAAATCAAGACCTCCCCCATCCGTTCCTATCCAGATTTTCCCATCACGATCTTCATACATGGAAGTGACCGACTGAAAACTCAAACCGTAAGAAGCCCCGGGAGGAGCATCCCGATAAGTCGTCATAAAAACAGGTTTGATGCCGATCAATCCTCCCCTGATACTACCCGCCCAAACATTATCCTCATCATCGATATACAGGCAGGCGAAAGAATTTACCGGCAACGAATGGCGATCGCCCGGAAGATGCATAATCGCTCTTACGGTCTTATTTTTGTAATTATATATATTGATACCACCTCCGTCCGTCGCCAGCCAAAGTTCGCCATCTTTCTCACACATATCTTGTACGACATTATGAGTCAACCTCTCCGGGGTTTCCAAATGTTCCTGCAATCTCCCCTCTCGATCATAACAAAAAACACCTTTATTATAGATAGCCACCCATATTCTCTTGAATGAATCTATATACATGGAGGGGATATTCCCTTTTGGGATAAACGGCACACGTTCCATATCTCCGGTGTCTAGCGAATACCACCAAAGCCCTTTTTCCAGAAAAGACAGTATGACTTTCCTCTCTTTCTCGTCATACAAATAAACATAATTAGGCGAAAATTCAAACGGACTTTCCTTGAACTTACACCGGATCATTTTCTTTTCCGCATAGGAATAACAAAAAACACCTTGCTTCCCTAAAAAATAGATTCCTTCCGGCATGAGGAGGCTACAAGCAGCGACCAAAGGTTGACCGTCTATTTCCTGACGTACAAATTTTCGAGTACCACGATCGAAATATGCCAATCCGCGACTAGTTCCTACCCAAACATTCCCCTCCGCATCTTCCTCTAAAAAAACAATATCATTATAAGGAAGAGAATTCGGATTCTCTCTCTCCTCCTGATAAACGGTTATTTTTTCCCTATCGAAACGATTCAACCCAAACCGGGTACCAATCCACATAACACCTCTTTCATCTACCAGTACACATTTCACGGAAGACTGCGATAATCCGTTTTCCAAAGAGATTTGTTTAAAATAATACCTAGGAGCTGCATAAAGAGACTCTGTTAAACACACTAAAAACAGCAATAGATATAATTGTAAAAACTTCCAAAATACTCGCATAGTTGTATATCACCCATTGTTCGGCAAAAATACTAAATCGTCCGAAATATAAGGCTTGCAGAGCATAAAAAAACGTTTTTTGAATTTTCACGGACGATTTTGGACTCAAGAAAATATCCTTAAAGCATAGATTTGCAGCAAGTGAAAAATTAAACAAAAAAGCATATCATTAAAAATTATTCTTATGTTACGTACAACAGGTATATATTTTATTATTTTGGTTATGATACTTGTAAAATGTTTCCTTCCGGACGAAAAACCGGAGATCATTCCTTTCCCCTTGCAAAGTGTATCAGACAAAGGTGATTTCACCTTCAATAAGGCAACTCTCATCAGTGTAGAAAATGAAAAACAGGCTATGATCGCTCGGGAGTTGACCGATCTGTTCACGCTTTCCGCCGGATTCACCCCGGAAATAAAAATACAAGACAAACGAGCCAATATCATATTCCGCACAGACAGAGAACTAGCGGCCGAACATTATAAACTGAATATAGCCCCCTCTTGCATTCTAATAAAAGCATCCGGACAAAAAGGTTTCTTTTACGCAATGCAAACCTTACGTTTTCTGCTTCCTCCAGCAATAAACAGCCAAACTCAGGTAGAGAATATTCAATGGAACGTACCGGGAATGACCATACTAGATGGCCCCCGATACAGCAATCGGACCGTGGCAATACACACACCTTTCACTCTCATCTCGAAGGATAATCTCAAAGAATTGATCGATCACCTAGCCATGTTAAAAATAAACAGACTTCATTTCACACAAGAAGTTCATGATACGACACCTGAAGGACAGCAAAAAATGAAGGATATGAACCTGTATGCTAAATCCAAGAAGATCACGATCTCAAACGGAACAACACACACCCATGATATCATATCGTATCTCCCGTTCCAAGCAGAGCGACTTATCTGGAAAGCAAATATCTCCGATTACGATGAGGATAAAAAAAGGTTATTCCAATATTTAGCGCCCATCGCAGAAAGAAGCTGGTCTGGTAATTTGTTAGCCCATCGCCTCACGCAAGATATCGATCAAGATGGGCTTCAATCCGCTTACGAAACATTCCACGGCGATCACCATCAGTATCAATCCCATCAAACGCATCATCACGTTATTTCCAGTCTCTCCCAATATACGTACCAGCCGGGTAGAAGCTTGCAAGATCAAGAATGTGATAAAATAGACCAATGCGATTATTCCGATCAACGTACCCTTTAAGGTGAATGTCGAAGCGTCATCCATAAGCATGATTGCGTTGGCGATCGCTCCCGGACCACACAACATCGGAATCGCCAGAGGAGTAATGGATATATCATCCGCATAGGTTTTCACCTCTTCCTCTTTCAACTTTGCGTTGGAATAGCGTGCCTGAAGCATATCAAACCCGATCTTGAAGATAATAAAGCCGCCAGCTATGCGAAAGCCGTTTGAGGAGATACCAAAGAACTTAAACAGGAACTGACCGGAGAAAGTAAAAACCATCAAGGTGATGAACGACACGATCGTGGCCCTTCGGACAATCGCTTTCCGCTCATGCTCATTCATGCCATTGGTCATGGTCAAGAAAACCGGCATCGTACCGAGTGGATTGGTCAACGTAAAAAACGAAGTGAAACATAATAGGGCGAAAGGTAACAAGTCTTCCATATCAATAATTTTTTAATTGGCTAATGTGCCAATATGCCAATTAGTTGAAGAGAGCATGATTGGCACATTGGTACATCAACATATTGTCACATTATTTACTCATCCCAGACCAAATAGGCTGAGACCAACCAATGATTCAGCTTATTCCCATCCACTTCTGCCGCTTCCGGAATACTCACCGTCAGCGTATGATGGCCGGGTTGGATATCTTTCAACGCTACCTCTTCCGGTATCACATCCGATCCGGGACACCAATTAGAGCGGGAAAGATCCGAAGACGCCAAGGGTTCCTCTACTTCTTTCTCCGAATATCCCTTCTCGGTGATATAGGAAGCCAGACGCTTTCTCAACCAAACCCCGGTAGCCGGATTAAAACGACGGAAAGAAGCGCAGTCCGTACGCCAAGGAACAAAATCCAAGACTGGAACTCCATCAACGGAAACAATATTCTGTTTTTCCACGAACTCATCCCCGCCGGAATGACCGCCATGTCCCGTAACGATATATTTCAGACGGACATCACGTGCGCCTTGAGGAATATCAAAATCCAATGACACGTCCTTCCGGGCGAATATATCTGGATATTCCTGCCCGATATAATAAACCGTATTCATCAACGGCTCTACATGTTTCTTCGGCAAAGCGTCGCAAGTCAGATCGGACTCGTCCACATCAATCGTCATGCTTGCGACGTATCCTTCCGGTGTCCATGTATCGATAAAGATCCCAACATAAGCGCCACCTTCCAGAAGAGGATACAAATCGGTTATGTCTTGCTCCCAGCTTACGCTATCTTCCCAATGATCGATATACACGGGCTTACGATGTTTCGTCAAGCTATCCTCGGGACTACTGTAATGCCCTACTCCGAACGGAGTCATGAAACGCATCAATTCCACGGTAGGTTGATAATCCGTCCCGGGGATGATACCGATCATCTTCTCCAGTTTCACGCTATCCACCGCAGGAAACTCCTTCTCGCCTTTAGCGATATTCAACAAATTAATGCCCGAGGCATTTGGCAATACAAAACAAGACCCGGATTTATCCCAGCGATCTCCATTCGAAGCTACCGTAACCCGGAGTTTGACGGAAACGTTTCGCTTATATTTCGGCAATGTTACCTTCTTCAAGATAATACGGCCATTCACCAAATGATAGATACTGTCCGGTCCCGGAGCGTTAAAAGCGGCGGGATATACATCCGGAGCGAAACGTACGCGGGTATCATTAAATACCTGTACGGAATAATCTCCCATCGACAGTAATTCTTTATGTCCGCAAGAAGCGGTACATAGAAAAACTCCCGTCAAGGAGACAAATAAAGCCAATTTTTTAATCATTTTGTCTAGAATTTAGTAAGCTCCTTAATAAGCTGCTTTTGTCCGGCAGTCTTATCGGCGTGCGTACAAGGACCGGTCACACAACCGCCCTCGCAAGCCATCACTTCTATAAACTGCGCGGGAGCCTTTCCGGTTTTAGCGTAAGCGCGTAATAATGCCACATTTTTCTTTGTCAGGTTGGCTACCTGCACGGCATTTACGTTCTCGTCCTTCAAATAAACCTTAACGGCGTTGATCACACCACCACTTTGGGCGAAGCCATGCGCCTCACGGACAGCGTTAAATAATACAGAGAAAGGCTGGGCCTCCTCGATCTTGATACCCAATCCCTCCAATACGGAACCTACTTCCTCAAACGTAAGTGTAAAATCCACGCACGGATCTAGTTTCACCTCTTTTCGTTTCGCCACGCATGGGCCAACAAACACGATCTTCGCATCCGGATATTTTTCCTTCACGATACGGGCCGTATAATACATCGGAGATCCAGTAGAAGAGATGTATTTCTTTAAATCCGGGATATGTTTCTCGGCCAATTGCACGTAAGACGGACAGCAACTAGTGGTCATGAACGGTTGTCCTTCTTTCAATTTCTCGATCAATTCTTCCGCCTCATGACGGGTGGTTTCCATAGCGCCTTGCGCCACCTCGACCACTTCCTCGAATCCCAAGGACTTGATAGCACCATACACTTTTTCCTTCGGAGCGCTAAACTGAGCTAAGATAGACGGAGCGACAATCGCTACCATCTGTTCCTTATTCCGCAAGCGTTGCAAGATATCGAATACTTGCGAGATCTCGAAGATAGCACCGAACGGACAAGCATTCACACATTTACCGCAATATATACATTTAGACTCGTCGATATGCTCCACCCCATACTCGTCCTTGCTGATCGCCTTAACCGGACAAACTTCCTCGCAAGGGATCGGGATATAAACGATGGCATGGTACGGACAGCTTTGGTGGCATTTACCACAGCTGATACAAGTTTCATGATCAATCTCGGCCTGACCATTTTTCTTGAATCGGATAGCGTCCTTCGGGCAGTTCATATAACAACTACGAGCCACGCAACCCCGGCAAAGATTCGTGATCTCATAATTCACGGAGACACAAGAGGAACACGCCTCATCCACTACACACATGATATTTTCCTTCTTATTCTCCGAGCGGAACAAGGCACGCTTCGCATACTCTGAAAGCGGTGTCAACTCATCTTCCTCGTCCTGCATATCAAAACCAAGCAAAGGCAAGGTTTTGTATTTCCAGACGGCACGTTCCTTATGTACACAGCAACGGCCCCTCACTTTCGATTTTCGGGGACTCAACTCGATCGGCAAGCGATCAATTTCTTCTAGAAGACGGTTTTCTTTCCAGAGCTTTACTAACTTCGCCAGCAATCCGTGACGAACAATCATTACGTTGTTGGTAAATGCCATAATGTTATCGTATTTGTGCTTTTAGTATATCGTATATCGCATCACTTCTTTACAAACGCGAAGGTAAATAAAAGTTTCTAAACAGAAAGAAAGCTTTCTTTAAGAATTATCGAGGCACTATGAATATCTCCGCCAAACGGAGGATTTAATTTAGACAAGACAAGTTCCACCTCCGTGATCTGTGGAAATCTCTCTTTCAAAGCCTTCAAGATACGCCCCGCCGCGTGCTCGAGAAGTCTCGAGGGGATAGCCATTTCTGCTTTCACGGTTTCATATACTGTGGCGTAATTGATCGTATCGCTTAAATCGTCGCTCCATACCGCATTCTCCAACGGAGCTGTCAGTATCAAATCTACGATAAAAGTATTCCCAACCCGGGTCTCTTGGGGTGCCACTCCATGATAGGCATAGAATGTCATCCTTCGTAATTCAATCTTTGTTGTCATAATCTTTTAATTTATCTGTAAATGTATAGAAAGTAAACCTTCCTGCAAAAAAATAGTCTTATATTTGTCAACCAAGTAACAACACATTATGATGGGAATAAAACAAAAAGATGAAAATTCCGCAGGCGGATTACACAACGCCTTGGCTGCGGGGACAACGATAAAGGGTAATATTATCACAGAGACAGACTTTCGCTTGGATGGAAAAGTAGAAGGAGATATCAGTTGCAACGGCAAGATCGTTATCGGCCCCAAAGGTAGCGTAACAGGCAATATCGTATCCGAGAATGCTGAGATTCTCGGTGAGGTAGATGGCTCCGT
Organism: Parabacteroides sp. AF27-14; assembly: GCF_003635425.1. Taxonomy (NCBI): domain Bacteria; kingdom Pseudomonadati; phylum Bacteroidota; class Bacteroidia; order Bacteroidales; family Tannerellaceae; genus Parabacteroides; species Parabacteroides sp. AF27-14. The sequence goes on from NZ_QTLZ01000026.1 coordinate 33,802, forward strand.
AAAAGTAAGCGCAAAGCTTATTCTAAAATCAACAGCAATTATCAAGGGAGATATATATACCCAATCCCTAGAGATCGAACCAAACGCACGGTTCAACGGAGCCTGCTCGATGTGTTCCGAGAAAAAGAAAGCGGACAAATAGACTGAGGGCCGCACTTTTCGATACGGCCCTTAGTCTTTCTTATTTTCGTCCAGCCTCTTTTATCAACGAGACTATCTTATTATTCAGGTTATCAGCCTGTAAAAGCTGTTCCAACGTAATATGCATCCGGTAGCGCCAATAATGCGTTGAATTCGCAGGAACGTTGATACGCTCGGATTCTATATCCTTCCGCTTGATAGAATCATCCATAGCAAACCAATCCTGCAACGGAATAATCGTCAGCATGGAACGAGTCTTCAAATGATTAGAAATAATCTGGGCAACGATTTCAGCCGTACATTCATCCGGGGCCTCACCGATCCGTTGCAATACATGGTTGTAATAACGCTGTGTCTTCTCCGGATCTTCTTTCCACCAATTACGAAGAGGAGTCATATCATGTGTAGAAGTCGTACAAACGGAATGATAAGGCAAATTAAACATATCGGAAAACTCCCGCTGCGGACTCTTCGGCATACGCTCAATCTCAAGGCTTAGTATTTGCAACTTATTCATAACCTCGGGAACAGAGGCGGGGATCATACCTAGATCCTCTCCACAAACCAACATCTCCGTGGACGCAACCAACGGTGTCAAACGCTTAAACGCTTGCGCCTTCCAAAAATCATTATGGCGATGATAGAAGAAATGCCAGTATAACTGATCGAACGCATAACGGTCGGAACCACTCAATTCCCGATAGATATAGGATTGATTCGCCGAGATCCGGGGATGAAACTTATCGGTCTCTCTTGGGTCACGAAGAAATAATACCTCATTCGCAATCGTAAACAGGCCATTCTTGATCCGTAGGGAAACAGGATCCGCCTTATCCGCAAACAACGCCTCAATCTTCCTTTGCGTATCACAGAACGGTTTTAACACATAATGCCGGGAGGAGGATTGTGCCAAATAAGCACCTATCACCTCTTCTGTATTTTCCTCAAACAATTCCGATAAGAATTGTCGATTGATATGTGGGGTCGTGAAACGAGACTCATTAAAATTCAATCCATACTGCTCGATCTCTTCTCTCGAGAACGGCAACGCTGGATTGAAATGACCACAAAGCCCTTGCACATATTCACAAGGAACCTCCCATATTCGGAAAAATCCCAAGATGTGATCTATACGGAAACAATCGAAATAATCACTTAACTTAGCGAAGCGTTTTTTCCACCAAGAGAAATTATCTTTCTCCATCGCATCCCAGTTATAAGTCGGGAACAGCCAGTTCTGACCGTTCATGGAAAAGTCATCTGGGGGAGCACCCGCTTGACCATTCATATTAAAATATTTCGGTTCCGTCCAAGCCTCTACACTAGTGCGGCTCACGCCAATGGGTAAATCACCTTTCAATACAACTCCATTCTTACGGGCATAATCCGATACCGACTTGAACTGGTTGTGCAATACATATTGCAAGAAATAAGAGAACGAGATCTCCGGCCATGCGTCACTATCTTCCCGGCAAAGAGCCCGGACACGTGTCTTATTGTAAATAGAATTACCTTGCCATTGAGAGAAATCAGATGTCCCATAACTTTCCCGCAAGAAGCAATAAGTAGCGTAAGGCATCAACCATGACTCATTTTGCGCCAAGAACTCTTTAAACTCCGGCGTATCTAATACGGCCTTACCCTCCCCTGCGAAATATTCTTGACAATAACCCAATTTATATTTCAGTACTTCCTCATAATCAACCGTATCTTTTGCGTTTAATTCTTTTTGCTTCCCTGCATAAAAAGCAGCTCTCTCCGGATCTTGCAAGGTCCCCAAAGCCGATAAATCCACATACATGGGATGAAGGGCATAAATAGAAATAGCGCTATACGGATAGGAATCCACCCAAGTATGGGTCATCGTCGTATCATTCATAGGTAATACTTGAATGATACGTTGGTGCGTCTTTCTAGCCCAATCCACCAACATGTGTAAATCTCCCAAATCACCTACTCCAAAGCTCTTTTCCGAGCGCAAGGAAAAGACGGGGATAACCGAGCCGGCACAACGCCATAACGGTAAGCTATCCCGGAAGTAAAGACCAGATATAACAACGGTCTCACCCTGTTTCTGGGGAACAAGACTTAGAATACGATTCTCATCACTCTCCCAATACAAAGGTTGACGGGAATCATTATCCCAAACCAAAAATTTATATTCTAAAGGATACCGTATCTCCGCAGCGTCTAAATCAATATGCCATTCCGGGAAAGTATCGCAACTCAACAATAAAGCCTTGTCCGGATGCCAGTTACCTAAGCATTCTTGATTTCCAGTAATGGCTACACACTGATTCTTTTCCACCCGGGGAGCGGATATCTTTATCACCAATTTTCTTCCACTTCTAACGACCCTCTCATGTGTATTGCAGGGATGAGCGAATAAACTTTTGGTGAAAGCAGAAGAATAAAAGGCTAGATTATCCGGACGGATTTGCCAATAATCATAAAGGATGTAAGAATCAGATTGTCCATCCAATGCAATCCGGTGATTCTTCTCCCACTCCTCAAAGATCTGCTTATCATTAACACTTAAGAAATATCTATATTCTATATCTTTTATATCGGGTGGAAGATCCAGTTCCAGTTTCCAGTTTCCATCCCCAGAGTAATTCATCTCCTTAGCCAAAGCAGGTTCCCAAGAGCCTAATTCCGGTATGGAGCCCACTACACATAACTTCTGTCCCCAAACGGTATGGAAGTTTATATTAAAAGTGACTTTCATGGTATATAGATTTAGTCAATTATTTAACCGCATTTAGAGGCTCCGCAATTCGTGCAGATCAAACAACCTTCTTGATAAATTAAGGTCTCCAACCCACAGTTCGGACATTTCTGCCCTTTCGCTTCCATGCCGTTCGGTAAATATTTCTTCAAGGCACGTTCCACGCCATTCTTCCATGTATTGATAGACTCGCTATTCAACTCCATACCCTGTACCAATTTTATAACCTGATCGATAGGCATTCCGTAACGGAGCACACCGGAAATCAATTTAGCGTAGTTCCAATATTCCGGATTAAACTTGCCATCCAAGCCTTCGATTGTCATTTTATAACCGCGTTTATTCTTGAACTGGAAGTCGTAATGCTTATTACCATCCTCATCATAGCTCTTGATGATCGTACCTTTAGAAACGTTTTTAGGTAACATGATACCCTCGTCATCATCGGCCAAACCGGTAAAGATCTCATACGGACGGCCATTCAACAAGCCGACGAAAGCGATCCATTTCTCACGGTTATTCTGGAATTTTACCACATCCGCATCCAATTCACGAGGACGGGTAGATACGATAACCGGTGGTTGCATGCAGTTACAATCCTCTTTTTTCTTCTTTTTATCTGTCGCAATCAAGACACCGGAACGAGAACCATCTCGATAAACAGTACATCCTTTACATCCGCATCTCCATGCCTCAACATACAAAGAGTCTACCAACTCCTCACTTACATCGTTCGGCAAATTGATCGTTACGCTGATAGAATGGTCCACCCATTTCTGAATGCGTCCTTGCATACGGACTTTTTGTAACCAATCGACATCATTGGAAGTCGCTTTATAATAAGGAGACTTAGCAACTAGCTCCTCCACTTCTTCTTGTGTATATTTCTTACTTGCCGAATAACCATTCGCTTGCATCCACGTTACAAACTTATGATGGAATACGATATACTCCTCGAAAGCGTCGCCTGTCTCATCCACGAAATCCACACGAGCCTCGGAATCGTTCGGGTTTACTTTGCGGCGGCGCTTATATACCGGCAAGAATACCGGCTCTATACCGGAAGTGGTCTGTGTCATCAAGCTAGTCGTTCCTGTCGGAGCGATTGTTAAGCAAGCGATATTACGACGGCCGTATTTCAACATATCCTCATATAAAGCAGGATCAGCCTCACGCAAACGGTTGATGAACGGATTTTTTTCCTCACGCTTCGCATCGAATATCTCAAAGGCACCACGTTCTTTCGCCAACATTACGGATGAACGATAAGCGGCCAAAGCTAATGTCTTTTGTATAAGTTCCGCACAATCGGTTGCTTCTTCTGTTCCATAACGCAAACCTAAAGCGGCAATCATATCGCCTTCCGCCGTGATGCCCACACCTGTACGACGTCCTTGCAAAGTCTTTCGTTGGATCTTTTCCCACAAATGACGCTCTGTTTGTCTTACCTCCATGGATTCCGGATCCGAGTCGATCTTAGCCAAGATCATCTCGATCTTCTCCGACTCCAAATCAATAATATCATCCATAATCCGCTGGGCCAAACCTACATGCTTCTTGAACAAATCATAATCGAAATAAGCGTCCGGAGTGAACGGATTTACCACATATGAATATAAATTGATTGCTAACAAACGGCAACTATCATACGGACAAAGAGGTATCTCGCCACAAGGATTCGTGGAAACCGTACGGAACCCCAGATCCGCATAGCAGTCTGGTACAGACTCACGTAAGATCGTGTCCCAGAATAACACACCCGGTTCAGCGGATTTCCAAGCGTTATGAATAATTTTTTTCCATAAGCCAGAAGCATCGATATCCTTCACATAAACGGGAGAATCCGAATCAATTGGATATTGTTGCTTATAGGTACCGCCATTAACCGCGGCATTCATGAAATCATCATCAATCTTCACAGATACATTTGCACCTGTAACCTTACCTTCCGTCATCTTAGCGTCGATAAACGCCTCCGAGTCCGGATGTTTAATAGAAACGCTCAGCATCAAAGCTCCACGACGGCCATCTTGGGCCACCTCACGGGTGGAATTCGAATAACGTTCCATAAACGGAACCAACCCGGTAGAAGTCAACGCGGAATTCTTAACCGGAGAACCTTTCGGGCGGATATGCGAAAGATCATGGCCTACACCACCACGGCGCTTCATTAATTGTACCTGTTCTTCGTCAATACGAATAATCGCACCATACGAATCCGCTTGCCCGTCTAATCCGATAACAAAACAATTAGAGAGTGAGGCAATTTGATAATCATTGCCAATTCCCGTCATCGGACTTCCTTGCGGAACGATGTAGCGGAAATGATCAAACAGGTCGAAAAGTTCTTGTTCCGACAACGGATTCGGATACTTTTTTTCCACACGGGCAATCTCACTTGCCAAGCGATGATGCATATCATTCGGAGATTCCTCATAGATATTTCCAAACGCATCCTTCAAGGCATATTTATTTACCCATACTTTAGCGGCGAGCTCGTCACCGGTAAAGTAATCCAATGAAGCCTTAAACGCTTCGTCAAAAGTGTAAGTTTTACGATCCACAATTATTATATTTATTTTGCGACTGCAAGTTTACGCATACTTTACCAGTTATCCAAATTACCCTACGTTAAAAAGAATACTTATTGAAAAGTTTTCCAAAACCAAACTCGCAACCCCACATTTTCAACTACTTAAACAAAACCAAGCATCAAATAGTTTTCCAAAAAGAAAACTTAACACTTATACGGATCTTCCAAAACAAAGAAGGACGCCTCTTTAGAGAGACGTCCTTATCCTACTATATAGGGATTCTTAATTTAGTTCTTGAGCAAGACCTCAATTTCCTCTACGGAAGACCGGAAAGACTTACTAGTCTCAATCTGGTCTTTGATCGTCTTACAAGCATGCAAGACCGTCGCATGGTCTTTCTTTCCTACGATCTTTCCAATATGGGAAAAAGAGGAGTCCGTATATTTTTTCGCCAAATACATCGTGATCTGACGGGCTTGCACGATCTCACGTTTACGGGAATTAGTCTGGATAACCGATTGCTCCAAGTTGAAATACTTGCAAACGATCTCCTGAATCATCTGTACGGAGATCTGTTTCTTCTCCAACCGAACCGCTTGGCTAACCACACGTTTCGTCAACGGCAGATCGATCTCACGATTATTAATAACCGCATTAGCCATTAAAGAGACGAGAATACCTTCTAAGTCACGGACATTCTCCGTCACATTATTAGCGATAAAGTTAAAGACCTCATCCGGAATCATGATTCCGTCATGGTTGATCTTATTCTTCAGTATCTTTTTACGTAGATCCAGATCCGGACGGCTCAACTCAGCCGTCAATCCCCATTTTAAACGGGTGATCAAGCGCTCTTCCATCCCTTGCAAATCCACAGGAGGTTTATCAGAAGTCAAGATAAGCTGCTTACCTAACTGGTGCAGGTGGTTGAAAATATGGAAGAATGTATTTTGAGTCTTATCCATACCGATCAACTCCTGTATATCATCCAACAGCAGCACATCGATATTTTGATAAAAATTCAAGAAGTCATTAGTCGTATTCTTACGGATAGCATCTGTAAACTGTACCCGGAACAAATGCGAAGATACATATAACACTTTCTTTTCCGGATGCAACTCCCGGATACGGGTTCCGATCGCATGGCATAAGTGAGTTTTACCCACTCCTGACGGACCAAAAATAAACAACGGGTTAAACGTAGTCTTTCCCGGATTCTGGGCAACAGCCTCACCCGCCGTACGAACCAGCTTATTGCTCGTACCCTCGAAATAATTATCAAAATTATACTTCGGGTTCAACTGAGGGTCCAAATCCTGCGGAGCAGTCGTCATAAAAGGATTCGGAGCTTTGTTAGCGTCCTTGGGAGTGACTTTCTTTACAGCGGTGGAAGCATTCTCCGCCGGATAATCAACCGTACCACCAGTGGTCTTATCCACCATGATACGGTAGTTAAGAATGGTTCCTTGACCGATTACACGATACAATGTAACTTTCAAAACATTAACATACTTCTCTTCCAGATACTCATAGAAGAATTGACTAGGCACCTGTATGGTAAACTTCTTGTCTTCGTATGATAACGGAACGATAGGTACGAACCATGTGTCAAAAGCTGCCTTAGGCACAATATCCTTTATGACCGCAAGGCACTTATTCCACAATGTTTGATAATCAGTCTGCATGTTTTCTTTCTCTCCCACTAATACTTTTTACATTCGGACTACAAAGTTTAGAAATTAATTCCGAAAAAAAAAGTGCTATTTTGTTTGGTAAATATGAATTTTCAATATCCCTTTTAGATTCAGATAGTTACTAATACCTATCTGATTTACTGCTATTTAGATCGACCAACGTTCAAAAACCCTTTATTTTAGAGACCTCTACAAAAGCGTAAACGCTGACGTCCGGTGACGGAATAAGGCCTCAGGAAGTATCTATCTCACTTTACCTAAAGGCCTTATGCGTATAATCAGCAGGAGTCCCCTAACTTTTTGTCTAATTAGAATGATTCTAAATAACGTCTTTTATACTATGATTTTTTAACATAATCAAAAAACAGAGAAATGGACGTATCTTTTCGGATTCTCCCTCAAATCTAGCAATAGCTTGGAGGCGTTGTCCATCGTGCTGTTCAGATTATCATACAATCCTTTGTCGTTCAACAATAAGCCGATGCTATTATCCGTCGAGTTCAATTTATCCGTAGTCAACTTCAAGTTCGCCAAGGTCGCATTGATGGAATTGACCGTTGTAGCCAAATCCAATTCTTTCAAGTTGGCGCTCACCTCCGAGAAATTATCCGTCATCGTCTTCAAGTTATTCACGATACCCGGTACATCCTTACTCAACATCTGATTCAACTGACGGGTAGACACCTCTAGGTTGCTAGTCGTTTTTTCGATATGATTCAAGGATTGAGCCAAGGCCGGATGAGCGATCAAGGTTTGCAAGCTACCCAAAATCGTGTCGATCTTCGGCAAAAGGTTCTCAACGCTTGGCAAGATCTTCTCCTGTACGGATTGCATCATATCCTCTTCCATTCGTCCCTCGAGCGTAGAACCCGGCTTCAAAAAGTCATCCACGTAAGTGTTCAAATGAATATGCAACTCAGCTCCGCTTAAGAAAGTATTGACAACCGCTATATAACTTCCCTTATTCAGCCTCATCTTATCTTCCAAACTAACCTCAACGATGATCTTACCGGTCGTATCATAGTCATAAATAATATCACGAACCAATCCCACCTTAAAACCATCCACAAATACAGGGCTGGAAATCGTCACCCCCTTTACGTTGCTGAATGATACGTAGTAATGGTTCACCGGTTGAAACAGGTTAATACCCTTCAGATAATTAATGCCTAAATACAATAACGCCAGACTTACGATCGTCACAAGTCCGATCTTCGCCTCTTTAGTGAATACACTTTTCATTTCCTTTATTTATAATGTATAATTTATTCCTATATCATTAATATTTCACCTTCTTCCCATCCTTAAAAGCGATGATGAAGGCATCTTTAAAATCCTTAGCGATCGTTCGGCGCATCTTCCGGATCGAGTTAAAATCCGAAGTCTCGCCATACGTGTATTTATAGATACCTTTCTCCACATAGAAATCCACGTTCTTGTACCCCTTAAATAACCGGGAGTTCGCAGGAAGCTTCTTATTGGAAGTCAAGAATTGTATCTTATATATAACCTTTCCTTTCGTGTTCCTGTTCACGGAAGTGGTAGAAGAAACTGAGGTTTTCTGTCTTGTGGCTTGCTGTTTTTTATTTAAGATATCAGCCTCGCTCCCCGGAGGCGGAGTTTCCTCATTCGCTACGGGAGCAGCGACAACTCCGGAAATATTTCCTTTACGACGATCGTAATTCTTCTTATATTTGCAAAAAGCATCGTACAACGCTTCCGCCAATTTATTTTGTCCGGCGGCGGTTCTCATGAACTGCTCTTCTTGACGATTCGAGATATACCCCAACTCGACCAGAACACTGGGCATGCTCGTTTTGCGAAGCACCAAAAAACCAGCCTGTCTTACGCCACGGTCCACCCGCTTACAAGCCCCGAACGATTTCTGTATCTCGGAAGCCAGACTAATACTTTGCTCCATATGCTTATTCTGCATAAACTCGAAAATGATATATGACTCCGAAGAGTTCGGGTCAAATCCCTCATACCGTTGTTGATAATTATCCTCCAACAAGATCGCTGAGTTCTCGCTCATAGCCACCTCTAAGTTCTCTTCGCTACGGGCCAAACCCAGCGTATACGTCTCCGTACCTTGCACGGTACTTCCACGCTTTACGGCATTCGTATGGATAGACACGAAAAGATCCGCCTTATTCCGGTTCGCTATATTCGCACGTTCGTCCAACTCGATAAAACGATCCGTCTTACGAGTATAGATCACACGCACATCCTCCGCGTTATTCTCTATCAATCGACCCAATTTTAAGGCGACAGCGAGATTTATCTCCTTCTCATTAATATTCGCCCCTCTAGCGCCCGGATCCTTCCCGCCATGCCCAGCATCGATCACGACCGTAAAAGTCTTCTCTCTCGCCTGAAGTCCGGGCAAGAAAAAAAACAACGCAAATAGCAAGTTAATATATAGAAAAGACTTTTTGCTCACTTTCTAAAATTATTGCAAATTCGGGAACAAATGTAGCGCTTTTTTGCTGATTGACAGATGTCTTTTTTTATAATTAAAACAAAAAAAGAGGGCAGTTTCGAAACTACCCTCTTTTATGATATATTAAAGTATCTATTATTCAGAAACAACCTCGAAAGGAACCTCAACGGAAACCTCTTTGTGAAGTTTCAAAACAGCCTTATAGCTACCTACTTCCTTAACAGATTCCTTGATATAGATAATCTTACGATCGATATTCTCGAAACCAGCCTTAGCCAAAGCCTCAGCAACTTGGATATTCGTTACAGAACCGAAGATCGTACCTGTAGAGCTAGTCTTAGCGCCAATCGTCAAAGCTACACCCTCTAACTTAGCGGCCAAAGCCTGAGCATCTTCCTTGATCTTAGCCAATTTGTGGGCACGTTGCTTCAAGTTCTCAGCCAATACTTTCTTAGCAGACTCTGAAGCGATCACTGCCTTACCCGTGGGGATTAGAAAGTTACGTCCGTAACCGTCTTTTACTGTTACGATATCGTCTTTGTAGCCTAAATTCACTACATCTTCTTTCAAAATAACTTGCATATTCTGTCTCCTCTTATTAATTATTTCATCAAATCGGTTACGTAAGGAAGCAAAGCCAAGTGACGAGCACGCTTTACAGCCTGAGCCACACGACGTTGGAACTTCAAGGAAGTACCAGTGATACGACGCGGAAGGATCTTACCTTGCTCGTTCAAGAACTTCTTCAAGAATTCAGGATCCTTATAATCGATATACTTGATACCGTTCTTTTTGAAACGGCAATATTTTTTCTTCTTAACGTCTACTGAAGGCGGAGTTAAATATCTGATTTCTGATTGAGTTGCTGCCATAATTAATTATTCTCCTTTACTGTTTCTTTAGATGATTTCAGATTTCTTCTCTTAGCTGCATATTCTGCGGCATACTTGTCTTGACGGAAAGTCAAGAAGCGGATCACACGCTCGTCACGACGGAAGTTCAACTCCAACGTAGCGATAACACTAGGATCTGCCTTGAATTCAACCAACTGGTAGAAGCCTGTTGTCTTCTTGTCGATAGGATAAGCTAACTTGCGCAAGCCCCAGTTCTCTTCATTCACGATCTCAGCTCCTTGAGCTTTCAGAAGGTTCGTGAATTTCTCTACCGCTTCCTTCATCTGAGCGTCAGACAAAACGGGAGTCAAAATGAAAACGGTTTCGTAATTGTTCATAAAACGCTGTTTAATATTGATTAATAAAAAATTTTGCGGTGCAAAGGTAGTGATTATTTGATAACTGGCAAATAGTTATACAACTTTTTTCAATCTCAGACTCATTTCACTCGTTTTAGCACCAACATCCAAAAATTCATAGCCTCCTCATTCCGGATCGTTTTCGCTTGCAAGGATAAAGTGGCCGTACCTTTCGATAGAGGAATCGTACCGACAGAGCAAGGAGTAAATCCTTTCACATAAGACTCCTCCCGGAGAACCCTATCCAAATCCGCACCGAGCATGGGTTGGTCATTTACTTGATCCAATGTAAATACAAGATTCTCGGCATCCCGGTCCGTACGAAGTTCAAAAGTAGAGCCTATATTTCGTTTATCGCAAGTATAATAGATAAAAGCCTCGAACAAGCCGGATTCCTCAACCTCCACATTCCAGCTTATCTCCGCTTCCGGGCTTTTCCAATTCGTAAAATAAGAACAATTCGGATAACGGTTGGAGCGTTCGATCGGGCCAGATATCCTCGCATCCCGGGCCGGTAGCTTTGAATAGGTTTCCCGCGGATGACCGATTATAAACGGACGGGTATCCTTCTTCGGGAAATCCGCCAGTAACTCATCCTTAAACCAATTCGAATAACGCTTCATCCGCTCATATATCTCGGGTTCTTTATCCGATACATCCTTCCGTTGCTCACGATCTATATCCGTTTTATATAAATGATCTTCCGCATCCAATAGATAATATGAGATACGCACACTCGTCTTACCTCCCCAATAACTATATAAAACCCGATCTATAGCAGGAGCTTTCTCATCCAGCAATCGCTGTCCCCAATCGATTCCGTCCAGTTTCCTTAACGGGGTATATTCTATTCCCGCCAAACCTAATAAAGTAGGGATTAAGTCTATAGCCCCGGACAACTGGGTTTCCACGGCCCCTTTCCTTATATGTCCCGGCCAACGGATACAAAACGGCGAACGAACACCCCCTTCATCCGTAGAGCCTTTTCGCCCTTTCATTCCACCATTCCACCGGAAACTATTCGGGCCGTTATCCGAGAAATAAATAACAATCGTCTCTTGTTCCAAATCCAATGAATGTAACAAAGACAATACACGTCCGATATTCCAATCTAAATTCTCGGCCAAGGCCAAAGCCGCTTTCGTAAACGTAGTATCTTCTTGCTCCGGGAAAGTAGCTCGCTGCGACAAGGTACGATCTTTTACACGGTTCCACCAACTATCCGGGACTTGCATCGGACTATGAGGTGTGTTATAAGACAAGAACATAAAGAATGGATGTTCTTTATGATCACGTATATAATCCAAGGCTTTATCGGTCAGATCATCTATGATAAAGCCCTCGCCCGAAATAATCTCTCCGTTATGCTCCAACACCGGGTTCCAATAATTCCCCCAATGCCCGGAACAAAAACCATAGAACTCCTCGAAGCCCCTTGCGTTCGGATGGTAGGGATATTGCGTACCACTATGCCATTTTCCAAATAGAGAGGTAGCGTATCCGGCCTCCCGGAAATATTCCGCGATCGTTTTCTCTCCCAGATTAAAGCGCTCGCCTCCCCCGGTCGTAGAATTAACGCCACTCCGTACATGATAGCGTCCGGTCAAGAACTCCGCCCTTGTCGGGGATGACACCGGACAGACATAAAAATTCTCCAAGATCGTTCCCTCATGAGCGATACGATCTATATTAGGAGTTTGCACGAAGGTATTCCCCGTGAAGCCCAAATCGCCCCAACCTTGGTCATCCGATAACATTACGATGATATTGGGGAGCTGTTTTTGAGCGAAGGCCGGAATACAACCGGCCCCCACTCCCAAAACACTAAACAATACGCCTAACTTTGTCATTCGATTCAACTTTTTGCCTAATCAAGATTACCTTTATTGCGGACGGCTATATCCTTGATCCAACAATTTCTTCAACAACGCAGAAAGCTCATTCGCAATGCCTTTCTCACGCAAGAAGAGATTATTACTCTCCAAAGAATCGGTCCGCATATTATAAAGTTGGCCTTTCGGTCCATTCTTCACCGGGGATAAACGGGCGGGAGCCGTAAAACCACCGGAGCCCAGACAATCGATATATTTCCAATCTCCCTTCTTGATCGCTAATTTGCCGGAGCCGGACAAGTACATGATCTGGTCTCTCGTCGAGGCATTCATATCACCATCCAATACTTTCTTAAAGCTAAAGCTATCCTCTGCCTGTCCTTTAGGAAGGGATTGCCCGGTTAAATCCGCCAATGTAGCCAATATATCTACCAAGCCAACCGTTTGGGAACAAACCCCGGGGCACTTGATATGATCCGGCCAATGAACAATCAGCGGAACATGATGACCGCCGTCCCACGCATCACCTTTCTGCCCACGGCGGCTCCAGTTACTTTGATGCCCGTATTGCTGGATATCCTCCTCTTCCCATGCGCCTCCGTTATCACTGGCGAAAATGACAATCGTATTCTTCTCCAGACCTAAATCCTTTAGTTTGGCATTCACCCGAGCCACGACATTATCGATATCGCCCATAAAATCGCCATAGGTACCTAACTCGGTAGATCCCTTAAACTGAACGGTGGGCAGCCATGGGGTATGCGGACCGGTTAACGGCATATATAAAAAGAATGGCTTGTCCTTTCGTCCTTCCCGATCGATAAAAGCGATACCCTCATCTACGATTGTCGGGAAACATTCCTCAAACTTAAAGGAGCGCGACATCTCTCCGTTACGCCACCAAACGCCCCGTTCCCAATAAATATCATTCTCGTTCGTATGTTTACGATCCCAAGCGTAAACCGTCTCATCCTGTTTCTTCGGATAAGCGTCCGCCGTCAAGATGACATCCGGGTCCACGACACGGTCATTACGCACGAACGCATAAGGCGGCATATCCAAGGAAGCCGGAAGGATGAAAGAATAGTCAAACCCTAATTCCGTAGGGCCTCTTTTTACAGGGGCGGAGAAATCCGTATTCGTATAACCAAATTTCTTAGGGGTAAGAATCTGTGGTTTCGAGTCATCTTTCAACTGCCAGTCGAGCCCTAGATGCCATTTCCCGACACAAGCGGTCGTATAGCCGGCATTACGCATCAAGGAACCGATCGTCAAACGCTCTGGTTCGATATATGGAGACAAGTACCCCCAATACTCGGACTTCTTCGGCGTACGGAAAAAATAACGTCCTGTCACTAAACCGTAGCGTGAAGGCCCACTCAACGCACCCGCAGAATGGGCATCCGTAAAACGGATACCGTTCCGGACCAATTGATCGATGGCCGGTGTACGTACCCTAGCATATGGATTATTGCATCCAACATCCCCGTAACCCATATCATCCGCCAAAATGATCACGACATTGGGTTGCTTTTGGGCGAACACCACCGGCACATATAGTAAACCGGTGGCTAATAAAGACAACTTGATCTTCATATATTATTTTCTATTCGTTAATAACCTTGATTCTGAGTCAGGTTCGGATTCGCCTGCCGTTCGCTTAATGGAATCGGGAACAATAGCTGGGTTTCCGTATACACCTTACCCCAATTCGTCTTATAGCCGATAAAGTCCACATATTCCCCGGATTTATCATCCCGGATCTTACGGGTGCGTAGCATATCAAACCACATCTTATTCTCATAACATAGGTCAAAGTAACGTTGGTCCCAGACTTCCTCCAAGAATGCGCTTGCGTTGGTCTGCTTAAACGGCGCTAATCCGGCCCTTCCTCGTATTTGGTTCACGATATCGATGGATTGCTGGTTCGGAGTACCATCCGCGTTCACTTGCGCTTCCGCATACATTAATAATACATCCGTGTAACGATATACACTCCAGTTCAAGTCTGACTTCGCCGTATTATCAATAGCCACTTGATCAAAAAACTTATAGATATAATAGCCATTCAAATCCATAAACTCCAACTCTGCCGCTCCCGGAGAGAACTTACTCGGATGCCCCTTGTAGTTTGTAAAGAAATATTGCTTCTCTTCCGTACGCTTATCTCCTTTCTCAAAGCTTTCCACGAATTCTTTGGTAGGGATCAGGCTACCATATTCCAAATCGTAGGCGGAAATGCCGGAACGAGAAGGTAAAAAGATACGTACCGACTCGTTATGCCGCTTGTTCAAGGAGAACTGAACTTGATAAATAAACTCTCCCTTATTATTCTGCGACGGAAGCCGTAGGCTCTCATAATCCGTGAAGAGCGTATACTCATTCGATTTTATAACCTCCAATGAACGTTTAGCCGATTCCGCGTAATAAGATTTACCTCCTTGCAAAGGATAACCGGCATACGTAAGATAGACATCCGCAAGAAGCGCTTTCACCGCTCCCATCGAGACACGCCCTGTATGATCGCTAAAAGCCAGATCCGATTGCTCGGCCTCCAACAAATCCGGAATAATGATCTCATCATAGATTTCCTTTACCGGGGCACGAGATACTTGCAGCTCTCCCAACTCCGACTGTACGGTCGTAATCTTAGGGACATCACCAAAGATACGTACCAAATAGAAATAATACAAAGCCCTCATAAACTTCACCTCGGCCATGTAGCCATTAACCAAGGAAGCATCCAGATTCTCGAACTCCCCGAGTTTTTGAAGCGCAAGGTTACAGTTCGCTATACCTGCATAACAATCTTGCCACCAGTCCTCGATATATAAAGAACGATCACTCACCAGTAGATCCTGAAAGTCCTTATAATTCGATTGGGAATTCTCGGAAGTAGCTTTGCCAGTCATATATTCGAGCAATAAGATCGTATTACATCCCCAACCCGGGGTCATCTTATTAAAGACCGTATTCTTCAAATAAGCCGAATTCGTCAAGGCCAAAGCGGACTCCTTACTTGTCAACTTTGAATCGGTAGTCATTGTACCGGTAGGCTGCTCGTCCAAGAAATTATTACAAGAAGACAAGAATAACGCACATAATGAGACGATATAGATTTTATTTATTTTCATAACTCAATCGCATTAGAATTTAACATTTAAACCGAAAGTAAAAGTACGTGCCTTAGGCTCGCTGAAGTCGTCGATACCTTGTCCGAAAGCAGCATCCTCATAGGTCGTAACCTCCGGATCATAGCCTTTGTACTTCGTAATACAGAACAAGTTCTGAGCACTCGCGTAGATTCTCAAATCCTGTAACTTTATCTTCTGGAGCAAGCTCTTGCTGAAAGTATATCCCAAGACGAAGTTCTGCCCCCGAACGAAAGAACCGTTCTGCATCCAATGTGAATCCGGATAAGAATCATAGTACGATTTCATCGGACGACGCTGGGCAACCATCGTATGCTGGTTTTGCGGAGTCCAAGCGTTCAAATTCGACTTGAAGCCATTCGCTACACCCGACCGGTCTTCAGCATTATGAGTAGCGCAATTCACGACATCATTCCCGAACACGAAGCGGAGATCGAACGAGAAATCGAAGTTCTTATAAAGAAACGTATTAGAGATCGTCATGGTCCAGTCCGGGGAGGTACAGCCGATAATCGTATTATCCTCGCTATTGATCTTCCCGTCGCCATTCAAGTCCTCATACTTCACGTCTCCCGGAAGGCGGTTGTATTTAGCCGCTTCAGCGGCCTCGTCCTCCCCCCAAGTTCCCAGACGACGCAATCCCCATAGCGAACCAACAGGTTCACCGACACGCAGGATCAGCATATCCCCTTGCGCATGGCGGGGTTTCGGATAAATATCCTCATCATTCTCGCCTAAGTTCAATATCTTATTACGGTTTACGTTAAATAATACTGTAGACATCCAGTTGAAATTATCCGTTTGGATATTATGCGTATTTAAGGTCAACTCAAAACCTTGGTTCTGCACGGAGCCGATGTTCCGCATGATCGTATTCAATCCAGAAGTTCCCGGGATCGGGGCCTCCAATAATAAGTCGCTCGTCTTTTTATAATAATAATCCAAAGACAGATCGATACGCTGATTCAATACACTCACATCGACACCGGCATCCCATTGCAAGGTCTTCTCCCATTTCAAGTCCGGGTTACCGAACGTACTGCGGTATAGAGCCGTATAATAGTCATTACCAAAAATGGTATTCTCCGAGCCTAGCTTCTGGTAGAAAGCGTAATTGCCGATCTCTTGGTTTCCGGTCTCGCCGATACTAGTACGTACCTTTAAATTATTCAGCCAATTGACACCTTTCAAGATGCTTTCCTCCGAGGCTCTCCACGCAAAGGCGAAAGAGGGGAAGAATGCGTATTTATTATTCTTTCCGAATTTGGACGATCCGTCGTAACGGCCTGTGGCCGTAAATAGATAGCGGTCTTTCAAGGTATAATTGATACGCGCGAAATAAGAGTTGATAGACCAACCGTAATCTTCCGATTTCGACGGAATCGTCACCGTTCCCGCTCCCAGATTATGCCATTGGTAAAAATCATCGCTGAAATTCTGCGAGGTAGCTTCCACGCTTTCGGCAACTCGCTGCTGCCAGCTTAATCCAAGCATCACATTCATGCGATTGTTCTTATTAAACTCCTTATTATAATTAAAGTAGTTCTCATTCTGCCAATACATTTCCTTCAAAGTCTCTATCGTAGCGATACCTCCCGCCGTCTTACTGAACTGGATCAGATCCTTACCCGAATAATAATTACGTTTCCTATTACTGGCATCTACGGCGAAAGTAGACTTAAAGTTCAAGTCGTCCGTGATCTTGAAATCCAGATATAGGTCGGCGATCGTCTGGATATTGGAAGTCTCGTTCACCATCTCTTCCAGATACCGGGAAGGTGTATCCTGTACCGCACCGGGGAAATCACGGTTGCTTCCCCAAGAGCCATCGGGATATTTTACGGGAATCAACGGAATTGCTTCCTGTACCAAACGCTTTACTCCATAACTCTTGTAATTATCGTTTCCCTTATTATAATTGAACGACATATTGGCACCCATTTTCAACCAATCCCGAAGCTGGGAATCCAAGTTGATCCTACCGCTATACCGGTCTAGGAAACCGTTACGCATCAAGGCATCCTTATGCATATATCCCAAATGCACGCTATACAAGGTCTTATCGGCTCCGCCCCGGATGCTGACTTGGTGATTATGGTTGATAGCCGTTTGATAAGCCTCATCCTGCCAATCGGTATCATACAATGGGTTACCATTAGCATCGAACAAATTCGGCAGATCCGCCGGCGTCACTTTCTTGTACTTGCCTTGCGCATACCCTTCCGGATCATATTTCTGCCCGTTATCCATCGTGGTATTGTAATTCTGCCACCACTCGGAAGCGTTCATCAAGTCCAGTTTCTTCGCCATCTTACCGATAGAGACATAACCGTCGTACGAGATCTGCGCTTTCTCGTTCTTGATACCTCGTTTCGTCGTAATCATGATCACGCCATTCGCTCCACGGGCACCATAGATAGCCGTGGCGGAGGCATCCTTCAATACCTCCAAGGATTCGATCTCACTAGGATTCAACAGATTGATATTGCTTACGCCAATCACGCCATCTACCACATACAGAGGCTCATTCGATGAGTTGATAGAGTTATTACCACGGATACGCACCCGTACTTTCCCATCCGGAGTACCGCCATTCTCAAAGATCTCCACACCGGAAGCCTTTCCCGCCAAGGCCTGCCCAACATTCACCACCGGCTTGCTCAACAGCTTCTCCGCCTTTACGTTGGTAACCGATCCGGTCAAGTCGCTCTTCTTCATCGTTCCGTAACCTACGACTACCACCTCATCCAATGTCTGTGTATTCTCGCCCAGCTTGATAGAGAAACTCGTCTTTCCGTTCGCCGAGACCTCTTGCGTATTATAGCCGATATAGGAAACTTGAAGGACAGAGTTGTCATTTACCTCTAGCGTAAACTTTCCGTCGAGATCGGTAATCGTACCGTTGGTAGTTCCTTTCTCCACCACGTTCGCCCCGATCACAGGATCGCCGTTCGTATCGACAATCACACCCGATACTTGCTTTTTCCCCTTGACAGTCTTGACCTCTTCCGGCACGATGATCACATAATTCCCGTTTATTTTATACGTGTATCCCGTATTCTTTAACAGCTGTGATAAGACCTGCAATACTTCCATGTCTTTCTGATCCATCGAGACCTTTCTCGACACGTCCAATTGGCTATCATTATAAGCTATCTTATAAGCAGAGCTCGACTCTAGTTTCTCAAACGCCTGTTTCAATGAGATCGAACCTTCATGGAAGGTCACTTTCTGCGCATCGATAGGCAAGCTCCCAGCCATAGCGAGGCTCAGGCAAAGAATAGCGACACGTATAGATTTATTCCTGTTCATGCGATATTAGATTTTTTAGTTAAACATTTATATCTCCTTTGTAGTACGTACTCGCTATTAGGACAAGGGAAACGAGGAGCGCACCCAACGGAAAAACGTTAACGAATTATAAAAACCTAATATCTCCTTAACTCAATCAATATAGATCCCATCCTCTTTGATCTGATACTCCAAGCCGGGTATCATCTCCTTGACCAACATCATGATGTTCTCCAACGACTCATGCTTATTGAAATGGATCGTAAGCCGGTTGGAATGATAAGCGGAAGTACGCAAATGCACCTTCACGTTGTAGACACGTTCCAAGGTTTTCAAGATTTCCTCGAAAGAGTCGTTGTTAAACAACAAGCCTCCCTCTTTCCAATCCGAGTAATCCGAGGCCACCACCTGCCGCACGTCCATCTTTCCCCGGGAAGGGATGTAGACAAGCTGCTCGTTAGGCCTCAATATACATGGAGCCACCGAGGGATCATCGGGAAGAATCTTCAAGGAACCTTCCTCCAAGGTCGTTGTTATTTTCTCTTGGTCCGGGTAGGCGGATAAATTGAACTCGGTGCCCAGCACTTGTACCCGCATCGCTTTCGTCCGCACGATGAAAGGTTGCTCGGGGCGTTTTCGCACCTTGAAATATCCCTCTCCCACCAGATAGATCTCCCGGCTCTGACCGATAAAGGCGGATGGATAGAGCAGCAAGGTACCGGAATTCAACCAAACCTCGCTACCATCGGGCAAGGTGATCCGCTCCCGCTTGCCGGAAGGTACGAACTGTTCCATAAAAGCCAGTTTCTTGACATCCCGCGCATCCCTGTATAGATAATAAGAAACACCCAACGACAACAAAGGAATCAGCCAGATAGCGGCGATACGTACCCACGCCGGGATACGCAGACGGCGGCGGGGCCTCACGTCCAATGTATTCTCCAACCGGGCGAAAGCCATCTCGCTTCGTTTATCCGCCTCCGGAAAACCGATCTCATTCCAGATCTCCCGTAAAACCTCTTCCTTTTCCCGTTCGTCTCCCGGCTCCGCCAATCGTTGATGTACCCGATCCACCATCTCCCCGGAGAACGAATGATGGAAAAAGTATTTTAATATCTTTTTTATAGGACTCATTCCTGCTTTTCTATTTTATCTTGTTTATAGGACCTACTTTTCTCACTTCACCCTCAATTCATTAACATATCATAACAAGAAGGAAAGTCAATACTACGTTCCGCAATTCCCTTAACGCTAGATTCAAATGTTTTTCCACGGTCTTTTTTGAGAGTTGTAAATTCTCGGCGATCTCTGTGTTCGACAATCCCTCATTACGGCTCATCCGGTAGATCATCCTCCGCTGTGGCGGCATGGTCTCTACAATCATATCCACCAACAATCGCAAATCCTTAGCGACTAAATCCTCATAAGGCGTACTTCGCTCCTCGTCTTCCTCCGAAGCACTCTCCAAGCTCACGAGATTCACCCGGCGGGATTCGATATAATTGAACGCCGTATGCTTCGCCAGCACATAGAGGTAGGAACCGAACGTCCTCACTTCCGTGAAACGACTCCGATGCGTCCAAAGCTTTAGGAAAATCTCTTGGGTCAAGTCCTCGGCATCACTCTCGGACTTCACGAGTCCCAGCACGAAATAATAGACTTTCAGATGGTAACGCATGAACAATTCCCGGAAAGCGGTATGATTTCCAACGGCAAATTGTTCTAAAATGGATTTTTCATCTGTCATCTCGATTAACTCCTTTCACGATACGGTGGGAGCAAATAAAGTAATAATAACCGGCCGTAAGAACGTTTTTTTGTTAATAAACACAAAATTGAAAGGAATCCACTGTATATCAAGCCCTCCCTTCCCGAAGATTTAAGGCTTCTAAAGGCATTCTTTAGCCGTTTTTTCCGTACCTATTCATCTTCTACCATCCGTTGTATGATCATCCACCAACTGTTAGAAGATCATGCAACAGATGGTGGATGATCATTTAACGGCTGATAGAATATGAAAGTCTACGCTCGAAATCCTTTAAATGTAGGTTTCTTTCGCCTAATGTGTGATGAAGAATCGCTTACCGCTTCCTTATGTTCTTTTTTTTGTCTAAGTTTGTTCCTTCAATGACATTCAATATGTATTGGTTACATCATTCTATCAATTTACTCAAGATCGTGCCCTTTTTGGGTGGTTGGTTATCCGACCGGTTGCTGGGAGACCCGGAAGGTTGGCCCCATCCTATCGTATGGTTTGGCAAAGCGATCAGCGCCGGAGAGAAAGAGTTGAATAAAGGCTCCGAGCGGGCCCTAAAAGGCGGCATACTAGCAGTCGTGCTTATCCTTGGCGTGTATTTAATCTGCGAGTGGATATTGTCGTGGGCTTGGATCATACATCCGCAGTTCAGTGGGTTGCTGACGGCTATCGGCGTATTTTATTGCCTATCCGGAAAGACGCTTATCAAGGAAGTGAAGGCGGTGTTCGAGGCCGTGGACCGTAGCACGGAAGAAGGACGGCGGCAAGTGGCACGGATCGTGGGGAGGGATACCTCGAACCTGTCGCCGCAAGAGATACGGGCGGCGGCGTTGGAGACCTTGTCCGAGAACTTAAGCGACGGCGTGATCGCCCCGATGTTTTGGTTTGCCCTGCTGGGGTTGCCGGGGATGATGGCTTACAAGATGGTGAATACACTGGACTCGATGATCGGTTATAAGAATGAGCGTTACCTTGAGTTCGGACGGATAGCGGCGCAAATCGACGATATCGCCAATTACATCCCGGCCCGCCTCACGGCCTATTTGATGTTGCTGGTCTCCAATAATTGGGGGAAAAGGGATTTCGTACGGCGTTTCGGCCCTGAACACGCAAGCCCTAATTCCGGTTATCCAGAAGCGGCCTTGGCGGCGGTCTTGGACTGCCAGTTCGGGGGGACGCACGATTATTTCGGCAAACCGGTGGAGAAGCCTTATATCGGAACGAACGCGAGGCCTTTCACGACCGAGGATATGCGTATCGCCATTCAAGTGAATAGTAATACGGAACTGTTGATGGGTGTGATCGTCACCCTTATTTTACTAATAATATAATATTAATAATATGGAAATTAGATTAAACAAACTGATAAGCGAAGCCGGTGTTTGCTCACGCCGGGAAGCAGACAATTTCATCGAGATGGAACGGGTAACCGTAAACGGCAAGCAACCGCACGTAGGCCAGAAGGTCACGGCGGAGGATGTCGTATTGGTGGACGGTGAACGCTTGAACGTAGAGAAATATATCCGCCTGCAAGAGGAGGAGAAAAAGGAGGTGCAGCAAGAAAAAGAATTACTCGGCACGCTCCGGAAAGCGAAACCCGAGAACAAGGGAGGCCGTGAAGGCGCTAAAATGGAGAAGTTCGGAAAGTTCAATAAATACGCTGCCGCCCGTAAGGCACAGAAAGAGGGAGGCTGGAAATCCAAGACCGCCAAGCTTACCGACGAGGAGAAGTTATTGCGGGATGCCTTACGCCCCAAGTTCGGAAAGGCACTGAGCAAATCGGCGGTGGCGCAGCGGATCGCCGCCAACCCGAAATCGGCCGCCCTTCGGAAGACAAGCAAGAACAACCCGATCAACAAGGCGAAACGTGCCGCCCACCGGAAAAACAGGAATCACGGAGGCGATGAGTAAGAAAGTGATCTTAGTAACCGGAGGACAGCGGTCCGGCAAGAGCGGATACGCACAGAGGCTCGCCTTATCGCTGTCGCCCAACCCGGTTTACCTAGCTACCTCCCGCATCTGGGACGAGGAGTTCCGGAAGCGGGTGGAACGCCACCAGCGAGACCGTGGACCCGAGTGGACCAATATAGAGGAGGAGAAATACTTGAGCCGCCACGATCTTACCGATCGTGTCGTGGTGATCGATTGCGTAACCCTTTGGGGGACGAACTTCTTCTTCGACAATCAAAGCGACGTGGAATTATCCCTCTCCCTCCTCAAAGCGGAGTTCGATAAACTCTCCCGGCAAGATGCCTACCTGATCTTCGTGACGAACGAGCTGGGTATGGGAGGCGTGCCGATAGACGAGGTGCAACGTAAATTTACCGATATGCAAGGCTGGCTCAACCAATATATCGCCTCTAAAGCGGACGAGGTTGTCTTGATGGTCAGCGGAATCCCCGTCAAGATCAAGGAATAAGAACAACGACTTATATAAAATACTACTATCATGATACAATTTCACATCGAGGCCCCGGACAAAGGGCTGGAGGCCGCTTTACAAGACAAGATCGATAATCTGACAAAGCCGAAAGGCTCATTGGGAACGCTCGAGGCGCTCGCCCTGCAAGTGGGATTGATCCAGCAAACCTTATCGCCTGTCTTGCGTCATCCCGTGAACGTAATCTATGCATCGGATCACGGCATCGCCGACGAGGGCGTAAGCAAATCTCCCAAGGAGGTAACTCGCCAAGTGATCCATAATTTCTTGAACGGAGGAGCGGGAGTTTGTTACCTTGCCCGCCAGCATGGATTTGAGTTGAAGATCGTGGATGGCGGCGTGGATTTCGATTTCCCCGTTATTCCCCAACTTATCGACCGCAAGGTGCGCAAGGGAGGAACCCGTAACTTTCTTCACGAGGCGGCCATGACCGTGGAGGAGATGGAGAAAGCCCTTCAATACGGAGCCGATATCGTGACGGATTGCTACAACGAAGGCTGTAACGTGATCAGTTTCGGAGAGATGGGTATCGGGAATACGGCGGCTTCCAGCATGTGGATGACTTGCCTCACGCAAATCCCATTGATCGACTGTGTGGGGGCCGGTAGCGGACTGGACAGCGAAGGCGTACGGCATAAATACAACGTACTGAAACGCTCGTTGGAGAATTACAAAGGGGATGGAAGCGCCTTGGATGTAATGCGCTACTTCGGAGGGTATGAGATGGTTATGGCTGTAGGAGGCATGTTGCGTGCCGCCGAACTGAAGATGATTATCCTCGTGGATGGTTTTATCATGACGAATTGCGTATTGGTGGCTTCCCGCTTATATCCGGAAATGCAATCGTATTGCGTATTCGGGCATTGCGGCGACGAGGCCGGGCATAAACGAGTACTGGATTTTTTGGGGGCAAAAGCATTGCTCGATCTAGGGCTACGGCTGGGAGAAGGTTCCGGCTCGGTATGCGCTTACCCGATACTCGACTCCGCCGTTCGCATGATCAACGAGATGCATAGTTTCAAGCAAGCGGCAATCACTAAATATTTCTGATATGTTGCGGATACTCGCTGCGTTTATATTCTTTACTCGGTTACCGTTCTGGCGGTTGGCGGAGGTTCCGGCGGCCTGTTTCAAGAATATCGTGAGCCATTGGGCGTTGGTCGGTTGGCTGACGGCTGGTTTGTCGGTATTGGTATTGTACGCTACCTCCTTGATTCTTCCGTCATCCGTGGCGATCTTATGCGCCATGATTACCCGATTGCTGATAACTGGCTGCCTGCATGAGGACGGGCTGGCGGATTTCTTCGACGGTTTCGGCGGCGGCACGAGCCGGGAACGCATATTGGCGATCATGAAAGACTCGCATATAGGCAGCTATGGGGTAATCGGACTGATTTTCTACTTCGGACTGTTCTACCTACTAGTAAGCAGTCTCCCGATCGAGCTAGCGGGATGTGCCATACTGGCTGGAGATCCTTTTTGCAAAGGCGTCTCCAGCATGATCATCAATCGCCTGCCTTACGCGAGGAAAGAGGAGGAAGCCAAGAACAAGACCGTATATAGCCGAATGACCTCTCGAGAATATGTATTTAGCATCATTTGTGCTTTCTTACCATTATTATGGCTTCCCCAACCTGTTTACTTACTAGCGGGTATATTCCCGGTTATCACTTGGTACTTCCTCACCTCTTTCATGAAGAGAAAGATACAAGGATATACGGGAGACTGCTGTGGAGCGACTTTTCTTCTTTGTGAGTTAAGCTTCTATATGGGTTTCGTGATCATCTATCAAACTATATAATTATGGAGATTTATTTAATCAGACATACCTCTGTCGATGTTCCCGCCGGCTACGCCTACGGGCAAACCGATGTTCCATTGAAACCGACCTTCGAGGAAGAGGCGGAAGAGGTAAAAAAAGGCTTGAGCGATCATACGTTCGATAAGGTTTGGACAAGTCCCCTTACCCGCTGCGTGCGCTTAGCTAATTATTGCGGCTTTCCGGAGGCGGAGAGAGAAGACCGTATCAAGGAGGTGAATTTCGGGGAATGGGAAATGAAATCGTGGAATGAGCTATCCTCCGATCCCCGCTCAGAGGCTTGGTTTAAGGATTGGGTTAATAACCCGACTCCAAACGGTGAATCCCTACAAGATCAATACGACCGGGTTAGCGACTTCTTGAATGAGCTTCGCAAAAGCGGGCTGCAAAAGGCATGCCTGTTCGCGCATGGCGGGGTATTGACTTGTGCCCGGGTCTACGCTGGCGAATATCCTTTGCAAGACGCTTTTAAGAACGTACCCTCTTACGGGGCTATCGTAAAATTAGTGCTGGATTAACCAAAATCCGGCACATTTCGAAAGGATTAGATGCGGCCACGCCACATCTCTACAACGGCTGGTGTATATACCAAAAAAAGGAGCCAATCT
>NZ_QTLZ01000027.1:0-56944 GCF_003635425.1 Parabacteroides sp. AF27-14
ATCATGCTAATTATCGTTAACCGTATTCAATTTTCTTATTATAGTTCATGATTGATACGAAGCATCAGGCCGGCTTGGTCAAAACGCTGCTTGTAATCGCCGGTTATCTTGACTTTCACTTCGAATTCACCCCCATAAGTAGCATAATAAAAAGGAGCGTCATCTACCGTAAACCCGTAATGGGAAATCCTCCAATAGTCACTTTGGGGAGTGACCTGCATGGAAAGC
The DNA here is from genome assembly GCF_003635425.1 of Parabacteroides sp. AF27-14. Lineage (NCBI taxonomy): Bacteria > Pseudomonadati > Bacteroidota > Bacteroidia > Bacteroidales > Tannerellaceae > Parabacteroides > Parabacteroides sp. AF27-14. Next base: position 229 of record NZ_QTLZ01000027.1, read on the forward strand.
GACTTGTCTTTAATCTCCCATTGCTCCGGCTCGTTGAACCATTGCATCTTATCTAATGATTGCGCCCCGCAAAATTGCAAAGAGGCGACAATAACAAAACTCAGTAACACTAATTTTCTCATTTTACTTCTTATTTCTTATTTCTTATTTCGATTCTTTCTATTCCCGTAAGAGGTTAATGTTATTAACCTTACCTCTGGCAAAGGTAACGTGTTATTATAGATTGCGCAATGATTCTGAGATTTTATCTAGGAAGGAAAAGTAAGGGTTAATGTGTTTTTGTCTATTCGTATTTGATAACCTCGACCGGACAGCTTTCGGCAGCCTCTTTAATACCCGCCTCGAAATCATCGAAATTAACTCCTTCGTTTACACGTGAACGATCTGTAACAGTGAATACTTCCGGGCAAATGCCCTCGCATGTACCGCAAGCGATGCAATCCTCCTCAATCCAAACTCTTTTAATTGCCATAATTTTATTCCTTTAAGATGATTAATATGTTAATGTAACAAACAACTTTCGCGGATTGTTTTCGGGAGAGGTCTTTTAGATCATTGTATAGACCGTGAAATGAGCTTATCTTTGGTTGATATATATTAACGTTTATACGCCACTGTTTTAAAATAAATTTGCTACGTTTACAGCAGAAAGTTTCATTGAATAACCATTTAAAAAATCTGAAGTATTATGGATAATGCTATTTTTAGATTTCCTAAACCCATTAATGAACCGGTAAAAGCGTATGCTCCCGGATCAAGTGAAAAAGCATCCTTAAAGAAAGCGTTAGCGCAGATAAGTTCCGAGGAATGGGATATTCCTCTGGTAATTGGTGGAAAAGAGATCCGTACGGGTAATACCGGTAAGGTCGTTATGCCTCATGATCATCATCATGTATTGGCTACTTATCATAAGGCGGGCGAGAAAGAAGTACAAATGGCTATCGACGCCGCCATGAAAGCGCATAAGGAATGGTCAGAACTTCCATGGGTGGAACGTGCGTCTATTATGCTTCGTGTAGCTGAGTTGTTGGCTACGAAATATCGTTATATCCTGAACGCTTCGGTTATGTTGGGACAGAGCAAGAATCCGTTCCAAGCGGAGATCGACGCTCCCTGCGAATTGATCGATTTCTTGCGTTTCAGTACCTTCTACGCTAGTCAAGTATATGCCGATCAACCCTATTCCGAGACGGGTATATTGAATCGTATGGAATACCGAGCCTTGGAAGGTTTCGTGTTCTCGCTCACGCCGTTTAACTTTACGTCGATCGCTTCCAACTTGAATATGGCTCCGGCTATGATGGGTAACGTGGCGGTATGGAAACCGTCTACTACGGCGATCCATTCGAACTATTTCTTGATGAAGGTTTTCCAAGAGGCCGGCTTGCCCGATGGCGTAGTGAATTTCATCCCGGGACAGGGTAGCGTGATCGGTAAGGTGATTACGGGCAGCCGTGATTTGGCGGGGTTCCATTTTACGGGCTCTACCTCTACGTTCAATACTTTGTGGCGTCAGATCGGAGAGAACTTGGGGCATTATAAATCTTATCCAAAAATCGTAGGCGAGACAGGTGGCAAGAACTTTATCTTCGCTCATCCTTCCGCTCCGGCGTTGGATGTGGCTACCGCTATCGTACGCGGTGCGTTCGAGTATCAAGGGCAGAAGTGCTCAGCGGGTTCTCGGGCCTATATCCCGGCTTCTCTCTGGAAAGAGGTGAAAGATTATGTGGGCGATATGCTGAAAGAGATCAAGATGGGTGACGTGCAGGATTTCACGAACTTTGTCAATGCCGTGATCGATGAGGCTTCGTTCGATAACATCATGAGTTATATCGATTATGCGAAACAGTCTCCGGACGCAGAGGTTCTTTTTGGTGGTAACGGGGACAAATCTGTTGGTTATTTCGTGGAGCCAACGGTTATCCAGACCACGGACCCGATGTTCAAGAGCATGGTAGAGGAAATCTTCGGGCCGGTGATTACGATCTACGTATATGACGACGCTAAATATGAGGAGACTTTGGAACTTTGTGATCGTACTTCTCCGTACGGATTGACGGGTTCTATTTTCGCCCGTGATCGCTATGCGATTGATAAGGCATTCAATACCTTGCGCTATTCGGCCGGTAATTTCTATATCAATGATAAACCGACCGGCGCCGTGATCGCCCAGCAACCGTTCGGCGGTTCCCGTGCGTCCGGAACGAATGACAAGGCCGGTGGCCCGTTGAACTTGATTCGCTGGACGAATCCTCGTTGTATCAAGGAATGCTTGGTTCCTCCGACGAGCTACGGGTATCCGTTCTTAGGTGAGAAATAATTGTCATAATTAAGAAATACCAACTGATTGTGGGGGAGACGGGGCGTGCCCCGTCTCTACGCTATGACGTTACCTTTATCTACATACAATATGTTAGACTTTAACAATACCGAGATCGCTTTCTCGTCGAAGTCGCGGGGAGAACTACAAAATGCTTACTGGCTTTTTAATACGATAAAATATCCTTGGTTGGTAAAATGCGCTAAAGTAGCCACGAGTATAGCCTTGAAAATACATTTCCCGCTGGCTTGGGCGGTGAAGCCTACCTTATATAAACAGTTCGTAGGGGGGGAGACCTTGCAGGACTGCTCCGCTGCCATCAACCACTTGATGAAATACAACGTGAAATCGACGCTCGATTATTCGGCGGAGAGCGAGCAGACCCCGGAGGGCATACAGGCGACTTTCGAGGAAACCTTGCGCTCGATAGATTTTGCGAAAGGAAATACGAATCTGGCCTATGCCGTATTCAAACCATCCACGATCACGACCGATGAGTTACTGGCCAAAGCTTCCGAGAAACGGGAAGAGCTTACGATAGACGATGTCCGGCATTTCCGCGAGTTCCGCGAGCGTTTTATGGCGCTTTGCCAACGGGCTTACGATAACGACGTACGTATTTTAGTGGATGCGGAGGATTATTGTTTCCAAGATGCCATTGATGCGTTGACCGATGAGGCGATGCGTAAGTTCAACAAGAAACGTGCGATCGTATTCGCCACCTTGCAAATGTATCGTCATGACCGGATGCCTTATCTGCGTCGTATCTACGATGACGCCGTGGCGAAAGGTTATATTGCGGGCGTGAAATTCGTGCGCGGGGCTTATATGGAAGCGGAGCGTGCCCGTGCGGCGGCGTTGGATTATCCCGATCCGATTTGTAAGGATAAGCAGGCCACGGACGAGAATTATGATGCGGCGGTTCGTTTCACCATGGATCATTTAGATCGTTTTGAGATGTTTATGGGAACGCATAATGAGGAGAGTAATTATAAGTTGGCGAAATTGATGGACGAGAAGGGGATCGCCCGCGATGACTCCCGTGTTTTCTTTGCGCAGCTATTGGGAATGAGCGATAATATTTCCTTCAATTTAGCCCATGCGGGATATAACGTAACCAAATACGTACCGTACGCCTCGGTAAGGGATGTACTGCCGTATTTGATCCGGCGTGCGGAAGAGAATACTTCTGTCGCGGGGCAGACCAGCCGGGAACTCCGGATGTTGGAGATGGAAATGGCTAGGCGGAAAGAACATAAACCCGCCGAGGGCAGGTAAAGTAGTTTGTCAGCATATTTCGGGGCGTATTGGTGCTGGCAAACTACTTTGTCTGCCTATTTTTATTTACTGGCCTTCAGTCCCCGGATCACGGAAGAGGTAAAACCGGAAAGTTCCATCTCATTTAGACCCTTGATCGTGATTCCGCCCGGAGTCGTTACCTTATCGATTTCCATCTCCGGGTTACTTTTGTTCTCGAGCAATAAATCAACGGCGCCTTTCACGGTATGCACCACGATCTCTTGCGCTTGTTTCGGATAGAAACCCAATTCCACGCCGCCTTCTATCGCCGCACGGATATAACGCAAGGCGAAAGCGATGCCGCTGGAAGCCAATGCTGTTCCTGCGCCCATCAACCGTTCTTCTACCAACATGGCGTTGCCAAGCTCGTTGAAGATATGGATGATTAGATCCGTTTGCTCCTTGGAGGCGTTGCGGGCGGAAACGAAAGTCATGCTGCTCATCACCTCGATAGCCGTGTTGGGCATGATCCGGAAGATCGTGGGAGTAGCCAGACAATCGAAGTCCGTGTTCTTGGTCAAATAAGTATTTAACAGGTCGAAAGTCACGCCAGCCGCTACGGATACGATGATTTGTTTCTCGAAGTCGAGCACCGACTTAATCTCATCTATAATCATTTCTACACGCCAAGGTTTAACGGCGATTATAATGATATCAGCGTTTCGTGCCGCTTCCACGTTATCATGGGTCAAGATAAAGTCCGGATCGATCTTTCTCATCTTCTCCAAGGTCTCATCCGATTGGGCGGTACAAGTGATATCAGAGGCTTTGAACATGGTTCCTTTCGCTAAACCTCGGGCGATCGCTCCACCGATATTACCCGAACCGATAATAGATATTCTCATTTTGCAGATAATTAGTTATATATTATGTTTCCTGAGGAGGCAAACTTAGATAAAATATCTCAAATACGTACGACTTTGTAGAGTTAGCTACGGATAAAAAACTTACATTTGCGGTCGATACGGACTTAATACTAATATAAATATATAAAATTACATGAAAAAGACAATTCTAGTTTCAAGCATGCTATTCGCTCTGACTATGTCCGCTACGATCCAAGCGCAAGACACGGAGAAGAAGGAGAGTGAGGAGGGATTCGTGTTCACGACCGTGAAAGAGAACCCCATTACATCTGTTAAGAACCAAAATCGTGCGGGTACGTGCTGGTGCTACTCCTCGTACTCTTTCTTGGAGTCGGAGTTGCTTCGTATGGGAAAGGGCGAGTATGACTTATCCGAGATGTTTACGGTATATAACACCTATCTGGATCGTGCCGACGCTGCTGTGCGTACGCATGGGGATGTTTCGTTCTCGCAAGGTGGATCTTTCTATGATGCGCTTTATGGAATGGAAACATTCGGCTTGGTTCCGGAAGAGGAGATGCGCCCGGGCGTGATGTATGCCGATACGTTGAGTAACCATACCGAGCTTTCCGCCTTGACCGACGCTATGGTGGCCGCTATCGCCAAGGGAAAGTTACGCAAATTGCAGTCTGATGAGAATAACGCCATGTTATGGAAGAAGGCGGTCGCTGCGGTACATCAGATCTACTTGGGGGTTCCTCCTGAGAAATTCACGTATAAAGGGAAGGAATATACACCGAAATCTTTCTTCGAGTCTACAGGTTTGAAGGCTTCGGATTATGTCTCATTGACTTCTTATACGCATCATCCGTTCTATACCCAGTTCCCGCTAGAGATTCAGGATAACTGGCGTCACGGTATGTCGTATAACTTGCCGCTGGATGAGTTTATGGAGGTCTTTGATAATGCGATTAATACGGGTTATACGATCGCTTGGGGTTCCGATGTGAGCGAATCTGGTTTTACTCGTGACGGAGTGGCCGTTATGCCTGATGATGAGAAGGTACAGGAGTTGAGCGGTTCCGATATGGCTCATTGGTTGAAATTGAAACCGGAGGAAAAGAAGCTGAACACAAAACCGCAACCTCAGAAATGGTGTACCCAAGCAGAGCGTCAGTTGGCTTACGATAATTACGAGACGACAGACGACCATGGTATGCAGATCTACGGTATTGCCAAGGATCAAGAGGGGAACGAGTATTATATGGTAAAGAACTCTTGGGGAACCAACAGCAAGTATAACGGTATTTGGTATGCTTCCAAGGCGTTTGTCCGTTATAAGACCATGAATATCGTGGTTCATAAAGATGCCCTGCCTAAAGCGATCAAAGCCAAGTTAGGTATCAGATAATCGATCTGTTAAGGATGGTTTAAATAGAAACTAAACCCCGATAGCTTCCGGCGATCCGGTAAGACTATCGGGGTGATCTATATATACAAAGATGTGCTGCCTATATTACTGAACAAGTTTTAGTGTGTAGTTAAGATCTGCCGCCGCTTTTTGCAACGCGTCGTTCATCAAGGTCAAGTTATCCCCTTCTACTAGGAAATAGATGACGGGTTCGCCATCATTGGGAATCAACTCGTAGATTACCGCGCTAGCGTCATCGGGAGTTCCGTGCTTTACTTTTTGTTTACCGGTTGTAATGGCTTTCTGAGGAGCTTTCTTCGCCGCTCCGGTACTTGAGGCTACTGCTTCCGGTACGGTATAAAGAGCATCCAACTCGAATACGCCTTCCTCGTCTGCGTTATCTTGTTGATAATACAAGGTTAAGTCATAATCTACATTCACGCTATCCGGAGAAGTCAGGGTTCCCTTATACTTTTTTTGGATAACCGGTCCCTTTTTAGGATCAGCCTTCAAGGAATCTCTCATATTTACGGGTTTTGCCGGTTGAGTCGCCTTAACAGAATGGATCAGTGGCAGAGACGGAGCGTCCGGAGCCGCCGACATTATGGCGAATTCTTCTTCCTCTACTTCTACGGGTACATCCTTTTGGGCTTGTTTCCCGCTACATGCGGCCAAAAATGCCATAGCCGCTACTGCGATAAAATACTTTTTCATTACCATTATTTATTTTATTAGTGACGTTTGGACATATAACATAAAATCCCCCACGATTTGTTTCGTGAGGGATCATTTTTAACTATTTACCGTGAAATATTTATTTCTTTGAAGGCTCTACCCTGTCATCCAGATAGGGAGAGGCCGGGATCGTGGAAGCGCTTCCGTCTCGTCCGGCGAAATAGTGCGGTGACATGATCTCTACGCCAGCCTCATTGAATACGTCCTGTATGTTTTGATGCAGGTCGGAATAGATATCCCCGAGTTTATCGGCGTCCTTTATATAAGCGTTGATTTGATAACAGGGATAGTAATCGCTTAGTTCGGTCTCCAATACGAAAGGCTTCGGCTCTGGCAATACCCCGGTGGTTTGGCGGGCGGCATTGATCAATAATTGATGAACTTGCCGCCAAGGTACGTCGTAGCCGATCGTAACCGTGCTGTGGATGATTAATCCGTATTGCCGTGCGGATACGCTATAATTTGTTGTATGGGAGGACATGATAAAGGAGTTCGGGATGGTCACTACCTCATTCTTAGGGGTACGTAAACGGGTGACAAACGGAGTCTTCTCGATAACGTTGCCAGTCGTCTCGTTTAGTTGGATACGGTCACCCAATTTAAAGGGCCTCATATAAGTAATGACCAGCCCGGCGATGATATTTCCGATCACCGTACTGGAACCCAACGATATGATCAAACCGACAAATACGGATATGCCTTGAAATACCCCCGAGTCCGATCCCGGCAGATAAGGATAGATCATGGCGATCATAAAGGCGTATAGCAGGAAACGGATGATATTAAACGTCGGTTGCGCCCAATCCGGGTAAAAACCTGATATTTTCAGGTTCTCGCTCTCTATCTCGTTGGCTATGTATTGGATTCCTTTTACGATGTATTTGATACAGTAATAGATCACCAAGATGATAAACAAGTTCGGAATATAGGAGGCTACCGATTTAAAGATCATCTTTACCGGCTCCAACAAATAGGAGAATATCTTCAAGGCTAGATCTTCTGTTTGCGGGAAGATAGCGAAAAGGATCGGTACACTGATGGTTAACTGGATTAGTAACACGATCCATCGTATTACGTTGGTGAAAAACACCAATACACGTCCTTGGCGATGTGTGTTGAGAAATTCATAATCCCGGATGGTAATAGATCTGAGTCGGTTCTGCTTTAACCAGATAATTTTCCTGCGTAGTTTCTTAAACAGATAGTTGGTCAGCTTAAACAGGAAATATTGGATGATAATTACGAGGATGAACAATAATACCCGTTTCGCTATCTGCAAGATACTATGTTGCTCCCTTAACTCTTGTATCTTGTTTTGGATAATCGGTTGATATTGTTCTGCGAGGGCTATACGACTGAGATTTTGCCATAGGGCATCTTGGTCGGTGATACTTAGGATAACCTTATCTCCGTACATGATATCCGTTACGTATTCGCTGTCATAGATATAGATGGAATCCTTCTTCAAGGAATGCGAGGTCCCGATCTTTACCATGATATTGAGGATGTCCTCAGCCCGGTCAACCGGGGTGCGGCCTCCGCGCTTGGCGTATAGGTGAAATAAGGTATCCCCCTCCACGACTACAGGTACGCCGGGAGTCAGTGCCCGAAGGGAATCGATACGGTTTCGTTGCTCGGCCATTTTTAGGGAGTCGGCGGTAGCATTGCTGTTCTTCGTGCTTTCCAGCTCGTCTTTGAGCAAAATCTCGTTTAGTTTCATCTCTTGCAGCTGGAGGGCTAGCTCCTGCATTTTGATGGAATCCTTCCGGTGCTGCTCGTCGAGCGAAAACGTATCGGTCGAGGTAACTGGCTCCTTCGGCTCATTGCCTAATGTCGTAGACAATAGTTCTTCGGCCTTTTCCCTTAATTGGGCGTTGGATACCGTTGGCAGGAAACTGATTCCTGCCAAGATCACTAATCGCAATAAAAATTGTTTCATCGAATCGTGGATTAACTATTTACCACCGGCCGGAAGATGCTCCAGCCAGTATTTAGCCATTGTCTTACGTAGGTGAAGAGTCGTTCCTTCCCTTTCGTTGATGCTATGGCTACGCATCGGGTAACTGATTTGCGTAAACATCTTTCCGTTCTTGATCAACTTGTTCACCAGCATCTCGCAATTCTGGTAATGCACGTTGTCATCTCCCGTACCGTGGATAAGCAGCAGATTACCTTCCAGTCCCTCGGCATAGGTAATCGGGGAACCTTTGCGGTAGCCTTCCGGATTGTTCTGCGGAGTATTCATGTAACGTTCTTGGTAGATCGTGTCGTATAGGCGCTGGTCAGCGACAAAAGCGATCGCTATACCGGTATGGAATACTTTCGGATAACGGAACATGCAGTTCAAGGTTTGACTGCCGCCGCCGCTCCATCCGGTAATGCCGATCCGGCTGGCATCGATAAACGGATATTGACGGGCCATATCTAAAATACCTCTGCTTTGATCCTCGGAGGAGAAAGTGCCCACTTCCCCGTAAATACATTTACGCCATTCACGCCCACGAGGAGTATTCGCGCCCCGGTTCTCTATACTCACCACGATATAGCCTTGGTTCGCCATATATTGTTGCCATAAATCTCCGTTACCCCATACATCTTGTACGGTGGCGCTCGCCGGCTCGCCGTATACCTCTATGATAACCGGGTATTTCTTGGATGCGTCGAAATCGACAGGTTTTATCATCCATGCGTCCAAGGTTAGATTGCCGGACTTGACCTTGATAAATTCTTTCGGGTTTAATCCTAAGGCAGCGTATTGGTCCTTGGCTTGAGCATTATCCTCAAGCATGCGTACGGATTGATGTTTCGGAAAAGAAACCATGTCGATAACAGATGGGGTAGAGGCGTTACTATACGTATGTATGGCCCATTTGCCGGTGGGTGACATGTTGTAGCGGTGCTGTCCGGATTGTTCCATGGGGCTTACACGCTCCACTTCTCCATTGCCGAATGCTTTAGCCCGGTACAAGTAGCGTTGGGTGAAATTGTCCGGGGAGGCAATGAAATAGACCCAGCCCTTTTGTAGATCGGTCCCGACCGGCGAGATATAATCAAAATCACCTTTGGTGATGGGTTGTATCTCTTTTCCGTCACGGCTTATCCGGTATAAATGCCGCCAGCCACTACGCTCGCTTTCCCATGTGAAATAGCGGTTGTCCTTTAACCATTGTATGTTATCATTCGTGTCTAGCCATGCGGCATCCGTATCGGTGAAGATATTATTCAGCGAGTTATCGGATATCTTGGCGATCCATACCTTATTTGTATTCTGCGGGCGGTTTAGTTGCTGTATGAACAACTCGTCGCTTTCGGGGATGAATTCCATACGGGGCAGGTAGTTGTTCCGGGGATCTCCGGGTATGGCGATCCAAGTGGTGTTCCCGCCGGTAGAGGAAACGTAGCCTACTTTTACGGCTGAATTGGTGGTTCCTGCCTTGGGGTATGGGAAATGGATTACCTTTGCGTAGATGGAGTCTACATTATTAATAATGTCGAACACTCCCGTTCCTTTCGTATCGCTTTGCCAATAGGCGATATGCTTTCCGTCCGGGCTCCAGCGGAAACCATCCCGGCAACTGAACTCCTCCTCATATACCCAATCGAAGGTTCCGTTGACAATCGTATCGCTTCCGTCTTTTGTTAGCTGCGTGATTTTCCCGGAGTCTATATCTTCTACATATATATTATTGTTGGAAACATAGGCCACACGTGTGCCATCCGGAGAGAATTTAGCGAACATCATGGAGGATTCCGGCATTCCTTTTCCCAATTGACGTAAAGCGCCGTCCTTTAGGTTTAATACCCAATAGTCACCCCGTGTATCATAACGCCATACCCGTCGGGTATTGTTATAAATCAAGACTTTCTCATTATCCGCACTCCAAGAGACGCTACGTACGGGGATAGGCCTTCCGGTAGATTTGTCCGTCAATAGGGATGAGGGGATAATGACTTCACGGGAGTTATCTTTCGCTCGATAGGCGACGATATCCGTGCCTCCGGTTTGCTTATTATTTTCCAAGCGGCTATAACGTTCACCGTCTTTTAGCCAAGTCATGCTTCCGATGCCTTTTGTTTGTATGATGTTACCGGCAACTATATCCTCAAGATTCAACGCTTTTTGTGCCATGCTTATACCTCCCGACAGAAGGCTGATCGTGGCGATCGCTATTAATTTGTTTAGTTTCATGTTGTATTAGTTGGTTACTACTATATTTATGCAAAGAACGGAAAGTTAGTTGATATAACAAAATGGATTTGTATATTCGCGCCTCGGAAATCAAGAATAATCATAGTTTAATTTTATATAGAAATCGGAATGAAAGCACTTTCAATGTATGTATGGTCACTTGTAGTGATCATGATGATGGGATTTACTTCTTGTGGGGATGATGATGAGCTTCAATTCTCGGAAGAGCAATTGGCTTATATCAACAAAAACAAGGAATACATCTGGGAGAAGAAAGCGGAGAAAGACGAGAACGGTGAATTGAAATATAAGCAAGTTGTTATAGGAGGTGATACTGCCTTATATCGGATCATTCAGAAAGAAAATGAGTGGACAACGACACCTTCCGCAACCTCAGTGGTTTATTTGCTTGATCTGGAAGGAAAATATATTGACGGGAAAGTCTTTCAAAAGAAACTGGATAGATCAAGTTTTTCTATGAACGGCATTATCCCGGGCTTAAGCGGTGTCTTATTGAATATCCATCTGGATGAGACCGTGGAGGCGATTATCCCGGCTTCGCTAGGTTATGGATATGGAGATTATAGCGGTATCCCCGGAGGTTCTACTTTAATCTTTACTTTTACCTTGGATAAGGTAGAATGAATAATACCTTGATGGATAAGCCTATCTTCTATATCCGTCTCCGCTGAATGTTCGTTCGCCGCCGCTGAATGTATATTCGTCGCCGCCGAACGAACATTCAGCGGCGGCGAATAAAGAAGATATCGGGTTGCGGGAGGTTTTATATAGTACTGGGAGAACTTTTTATTCGGTTTGATCTGACTTTTATCTTTATAAGATTTGGCACGGTTGCTTAATTCAGCCAACGGGTTAATAGTATAAATAGGTGTGGTGTAATTTCTTTATTTTGAATATGTGTACGATTTGTTCGTAAATATTCGATAGTTTCGTTGATTATCTCCTTTTTTCTTTTTAATTTGGCGGATTATAAACATAATCTTGATATTATGAAGACTGCCATTGTTCCTTTCTTGTTGCTTCTGAATATTCTTGTCGCTGTAAATGCACAGACTAAGGATTCTGTTATCTTGGTGAAAGATAGTATTACGGTAAAATTGCCGGATGTCTACGTTACTTCCGAGCGTCCTTTGGTTACGGTTACGGACGATGCCTTATCTTTCGACGTGCCTAACTTGATCATGGCCAAACCGGTGAATACTGCATTTGATATTTTAGGAGAGATTCCCGGATTGGTGAAAGAAGGGGACAACGTTAGTATCATCGGCGTCCCTACTACGAACATTATTATTAACGGACGTAAAAGCTCAATGTCATTGTCCCAGATTGTAGAGCTTCTGAAATCTAACTCGGCCAGCAAAGTAAAGAGTATAGAGCTTTTGTATAGCTCTCCTCCAAAATATGGCGTAAAAGGAGGTAGTATAAATATCATTATGGAGAAGAAAGTGAATGAGGATTTAAGTGCCGATATCTCTTTGACCGGAAAGCAAGCTTTCTACTTCTCGCCAACCGGGTTAGTGAATTTATCTTACTCCAAAAAGAAATATAGTCTGGATCTATCTTATTCCGCTAATTATAACCATTCCCGTTCAACCGAGGATATGAACGCCTATCCTATCGTGAAGGATCGTCCTTATGAGATCCTGCAAGAAAATACGGCGGTAGGTCGTTCCATGAACCATACGATTGGGGCAAGTGCCAGTTGGTTTATGGATAAGGGGCGTGAGGTGGATATTTCTTATTATGCCAAGATAACGGATTCTAATTCCAAACGATATTCGAACACTCTATTTGTGGGTATTGAGAATGCGGAAAGTAATAATAAGTTATCGGGCCCGAAGAATCTTCAAAATGTACGGTTGAATTATGCACATTCCAAGAACTTGAACGCAGGGGTGGATTATACCTATTATAAGGATCGCAGGGATCAATATATGATCTCGGATTATCCCGATACGAAACAAGAGGTGGAGGCTACCTCCCGGCAAAATATCCATTTGGCGAATGTATTCGTTAACTACGAACGGGTATTAGGAAAAGGATGGAAAATTAACGTAGGCACGAATGTGCAGTTATCCTTTACGGATAATAGCTCCTTTACCTACCAAGATAAACAGGAGGATCTGTCAGCTACGTTTGCCCAAAAAGAAAAAGAGTATACGGCGGGATTGTATGCCGGTTTCTCTAAGCGTTTTGGCAAGAAACTGGTGTTGAGCGCTTCTCTTTCGGCGGAGTATAATAAGGCGGTGATTGATTCGGCGGGCCGGAAATGGACCTTATGGTCTGGGGTAAATCTCTATCCACAATTGAACTTGAGTTATACGATCGATCCATCGAATATGCTTCAAGTCAATTTCTCCAGCGATAAGAAGTATCCGGCGTATTGGGTCATGAGCTCGAATGTTTCTTATTTGAATGTGTATAGTCAGGTACGGGGAAATCCTTATTTGGAACCGGAACGTATTTATATGGCTAGGGCTAATTATATCTTGAAAAAGAAATATGTTTTTGGACTATTCGCCAATCATCATGTGAATTATATTCGCCAATTGTATTATCAAGATACGAAAGCGTTGAGAGCCTATTACCAATCGGTTAATTTCGATAAGCATAATACTTTCGGGGCGATGGCAGTTATCCCGTTTCGGATCGGTGGGGTGGTTAGCTCACGGTTCGTGGCATCGGGCTTCTTGATTCAAGATGAGGGAGTGTTTATCGATATTTCGTTTGATCGGAAAAAGTTGTTCGGGCAGTTGATGTTGTTCAATACGTTTACTTTATCAAGGAAAAAGAACTTATCGTTAGAAGTTAACGCTCGCTATAGTGCGCCTTCGATACAAGGTATCTATGATGTGGATGGTATTTATAATGTATCGGCAGGGCTTGTCTGGAACCCGATACCGAAAAAATTAAGCGTAATGCTACGAGGTGAGGACTTATTAAAGGGCTTACGTGCGAAAACGCATATTGATTATCCCAGCCAGAAGAGTGATATGACGATCTATTCGGATACTCGTTCTGTATCGCTCACCTTAAAGTATACATTGGGCAAGATGAACCGGAAGAATAAGAAAGAGATCGATTCTTCACGGTTTGGTCAATAAAGTTCTTATGGAATCCATTCGATAACGCCTGTGACTGGATGTTGTTTTTTCCAGTCCTCTAATTCCGCATACGTACGCACGCCGTCTTGAATGACTGCTTGGTAATATTCCACGCCCATGATTTTCGCTGTATCCGGTGTCTCATATTTCAGTTTTAAGATGGCCTGCCGGGTCTCGTCAGTCAGTACGGCGGTTATACGTTCGGCCATTTTCTCGAAATAACCGTCATAACGGGAACCTTTTACGATATGGATCATATCAATTTGCCAGAGTTCGTTATCCGGGTCTTGGAACCATGCGTGCCACTCTACGCATTGTTCTTCCGTATCGAGCGAATTTCCGTATTCGATCCGTTTAATGAGCGGGTTCTCCGCTAGTCGGGCCATCGCTAGGAAGCTGTCGGATATACGGAAAGGAGAAGTGTAAATATGAAAGTCGATATCCTTATGTTTCATGAGTAGTCCCATATTCAAGGAGCCTACTAGGTTTATTTCCGCCCCGACGGATTTCCATATATTTATAATGTCGGTTTGCCGGATCACTTCCCAAGCTCTATCTTGGTTTCTTTTCGCTAATTCTAATAGATGTTTCATGATTTAAATAATTTGAGGTGTGAAGTTAAGACACGAAGCGGGATAAGGAAATAGCTATTTATAGCTAGGTTGGTTTTAATATATCATACGGGTACACTATTTCCGGTTGTAGGGACGGGGCACGCCCCGTCCCTATAAGTTGGACAATATATATTTATCTTTTGAATAACCGGAATAACTCACCGATCCATAAAACCAGAGAGGAAGATCCGATAATGATCGCCCAATCTTCCAAGGGCAAAGGTATTACGCTGAACATCTCGCCTCCAAAAGTGACGATTAAGTATTGACCAATCAAAATCAGTAAAGCGACCAGCAAGAAGCTTTTACTATCCTTTAAATTGGCAAAAGCGGAACGTCCTTCCATAAATGCCTTTGCGTTAAACATATTCCAGAACTGTAGCATCACGAAGAAGCTGAAGAACCACGATAAATCGTGCGGCGTTAAACCGTCTTGCGCATGGAAATAGAACAACAAGCCCATCAAGATTACGACAAAAGCGAATCCGACGCCGAAAATATTATAGGCCATCGGGCGGGTGATAATGAAATCTCCATCCTTACCGCTCCGGCGAGGTTTATCTTTCATCACTCGCTCATTCGGTGGGAGAGAGGCCAACGCCCCGGCAGCGAATGTATCCATGATCAAGTTTACCCATAACATCTGCGTGATAGTCAAAGGAGATTCCGTACCTAATAAAGAACCCAATAGCACGATCAAACAAGCGGCTACATTGATGGTCAATTGGAATAACAAGAATTTCTGGATATTCCGGTACAAGGAACGTCCCCACATCACCGCACGGGTAATGCTACTGAACGAGTTGTCGATAATCGTAATGTCGCTGGCTTCCTTGGCAACTGAAGTACCGTCACCCATGGAGAGGCCTACTTGTGCCGCTTTCAAGGCGGGGGCATCGTTTGTCCCGTCGCCGGTAACCGCTACCACGGCGCCTTTCTGCTGTAATAATTGTACCAAACGCTGTTTGTCCGTAGGACGGGCACGGCACATGATCTTCAAGTCTAAGACACGATCCAAGGCCTCTTGGTCGCTAAGCGCCTCGAATGCGGGACCCGTGATAATGTTCCGGTCGGTATCATTCGCTTTCCACGTACCGATCTGTCGTCCGATTTCTTTAGCCGTACCCGGTGTATCTCCGGTGACGATCTTCACGTCGATACCTGCGTCCAAGCAACTTTGAACAGCGGGGGGCACATCCGCACGTACCGGATCGGAGATAGCGACGATACCTAGGTACGTTAAATCCGTATCATGTAAACGACCCTCAACGAAGAAGGTCTCATCCATTCCATCCTCAATTATCTGGTAAGCGAAGCCAAGCGTACGCATCGCTTGGTTCTGGTAATCCAATAATTGTTTTTCGATGCCGGCTTTACATTCCGCCACCGGTTTGTAAGTTCCGTCTATCGCCACCCGGTTACTGTTGGCCAGTACGATTTCGGGAGCACCTTTCACGTAAAGTACCTTCTTGCCGAGTAACGGTGATTGTACGATTGTAGCCATATATTTCCGTTCCGTAGAGAAGGTCAATTGATCTAGGATCGTAGCGTTCTCTCTTAATTCCAGATAATTTTGGTGTTGTCCGTTCAACCAGAGTAAAAGGGCGGCCTCCGTCGGGTTTCCAAGGGTTTTTACCTTTTCTTCCGAGAAATCGAGGAATGCCGTGGAGTTCGTGGAGATACCTTCTTTGATCAGGTTACTTAACTCATCCTCCCCAAGCTTTTGGTCTTTCAGGTTGTAGAAATTCGTTTGGTAGACTTGCATTTGGTTCTGCGTCAACGTTCCGGTCTTGTCCGTACAAATTACGGTAGTCGCTCCCATGGTCTCACAGGCGTGCATTTTGCGGACAAGATTATTCGTCTTCAACATACGGTTCATGCTGAGGGCCAAACTTAACGTGACACTCATCGGTAATCCTTCCGGAACGGATACCACGATCAACGTAACCGCTACCATAAAGTAGTTGAGGATATGGGCGATGATGTCCATCGCCGGCATCCCGGGGAAACTATCCGATAAAAGGAATTTTACGGTCAAGGCGATGAACGTCACCCCGGCGATCGTATATCCGGCTTTACTGATCACGCTAGCCAAGCCTTTCAACTGTATTTGTAAAGGAGTCTCTACATCGCTCTCGATTTGCGAGCCTTCGTAGACCTTACCGTATCCGGTAGCGTCACCCACCTTTTCTACTTGCATTACGCCATGTCCGTCCACGACCGTCGTTCCTCGCATGACTACATTGGACGGATAAGTCGCTTCCGTATCGAAATCCGCCTCGTTTGTAGTCTTGCTGATAATCGGTTCACCGGTTAGTGTGGATTCGTTGATCTGTAGGGAGATGGCTTCAAGCAAATGTCCATCTGCGGGAATTTCCTCACCTGTCTCCAAAACAACGATATCGCCTACGACGACCTCTTTTTTCGGTATTTGGCAGATATTCCCGTCACGGATTACCTTCACTAAAATATCATCATTGACTGTATTCAAGATATCGAATGCCTTGTTCGCTTTCACCTCGAAGAAAAAGCCCACGCAACTGGCAAGCATGATTGCGAAGAAAATGCCGATCGGCTCCAAGAAGGCCGTAAAACCTTTCGCCTCAGGTCCCCAGCAATGTACGCCAGCGATTATCATGGACAAGAGCCATGCCACTAATAATATACGAATAATAGGATCTTCGAATTTCTCCAAGAATTGGCTCCATAACGAAGCTTTCTTGGGCGGGGTAAGTACATTCTCGCCGTGAAGGCGCCTGCTCTCTTCTACTTCTTGTTTGGTTAATCCTCGGTACTGATGTTTTTTCTCCATAAATTTATTAATCTGATTAAGAAAATAGGATAGCAAATTACGTAAAGTTATACGACATATACAAGGGTTTAACCTTTTTGCATATATTTGTGTTGTATAACAAATTAATTTTTAATTAAAAGATGAAGAAAGTACTATTCATGTTATTGGTTATGTTCGCTTTGAGCGCCTGCCAATCAAAGGATTCATATGTGAAGGAGTTTAGTGATTTTGTAGATAAGGTGGAAATGGAGGCCGCTGATTATACCGATAAGGACTGGAAGAAGGCGGATCTGAAATTCTCGGATCTATCCACGGATCTTTACGCCAAGTTCGAGGAAGAGTTAAACGCTGATGAGAAAGCGGAGATCATTAAATTGCAAGCGACATACGCTGGATTGAAAATGAAAGCGGGCGTGAAAGACGCTGCCAAAAAAGTGGATAAGTTCTTGGATGGTTTGAAGGAAGGAACAAAATAACCTCTAATACGAAAATAAGATGAACAGAAATTGGGTGTATTCGCTATTTGCTTTATGGATCGTCTGTTCGTTCGCCTGTACGCAGCCTAAACCTGTGGCGAATGTGGATGTTCAAAAAGAGAATTTCGTATTCTCTATAAAAGGGACAGATACATTGTCCTTGGACAAGTATGAGTTGCCTTCTATATCGCCCGCCTCAAAAAAGCCTGTGATGATTTTTGCTTTTGGCGGTGGGTTTAAAGGGGGAGATAAGGCGGATAAAGGATATATTCCCTATTTCGAGTTCCTCGCCCGAAACGGATTTGTGGTCGTTTCTACGGATTATCGTACCACCTTGAAGAATCTGGATCCTTCTAAAGTCTCTTCTCCGATGGACTTTATCGCAGCCTTGCAGCATGCGATCGATACGGCGGTAGAGGATTTTTATGATGCTACCGGTTTCGTGATTAACCAAAGCTCGGATTGGAACATCGATGTGGAGCAGATCGTAGCGAGCGGTTCAAGTGCCGGGGCGATTACGGTATTGCAGGCAGAGTATGATTTATGTAACGGACATGAGTTGGCGAAAAGGCTACCGACAGGTTTCAACTATGCCGGTGTGATCTCATATGCCGGTGCGGTCTCTGGTGTGCTTCCTCCACATTGGGAAAAGATGCCTTGTCCGATTATGCTATTCCATGGCGATGCGGATAAAACCGTTCCTTTTGAACAAGCCGCTATGGAGAACCTCGGCGGTTTATGGGGATCATCCGCTGTAGCGAAAAGTCTGGAAAATCTTCAAGCTTCCTATTATTTTTATAAGGTAGAGAATGCGGGGCATGAGATCTCTGGGCTTCCTATGTCCCGGAACCAATACGATATCATGAGCTTCTTGAGCCGTCAAGTCTTAGGCGATGAGAATTTAGCGATCACGACAGACGAACGTGTTCCCGGTGATACGATCGTACGGAAAGATTTTACCGTACAGGATTATATCTTGGATAATTTGCGTTAATATAATAATGAAATATAAACAGCCTTAATTTGACCTTTTTAGATTAAACTATTCACCCGAAGGATTGTCTTTACTATATAGAGTGATTAATAGTGTGTTTAGTTTATTAAGGTTATGAGATTAACAAGGTTAGTTGGATTTTTAGGGATTGTCCTTTTTTGTGCAGGGCAATCCCTTTTTGCTCAAAGTAAGCAAGAGCGGAAGGAGCAAAAAGAGAAAGTAGTGAGGGAGATCGTGGATAGCGGTCGTATTAAGATCGATGTGGATCGTGCCGTACCGATGGCCGGGAGATCCGTCAATCTTACTTCCCCCTACTCATTGGAAATACATGGTGACTCGATCCTGTCTTATCTTCCTTACTTTGGACGTGCTTACTCTGCTCCTTATGGTGGTGGAGAGGGCTTGACGTTTAAAGAAGTGGCGACAGAGAAGGAGCAAACCTCTGAAAAGAAAGGTAGTTCCGAAATCAAGTTCCGTGTAAAGACCAAAGAGGATGTATACATGTTTCGGGTGGAAGTCTATCCGAATGGCTCGGTGACAATCAATGTGACACCCGTGAATAAACAGGCTATTACCTTTTATGGTGATGTCGCCTTAGACTTGAAATAGTCGTCCTTGCCGTGTATCTCTTTCCTCGATCCGCTTATTTACCTTAGCGGTAAATTCGAAATTCTTTAAACCCCAATCCGGTGCGATCAGTAGCTCTTTGGGGGATTGTGATACGAACCTCTCTACTACGATAGAGGGGTTCAGTCGTTCAATGAAGTCAATCACTAATTCGATATATTCATCAGCCGTATATAAATGGAAATCAGAAGGATCTTCCTTGAACTCTTTCGCCATGCGGGTATTCTTGATTAGCTGCAATTGGTGCAGTTTAAGTGTCGTGATCGGGAGGCGTGATAAGACATCCGCATGGTGTAATATTTCATCCCTACTTTCTCCCGGTAGTCCGAGTATCAGGTGTGCCCCGGTGTAAATACCTTTTGCCGCCGTACGACGGATAGCGGATTCCGATTCTTCATGGGTATGCCCTCTGTTTATGCGGACTAAGGTCTTATCAAGCGTACTTTCCAATCCATATTCAATCATGACGAATTTTCGCTGGGAAAGCTCCGCAAAATAATCCAATAAACCTTCCGGCATACAGTCCGGACGAGTGCCGACAATCAATCCTTCCACTCCAGGATAGGCAAGCGCTTCCTCATATTTGCGAATAAGAGAGTCTAATCGGTCGTATGTATTTGTGTAGGCTTGGAAGTAGGCCAGATACCGCATATCCGGATATTTGCGGGAAAAAAAACGTACGCCTTCCTCTAATTGCTCGGTAACGCTTTTCTCCGTATGACAGTATTCTGGACTGAATGTTTGGTTATTACAATAGGTGCAACCGCCCCATCCTTTAGACCCGTCTCGGTTCGGGCAGGTGAAGCCTGCGTTTATGGAAATCTTCTGAACCTTGAATTTGAATAGATCCCGTAGAAAATCCCCAAATTCATAATATCGTTTAGTTTTTTTCATAAGACAAAGATACGATTTCTCGCAATTTGAATCACTTTTTTATGCTAACTTCGCGTTTCAATCTGAAATAAAGAGTATAAATGAAACGATTAGGTTTTAGTTTATTGCTTTCGTTGGCCGTATTCGGAAGTGTGGCCGCACAAACCGGAAGCAAGCATGTTGACTTAAAAGAAATAACCGATGGGAAATTTCGTCAAGTGACGGCTATCGGAGAGATGCGATCCCTGCCGGATGGAGAACACTACACAGCCATGAACGCCGATAAGAGTATGATCATTAAATATTCCTATCGTACGGGAAATCCTGTGGATACATTGTTTAATGCCCGTAAAGCTCGTGAATGTACCTTTACGGATTTTGATGGATATACAATCAGCAGTACCGGGCATCATATCTTGGTTTGGAGGGATACGGAGTCTATTTATCGTCGCTCTACTAAGGCGGTGGTTTATGATTATGACGTGCGTCGTAATTATGTGAAGCCTATTTCCGATGCCAAGGGTAAGCAAATGATCCCGACTTTCTCGCCGGATGGTCGTATGTGCGCTTATGTACGGGATAATAATATTTGGATACGTAAGTTTGATTTCGACACGGAGGTACAAGTCACCAAGGACGGTGAGTTGAATAAGATATTGAATGGCATCACGGATTGGGTGTATGAGGAAGAATTTGCGGTGACAAATCTAATGGCGTGGTCTCCGGATAGCGAGTATCTGGCCTTTGTCCGTTTTGACGAGTCCGAGGTGCCCGAATATTCTATGCAGATGTATGGTGAGGGACTTTATCCGGGGTATTACGAATATAAATATCCGAAGGCCGGGCAGAAGAATTCAAAGGTTTCCGTACATTCTTATAGCGTAGTCACCAAAGACACGAAGGAGATGAAGGTCCCGGTAGAAGGTGACTTCTATATTCCCCGCATTACTTTCACGCAGAATCCGGATCAGTTGGCTATCATGACATTGAACCGCCAGCAGAATGTATTCAATATGTATTATGCAAATCCGAAGAGCGGTGTGTTCCGTTTGATCTTGCGTGAGGAAAATAAATGCTACGTGGATTCTGATTGGTTGACTTCTATCCAGTTCTTGAACAATGGGTTTACCTATGTGAGTGAACAAGATGGCTATTCTCATATTTATTTGTATTCCCCGACAGGTGTTATGCAACGTCAGGTAACTCAAGGGAACTGGGATGTCACGAAGTTCTTGGGCGTGGATGAGAATACGAAGACTTTCTATTACGAGTCTGCCGAAGAAAGCCCGATCCGCCGTTCTATCTATAAGATCGACGCTAAAGGCGTGAAGACAAAACTCTCTACGGAAGAGGGTATGAATAAGGCGGTCTTTAGTGACAATTTCGCTTATTTCGTGAATACCTATTCCAATGCGAATACCCCGGCGAAGATTACGGTGAATGAGACGAAGACCAAAAAGGAACTACGTGTTCTGCAAGATAACGCCGCGTTGAAGAGTAAGCTGAAGGAATATGTTTTTGCTAAGAAGGAATTTATGAAGGTACATACGGCTTCGGATTATGAGTTCAACGCTTGGATCGTAAAACCCGCTGATTTTGACCCGTCAAAGAAATATCCGGTGATGATGACGCAATATAGTGGTCCTAACTCCCAGCAAGTATTGGATCAATACGGTTTCGATTGGGAGCAATATCTGGCCTCAAATGGTATTATCGTGGTATGTGTGGATGGTCGTGGAACCGGTGCCCGTGGTGAGGCATTCCGTAAATGTACTTATTTGAGAATGGGCGAGCTGGAATCCAGAGACCAAGTGGAGGCTGCGCAAGCGTTGGGCAAGTTACCTTATATCGATAAGGATCGTATTGCGATCTGGGGTTGGAGTTTCGGAGGTTATAACACGTTGATGGCCTTGAGTACCGGAAACGGAACGTTTAAGGTGGGTATCGCCGTGGCTCCTCCGACGGACTGGAAATATTACGACTCCGTTTATACGGAGCGTTTCATGCGTACCCCGCAAGAGAATTTCGAGGGCTATGCGGCTACCTCCCCGTTACGCCGGGTGAAAAACTTGCAAGGCAAGTTATTGCTGGTTCATGGAACCGCCGATGATAATGTTCATTTTATGCAAACAATGGAATATGCCGAGGCTTTGGTTCAAGCGGGTAAGCAGTTCGATATGCATGTTTATAAAGATCGGAATCATAGCATATACGGTGGTAATACCCGTTACCATTTGTATACGAAGATGGCTAATTATTTATTCAATAATTTGTAAGACATGGCGCAGCATTTAAGAAAGCCGGATTGGTTGAAGATCCGGCTTGGCGGAAATGAGCAATTCACGAAGACAAAAAGTATTGTTGAATCTCATTGCCTTCACACAATATGCACAAGTGGTAAATGCCCGAATATGGGTGAATGTTGGAGCCGGGGAACAGCTACATTCATGATCGGTGGTGAGATCTGTACTCGCTCTTGTCGTTTTTGTAATACGCTAACGGGTAAACCTCTTCCGTTGGACCCGAAAGAGCCTGCGAATGTAGCGGAGAGCATCCGTTTAATGAATCTCAAGCATGCGGTGATCACGTCCGTTGATCGTGATGACTTACCAGACTTAGGCGCTTCTCATTGGGTAAATACGATCCGTACGATCAAAGAGGTGAATCCTCAAACGACTGTGGAAGTCTTAATCCCGGATTTTCAAGGACGATTGGATCTGGTTGATCAGGTCGTGGATGCGGCGCCTGAGATTATCTCCCATAATATGGAGACTGTACGCCGTATCAGTCCGCAAGTGCGTAGCGCCGCAAAGTATGACGTGAGCTTATCCGTTTTACGACGAATCGCTGAGCGGGGTGTGGTAGCCAAGACTGGTATCATGGTCGGACTGGGCGAGACCGAGGATGAGGTGCTTGAATTAATGGATGATGTTTTGCTGGCGGGTGTTTCTGTTTTAACAATCGGGCAGTATTTACAGCCCTCTCGCAAGAATATTCCCGTCTCTGAATATGTGACTCCTGAATGCTTTGAATATTATAGACAACAAGCCGTTGGCAAAGGTTTTAAGAAAGTAGAGAGCGCTCCGCTGGTACGCTCGTCGTACCATGCGGAAAAGCATATATGATTCATGAACTTTTGACAATCTTTGTTGTTATTAATATAAAAGTGGACTAAAGGGGGGGAAGGAATGAACAGAGTAAAGAAAGGTCTAGATAATCAGGCGATAGGTTTATTGCCATTGTTGTTATTCATGTTTTTGGATAACTATTTTTCTTATTTATTATCTTTTATAATTGGGGTTACTTTCTGTTTTGTTTGTATTTTTTTGTTTCAGGTGTTGAGCAAGGATAAGGTATACCAATTTATGCTTCTGCCATCGGCGGGCACATTGGTCTTATATTCCGTATTTCTTTGTCTCAAGCTTGAACCTGTGTTGTTTATATACTCTCCTCTTATCACGGAAGTATTACTGGTCGTGGCGTTAGCGATCGTGGGGTTCACGAGGAGAACGGTCATACAACGTATACGCGATTCGAAACGTCCCTCTTTTAAACGTACTTTGCTTCGTACTACCTTGAACGAATTTTATTTCCTCGCTCAGTTGGTACAGAACCTGTACACGTTGCATCTTTTCATCATCTTGTTATATAGTATCTTGCCGGAAACGATGCAGAATATACGTACCGAACGTTTTTTATACCGGGAGTTGGGATTGGTAATCGGTGTTTTGGTCATTGTTTATGAGCAAATACGTTTGTCCTTGATGCAAGGTAGCTTGAAAAAGGAAATGTGGCTTCCCGTATTGAATGACAATGGGAAGGTGATCGGTTGTATCGCACGTTCGGTCAGCCGCTCTTTACCGAAGAAATACTATCATCCGATCGTGCGTATCGCCGTTGTTTATAATGGTATGTTATATCTGGTGAGACGAAGTAAGGATGAGTTTGTCTCTCCGGATACGATGGATTATCCGTTCCATAATTACGTGCTCTTCCGACATAGTATAGATAGCACGGTCAAAGAGACTCTCGGAAGTTTGGCGCAAGATAAATCAATTGCTCCACGCTTCCTGATCCGTTATACATTTGAGAACGAGAAGGTGAAACATTTGGTATCTCTCTATGTTATTTGTTTACGTACGGAAGAGCAATTAAATCAATGTAAGCGCCGTAGCGGAAAGCTTTGGACAGCGAAACAAATCGAGGAGAACTTGAGCTCCGGGGTGTTTAGCGAATATTTTGAGAAAGAGTTCGCTTATTTGCAAAATACGATTCTTTTCGCCGAGAGTTTCTGTTGCGGTAACTAATCATCTTATAATGCCCGATTCCCTAGCTCTATAACTTCCAAATCTTTGATATCCTTTCCCGCAATAACGAAACGTAATAAGGTACGTACTTGATGAAAGCCACTTTTTCCAGCCGCTCCCGGATTCATATGCAGACACTTCAAGCTTCGATCGAATACTACTTTCAGGATATGCGAATGTCCGGAGATGAATAGATTTGGCCGTGTATCGTATAATTCTTTGCGGATCTCGGGATTGTAGCGGCCCGGATAACCTCCGATATGAGTCATCATAACGTTCACGTCTTCTACCTTGAAATGAGCTACTTTAGGATATTGCAGGCGAATGGCTTGTCCGTCTATATTTCCGTATACGGCCCTGAAAGGTTTCAATGCCTCGAATTTCGCGGCCAAAAGATCGGAGCCTATATCGCCCGCATGCCAGATTTCATCGCAATCTTTAAAATATTCGGCGTACTTATCATCCCAGTACGCATGGGTGTCTGAAAGCAATCCAACTTTAATCATAACAATTTCTTTTATTGCTCGAAAGTATCTATATTTACACGCCTAAGATAAGAATATTATGGAGAATTCATATCAATATTTTAAACGGGACTTAAGCTGGTTGTCGTTTAACTACCGTGTCTTGCTGGAAGCGGAAGATGATACGCTGCCTATTTATGAGCGTATTAAGTTCCTTTCTATCTATTCCTCGAATCTGGAAGAATTTTATGAGATCCGGGTTGCGGAACACCGGGGGGTAATCATGAAAAAGAATTATTCGGAGGAGAGCGCAGCTGAGGCGGAAGAGACCTTGGCGGCTATCACCCGGGAGGTTAACCGCCAGCAACGGGACTATTACCGTATTTTCTCGGAGAAGATATTGCCGGAATTGAATCGCCAGAATGTTTACTTATACCAGAATGAGAAGCCGGAACCTTTCCATGAAGAGTTTGTCCATAATTTCTTTAATGAGGAGGTTTTCCCATTCCTGTCGCCGGTCATGATTCAAGCCGGTGATATACGTACGTTCATCCGGGATCGTCGGCTTTACCTTGTGATCCGTATGATTAAGCGGAGCAAGCGGATGAATGAGCCGGGCTTCGTACCCGAGTATCATTATGCGTTGATGAAGATTCCTTATGCGAAAGTTCCCCGTTTTATCGAGTTGCCTCAGCATGACGGGAAATATTATATCATGTTTATCGACGACATTATCCGTGCGAATTTACAGAATGTTTTTCCCGGTTATATTATTGATGGCTGTTACAGCATCAAGATTTCCCGGGATGCGGATATTTATTTGGATGATGAGAGCCGGGCGAATATCGTGGAGAATATCCGTAAGAAGGTGAAGAAGCGCAAGATCGGAGCCTTGAGCCGTTTTATGTATGATCAAGCGATGCCGGGTGATTTTCTGGCTTTTGTTTGCGATGCCTTTGGTATTACGTCGGAGGACTTGGTGTTAGGTGGACGATATAATAATTTGCAGGACTTGATGAAATTGCCGAATCCGGCAGGAAAGCATTTGGAGCAGCAGCCACCGGTGCCTATGCGTGTGCCTTTCCTTGATGAGATGGGGTCGGTATTCAAGGCCGTGAAGAAGCGGGATATCTTATTGCATTTCCCTTATGAGTCGTTTGATTATTTGATCCGCTTTTTGATGGAGGCGGCCTTTGATCCGAAGGTGGATGAGATCAAGATTACCCAGTATCGAGTGGCAGAGAATTCGGCCGTGATTAATACGCTGGTCAGCGCTGCCCAGAATGGTAAGAAAGTGACGGTATTTGTGGAATTGAAAGCCCGTTTCGACGAGGAGAATAATATGAGTACGGCAGAGCGTATGGAGCAGGCCGGTATTCGTATCATTTATAGTATTCCGGGCTTGAAAGTACATGCGAAGGTTGCGGTCATTCTTCGGAAGGATACGTCCGAGGGACTTAAACGGCGTGATTTTGCCTATTTGAGTACCGGTAATTTCAATGAGAAGACGGCCAAGATCTATTCGGATATGGCGTTATTGACTTCGAATACGGAGATTATTACGGATATCAATAAAGTATTCGCTGTTTTGGAAGGGCGTATGAAAGAACCTACTTTCCGCCATTTGTTGGTGGCCCGTTTCAATATGGTCTCGGAATTGATTGGTAGGATTCGGCGGGAGATCGAGCATGTGCAGGAAGGCCGAAGAGGACGGATCATATTAAAGATGAACGGACTGCATGACCAACATATGATCGAGGAACTCTATCATGCGAGTGAGGCGGGGGTAGAGATCGATCTGATTGTCCGGGGGATTTGTTGCCTGGTACCGAACCAACCTTACAGCGCTAACATCCGGGTTACTCGTATCGTGGATATGTTTTTGGAGCATTCCCGGGTTTGGTATTTTCTGAATGATGGTCAGGAGGATCTTTTCCTTACCTCGGCGGATTGGATGCGTCGGAATTTGAACCGACGGATCGAGACGGCTTTCCCGATCCTTGATCCGGATCTGAAGAGGGAGATAATCGATATCTTGAATATCCAGCTAAGTGACAACGTGAAAGCTTGTTATTTGGATGGCGAGTTACGTAATAATTTTAAGTGTGATGATAATCCGGTAAAAGTGCGTTCGCAATTGGCTATCTATGATTATCTGAGAAATAAATCCATACGGTAACCGGGATGGGGGAGTTTTGGGGATTTGTTGATTGGGGGGCTGGTTGCTTAGCCTTGATCGTGGCGGTGGTATTTAGCTTTTTGTTGGGAGTACGTACGGGACGTATCCGGGAGAGAAATGAATCTGTCCGTTCTCGCATTCGGCAGAATAAAGCGAATATGTATCGTTATAAACAACAATTAGCCTCCTATCAAGAGCAAGTCGTACGCTTGGAGCGGGAACGGGATTCTCTGGTCATCCGCTCGGAGGCTTATGACCGGATCGAGACGGAGCTGACAGCCTATCGCCAGAAGATGGAGCAGTTGGAGAGAGAGATCCTTGTTCTTTCCGGCGATAATAACTTATTGGACAATGCTACCGGAAAAGTAGATGTGGATGTACCTAAGCTTTTATGTGCCCTTAAAG
Organism: Parabacteroides sp. AF27-14; assembly: GCF_003635425.1. Taxonomy (NCBI): domain Bacteria; kingdom Pseudomonadati; phylum Bacteroidota; class Bacteroidia; order Bacteroidales; family Tannerellaceae; genus Parabacteroides; species Parabacteroides sp. AF27-14. The sequence continues at coordinate 27,847 of NZ_QTLZ01000027.1, forward strand.
ATGATCCTCTCCATGTGAATCCAAGTAAAGAGGAATGGGCTGAGATTATTGGTATGACCGATCTTCTGTTTAATAACTTCTTAACCGATCTGAGAAATAAATACAGTATTACCCGCCATGAGCAGGAAATATGTTGCTTGATCAAATGGAATTTCTCCCGAAAGGAGCAACTAGCCGTGTTTAATAATACTCCGGATGCGTTAACCAAATCGAAAGGCCGTTTAAAAAAACGTCTAGGCTTGGATGAAAAGACGGATTTGGATGCCTATGTCCGTTTATTATAAAGCTTAAAGTTATTTTGTTTGTCGTGATTGTCCGGCAATATTATCCGTTTATCTCCCATTGCGTGGTTTATATGTGTGATTATTAGTTGTTTGATGTTCGCTTGTTTTGTCCGGTACCATTTCTTTCCTCTTTACGATCCTTCCTGTACTTTTGCGATGTGTAGTTTAGTTTTTAAGAACGAATAATCAGGAATGCTATGAGAACACAAATTGTACTACTATGGATCAGCCTTAGCCTAATGGTGGGGCTTTCCGCTTGTGATTGGACTTCGTCCTCTCCGGTGGCCTCGCTACGGCGGGCTACCGGATGGCCTTTCGAGGTGGTGGTTGTAATGGATCGAGACGCATGGAATGGTGAGGTGGGGGAGTTGCTGCAAGAACAATTGCGAGCGCCGATACCTGCTTTGCCTCAAGCGGAAGCATCTATGCGTGTCACCTATTCGGAGCCATCGGGCTTTTCCGGTTTATTACGATACGTACGAAATATCTTGATCGTATCCGTAGATACTAACCGGTATACGAAAGCTGGAACAAGAGAGAGTCCCGATGAATGGGCCAGCGGTCAGAATGTTGTGACTCTGTATGCTCCGACTACCGCTGCTTTAACCGAGTTCCTTTTATTAAATGAAGGACGGTTGGTCAACCATTTCAATCGAGTGGAAAGGGAACGTTGGATAGTTGGACTTTCTAAGAGCCATAGCAGTTGGATCAATGAGAAGTTGAAGTCCCGTTTCGGTATCTCGCTGTTCGTGCCGGAAGATATGTCGGCCTATAAGGAAGAGACCGATTTCTTTTGGGGCTCGAATAACGCAAATAGGGGACGGACTGATATCTTGGTATATAGTTTTCCCTATACGGCTCAAGAGGCATTTACCGAAGATTATCTGGTCGCTATGCGTGATTCTGTAGTGAGGCGGAACGTACCGGGCTCTTTCCCGAATTCTTATATGAAGACAGAGAAGCGCTTCGAGCTTTCTTACGAGCCGATCACCTACCGTGGCGAATACCGCGGCGTATTGCGTGGTCTTTGGCGTATGGAAGGAGATAAGATGGGCGGCCCGTTCGTCAGCCATGCCCTGCTCGACAAGAAAAAAGGGCGGGTTATCGTAGCGGAAAGCTTTGTCTATGCCCCGGAATCAAAAAAGGCGAACTTGATCCGCCGGATGGAGGCCGCCTTGTTTACGTTGCGATTCGTGGATTAGGATTGATTCTCTCACGTATATAGGCGTAACCTCATGCGTATATACGCATCGGCCTACACGTACGTAAGTGTGGTCTTATACGTATATACGTGTGGCTTTGTGCCTATATAGTGGTCTTATCGTCCTAAAAATAGTTTGATTTCCTCCGGAATATATCCCGTCCGTATACGCCACTCTTGCGGATACAGGTTATTGGCCCGGTTGCCAAGGTTCTTTACAAAACCTAGCGGAAGTCCTTGGTAGCGTACCAACACATATCCCTTATCTGTACCGGAGGGTAAGACGAGCGCCTCTTTCTTTAAGAATTTAATAGCGTCTTCCCATTCCAGTTCCACGGATGGAAATGCATTGGGGGTTAAGGCAGTACTTAAAGCCAGCTCTTGAGATGGGATAAAGTCTTTCCCTTTCGCTTCTCCTAGGCAAATACCGGCGGAAAGTACCCGTAAAGGCTTGGCATTGATGAGTGAAAATAGATCCGAATGGGCTTTGGGATACGCTCGAAGGAAACTGCCGTTCCATTCGAGAGAAAACGAAGTTTCATCCGAAAGGAACAGACGGGCCTCCTGTGGGATAGACGGAGCGGCTTTTCCTCGCTCTTTTTTCCCTTTGGACTTGACACGAATCTCCTCGATCTCGCCTTCCGCTTTCCGGAGGGCGGCGAGGAAAAAGCCTTCACCCCGTGTCTTATGCGGGAAGAAGCGGTAAACCGGATGTTCAAACCGGAGGGCGCCGGTGATCTGCCATTCCTCTTGGGTAGGGATAGGCAATGCCTCGGCTCCCAGCTCCTCTATTATATAATGTATGTTCTCCTCATCCTCTTCCGTATTATAGGTACATGTACTGTAGATCAAGATACCTCCGGGTTTCAAGGCGTTCCAGATATCATGGATGATGCGCCGCCCACGGGAGGCGCAAAGCCGTACGTTATCTACGCTCCATTCGCCTGTGCTATCCGTATCTTTCCGGAACATGCCCTCACCGGAACAAGGTACGTCGGTGACGATCACGTCGAACAGATGAGGCAATGCCTCGCCGATCTCCTCCGGGTCATTATTGATAACGATCGTGTCCGGGCGGCCCCATTTAGCGATATTCTCGGCCAATACATAACTCCGGCTGCGGATCACCTCATTGCTCACTAACAGGCTTCCATCCGGCAATAAGCTCGCCAGATGCGTGGACTTGCCACCCGGGGCGGCGCATAAATCCAAGCAACGTACCGGCTCTTTTACGTATGCCTTGATCGCTTGTTCCAGAAACATGGAAGACGCTTCCTGCACGTAATAGGCCCCCGCATGGAATAGAGGATCGAAGGTGAAAGACAACCGTTCCGGCAAATAAAAACCGCTCTCGCACCAAGCAACCGGAGCACCTGCTTTGGGAGCGGGAGTCCCTTTCATCGAGTTGATACGGATACTTACGGGAACATCAGCGTTTAACGCTGCCTCTAAACGATCGAACTCCTCGCCAAGTAAAGCCCGTGTACGGGTAATAAAATCAATAGGAAGTGCCATGATTATTCTGTTAGTTTGCGGCAAAAGTACTACTTTCGCGGAAAACAAACAGTATGCGAGCATCTCTTTTCCTTATACCAGTTACCTTGGGCGATACGGAACATCGCCGTGTTTTACCAGAGTACAACCGTGACGTGATCTTATCTATCCGGCATTTTATCGTGGAAAACGTGCGTACGGCACGCCGTTTCTTGAAAAAGGTGGAGCCGGGGATTGTGATCGATGACTTGACATTTTATGAGCTGAATAAACATACCTCACCGGAACAAGTAGCTGGTTATCTGGCTCCTTTGGCGAAAGGCGAGAGTGTAGGCGTGATCTCGGAGGCGGGCTGTCCGGCGATCGCTGATCCGGGTGCTGACGTAGTGGCTATCGCCCAACGGAAGGATTATCCGGTGGTACCGTTGGTAGGGCCTTCGTCTATCTTGATGTCGGTGATGGGATCGGGCTTTAACGGACAGAGTTTCGCTTTTCACGGTTATCTGCCGATCGATGCTTCCGAGCGAACGAACACGATCAAGAAATTGGAAGGAAGGATCTATTCCGAGCATCAGACGCAATTGTTTATCGAGACTCCTTACCGGAATAATAAACTGGCCGAGGAGTTGATCCGTACGTGCCGTCCGTCTACGAAACTGTGTATCGCCTCGAATATAACCTGTGAGGATGAGTATATCCATACTCGCCCGGTCAAGGAATGGGCGGGTAAAGTTCCCGATCTGAGCAAGAAGCCCACTATTTTCCTAATCTATAAATAAAAGGATTGATATGAGTTATCAAGCGCACGAGACAGCGGTAATCGATGCCGGTTGTGAGATCGGGGAAGGAACCCATATCTGGCATTTTTCCCATATCATGACGGGATGCGTGATTGGCAGGGCGTGTAATATCGGCCAGAATGTAGTCGTATCGCCGGGCGTGGTCTTAGGGAATAACGTGAAGGTGCAGAACAATGTGTCTATTTATACGGGGGTGATTTGCGAGGATGATGTGTTCTTGGGGCCTAGTTGCGTGTTTACAAATGTAACCAATCCGCGTAGCGCTATCTCTCGGAAAGACCAGTATAAGGAGACGGTGATTGGCAAGGGAGCCTCGATCGGCGCTAATGCCACGATCATTTGCGGCCATTCGATCGGAAAATATGCCATGATCGGTGCCGGAGCGGTGGTTACGAAGGATATCCCGGCTTATGCGCTGGTCGTAGGGAATCCATCCCGCCTGATCGGTTGGGTAAGTGAGTACGGTCATCGCCTTGTATTTGACTCCGAGGGATTCGCTACTTGTCCGGAAAGCGGCCAACGTTACCGCCTACACAATCACCAAGTTGTAGAGACGGGGCGTGCCCCGTCTCCCACAGACTGATCGTATCTTAAATTACTATTTTGCAGGGATGAGACGGGGCACGCCCCGTCTCTACAATACAGACAATATTAATATTCTATACAAACATGAAAACATCTTTTTTCAAGCAAGGGTTCTTAGCGATAGGGATAGCCTGTTGCATGCAGCTTTCCGCCGTAGAGAATCCTGTAGACTACGTGAATACGTTAGTCGGTACCCAATCCAAGTACGAATTATCTACCGGAAATACCTATCCGGCCACGGCCATGCCTTGGGGTATGAACTTCTGGACTCCCCAGACCGGCGAGATGGGCAACGGCTGGACCTATCGTTACGACGCGGATAAGATCCGGGGGTTCAAGCAAACCCATCAACCGAGCCCGTGGATGAACGATTACGGGCAGTTCTCCATTATGCCTACTACCGAAGGCTTGGTCTTCGACGAGGAGAAACGGGCTAGCTGGTTCTCTCACAAAGGGGAAGTGGCTACACCTTATTATTATAAGGTCTATCTAGCCGATCATGACGTGACTACCGAGTTGGTTCCGACGGAACGTGCGGCTAAGTTCCGCTTTACATTCCCGGAAACCAAGAAAGCGTATATCGTCATCGACGCTTTCGATAAAGGCTCTTATATAAAGGTATTGCCTGCGGAACGTAAGATCATCGGTTATTCCACGAAGAACACGGGCGGTGTTCCCCGTAACTTCAAGAATTATTTCGTGATCCAATTCGATAAGCCATTCACGTTCTCCTCTACGGTTAAGAACGGGGCGATCCAGTTGGATGAGTCGGAGGTGAAGACAAACCATGCCGGCGCTATCATCGGTTTTGAGACAAAGGCCGGCGAGGTGGTGCATGCCAATGTGGCTTCTTCTTTCATCAGCACTGAGCAGGCCGAGTTAAACTTGCGTGAGGTGGGAGATACTGGTTTCGATCAGCTAGTGACCAAAGGGAAGGAAATCTGGAACCGGGAATTAGGTAAGATCGAGGTAGAGGATACGAACATCGATAACTTGCGTACTTTCTATTCTTGCTTGTATCGTTCCTTGCTTTTCCCTCGTAGCTTCTATGAGATCGATGCCAAAGGGCAAGTCATGCATTATAGCCCTTATAACGGTGAGGTCTTGCCGGGCTATATGTTTACCGATACCGGTTTCTGGGATACGTTCCGTTGTCTTTTCCCCTTCTTGAACCTGATGTATCCGGAGATGAACCAAAAGATGCAGGAAGGTTTGGTGAACGCTTATAAAGAGAGCGGTTTCTTGCCGGAATGGGCAAGTCCGGGCCACCGGGATTGCATGGTCGGCAATAACTCCGCTTCCGTGGTAGCCGACGCTTATATCAAAGGCTTGAGAGGATACGATATCGAGACGCTTTGGGAAGCTTTGAAGCATGACGCGAATAGCCAACTGCCGAGAACGGCTTCCGGTCGTGTCGCTTACGAGGAGTATAATAAACTGGGTTATGTACCGAATAATATCGGTATCGGACAAAACGTAGCTCGTACCTTGGAATATGCTTATAATGACTGGACGATTTATACCTTGGGCAAGAAACTAGGCAAGCCGGCAAGCGAGATCGATATCTTCAAGCAACGGGCTAACAACTATAAGAATGTGTACGACCCAAAATATAAGTTGATGGTCGGACGCTCTGATAAGGGCGAGTTCAACCCTTCTTTTAAAGGTACGGACTGGAGCCGTGATTTCTGCGAGGGTAATAGCTGGCATTGGAGTTTCTGTGTTTTCCACGACCCGCAAGGTCTTATCGACTTAATGGGAGGAAAGAAGGAATTCAACCACATGATGGATTCCGTCTTCAAGATGCCTAGTCGTTTGGGTATGGATAGCCGCGGTATGATCCATGAGATGCGTGAGATGCAAGTAATGAATATGGGACAATACGCCCATGGCAACCAACCCATCCAGCATATGGTGTATCTATACAACTATTCCGGCGAGCCTTGGAAAGCCCAATACTGGGTGCGCGAGATCATGCACAAACTTTATACCGCTGAGGCGGATGGCTATTGCGGCGATGAGGATAACGGACAGACTTCCGCATGGTATGTGTTCTCTGCCTTAGGCTTCTATACCGTATGTCCGGGTACCGACCAATATGTATTAGGTACCCCTTTGTTCAAATCCGTAAAGCTCCATCTGGATAACGGAAAGCAGGTGTTGATCCAAGCGGACAAGGCCGATCGGGAAAATCGTTACATCAAGGGTATGAAAGTAAACGGCAAGACCTACACCCGCAATTTCTTGACACACGAGCAGTTGCTAGGTGGCGCGAAGATCCAATACCAAATGAGTGATACCCCTAATAAACAGCGAGGTATACAAGATAGCGATCGTCCGTATTCTTTCTCGTTGGAATAAGAAAACCATGATGCCCATTGTAAGCCTGTTACAATAGGCATTCTAAGCACCTTACGATGCCCATTGTGAAGACCTTACGATGGGCATTGTTATTTTATGTGAATTCCGGTTTGAAATAATGATGGAGAGAGTTGCGTTTTACCTTAGGGTTGTTACCTTTGCGATGACTAATCAGTTTTTCTATCCTCTTTGTTTATCCTTTTAATTTAGATGTATGGCAAACTCAAAAGAGATGACGAGGGGTGCTGTATTCCCTCTTCTATTCAGTTTCACGATGCCATTGTTATTAGGGAATCTGCTTCAGCAGACTTATTCTTTGATCGATGCCGCTATCGTAGGTAAATTTCTAGGTATAAATTCGCTGGCTGCCGTAGGAGCCAGTACCTCGGTGATTTTCTTGATTCTGGGATTCTGTAACGGATGTTGCGCCGGTTTTGGCATCCCGGTAGCTCAAAAGTTCGGGGCGAGGGATTATGCGACGATGCGCCGTTACGTGGCGGTGGGGTTGCAATTGGCTACGGTGATGTCCGTGGTGATCGCCGCTGTCTCCGGTTTCTATTGCCGGGATATCTTGCGGGGGATGCAGACACCCGGGAATATCTTCGATGGGGCCTATGATTATTTGTTTGTTACTTTTATCGGTATTCCTTGTACATTCTTCTATAATTTGTTGGCAAGTATCATGCGGGCTTTGGGAGATAGCAAGACTCCATTCTGGTTCTTGCTGTTCTCTACGGTCTTGAATGTTTTCTTGGATTTATTCTGCATCTTGGTGCTAGGATGGGGCGTGATGGGAGCGGCTATCGCTACGGTTTTCTCGCAAGGGCTTTCCGCCATTCTATGTTATTTATATATGCTTCGGAAATTTCCGATCTTACGGGCTACTTCTTCCGAGGATCGAAGGTTTCATGCCGGGCTGGCCCGTACCTTATTGGCGATGGGGGTTCCGATGGGATTGCAATTTTCTATTACCGCTATTGGCAGTATCATGTTGCAGAGCGCCAATAACGCCTTGGGCACGGCCTGTGTCGCTGCCTTTACTTCCGCCGCCCGTATCAAGATGTTCTTCATTTGCGCTTTTGAGAGTTTGGGTATCGCCATGGCTACGTATTGCGGACAGAATTATGGGGCGGGAAAGCCGGAGCGTATTTTGCAGGGAATTAAGGTGAGTTCGTTGATGATGCTTACGTATGCCGCCGCTACATGGATGATCTTGATGCTGGGGTCTCGTTGGCTGGCCTTGTTGTTTGTGGCTCCATCTGAGGTCGAGATACTGGACTATACGGAGCAGTTTTTGCATATTTCTTGCTGGTTCTTCCCGGCTGTCGGGCTACTGTGTATCTTGCGTTACGCGATACAAGGGGTAGGTTTTAGCAACCTTGCGATGCTCTCGGGTGTTTCAGAGATGATCGCACGTGTCTTGGTGAGCTTGTATGCGGTTCCCGCTTTTGGGTTCTTGGGCGTTTGCTTCGGTGATCCGTTGGCTTGGGTTGCCGCTGACTTATTCTTGATACCTGCGTTTTTGTATGTTTATAAAAAGATAAAGAAAAGATTAGATGATGAGAAAGTATCGGTGTCCGCAGTGTGATATCCCTTCTATGTATGTAAAGAATGCGGCAGGGGAACGTCTTTTAGTGTATGTTCACGAGAATGGGGAGGTCGTTCCCAAAGATCCCACTACGGATCTGTCCGGATTTGACTTGACAGAGGTATTTTGCCTAGGATGCTCATGGCATGGAGCGCCTAGGAAATGCCGGTGATTTTAATGGGTGGCAAGTTCTTATAAGTCTTCTTTGGGTAATTCTCTGATCACTCTACATGGGTTACCGACGGCCACGCTATAGGTGGGAATGGATTTTGTCACTACACTGCCTGCCCCGATCACGCTGTTCCTCCCGATCGTGATACCGGGTAAGACGATCGTTCCACCACCAATCCAAACATTGTCTTCAATGGTGATGGGGAGGGCTTTTGTCCTGAAAAATAAATCCCCCGATCGTTCGTCCCAATCATTCACGAAGCGTTCGTTCGCATTTATCGGGTGCGTAGCCGTATATAATTGTACGTTGGGGGCGATGAGGACGTTATTTCCTATTTTGATAATATTATCGTCTAAAAACGTACAGTTCATATTGATAATGACCTTGTCACCAATAAAGATGTGCTTCCCGCATTCGCAATGGAAATTTATATCAATGCTGGAATACTTGCCAATGCTTCCTAGCATTTGGCGTAAGAGGGCATCTCTTGTAGCGCTGTCGGTTATATTGGTTGCGTTCAAACGAGCGAGTAGGTTTTTCGTCTGGACGATCATTTGCAGGACTTCTTGATCCAGATGGTTGCAATACTCGCCCGCCAAGAACTTTTGATAATTTGTTTCCATAATGATTACAGGGATTTGATACGGTTATTTACATATGTTGAAGTTGTATATAGAAGACGATGAAAAAGGCGATAGTCGCAATCAGGGCGATAGAAGAATATAGACGGAAAGGCTTATCTTGTTTATAGACTCCATAGGCTAGTCCTATCAAGGCGCACAGTAGTATACCAGTAGGGATGCCGAAGAAGCCTAAAACAATGACGTTAATAAGCATTACCCATCCCATGGCTATTAATATTTTACTTCTGATAGTTCTCATCTTTAGTATCTGTTTAGTTATTGGATATAATAGACAATTTTAGTGTTGAGAAAATGGAATCTTGGCACGTATCTCTATCCTCTCGAAAGTGATAGGATGCGTGAATGCTAGATATTCAGCGTGCAGATAGAGCCGTTCCGCCTTTCGTCCGTAAAGCTCGTCGCCAAGGATGGGGCAATGAAGACCTAGGGGATGGGCGGCGTGTACCCGTAGCTGGTGGGTACGTCCGGTTTGGGGATAAAAGGCGATAAGGGTTTTTCCGGAAGTCCGTTCCAATACCCGGTAGCGTGTAAAGGCAGGTTTCCCGAATTCTTCGCTTACGATTTGCCGGGGTCTGTCCAAAGGATCGGGACATAGCGGGAGACGGATCTCGCCCTCATCTTGGGGAACTTCGCCCTCTAATAAGGCGATATACCTTTTCTGGATGGTTCGGTTCTTGAATTGGGCTTGCAGGTTCTGATGCGCTTCTTTGGTCTTGGCGGCGAGTAGCAAGCCGGATGTCGCCATATCCAAGCGATGTACGATAATTGGGCCGGTGGCTTCCGGATAAAGGATCGATAGCCTTTGATAGACGGAGTCCACATCTCCCTTGCCGGGAACGGAGAGCATACCTTCCGGTTTATTGATGACCAACAAATAGTCGTCCTCATAAAGGATATCCAGCTTCGTCTCCTGGTGAGAGTCCGCCAATAACGGATTTTCATCTACCCGCAATCCCTGTAGCATATGATGGAGGATCGGCTCGCATTTTCCTTTGCAAGCCGGATAATAATATCCATGGTGCCGAATCTCCGTCTTGGGAGAATCGCCCCACCAGAACTCAGCCATGGCAATCGGTTCCAACTGATGCTGGTAGGCGTATTGCAAGAGTTTAGGGGCGGCGCACTCACCCGCTCCGGCAGGCGGCGCACCTTGGTAGGTAGGGGCGAACAATTCGCATAAGTCCTTCACCTCGCCCCGGGCGTTCAGGATTCGGAATTGTTCGAACAACTTGCGTTGCAAGGCCGCCGACCGTCGCTTGCGTTCTTGCTTCAGTTGCTCGATCTCCTGCTCAAGCCGATCCACCTTGGCTTGATCCTCCTCCAGTATAGACCGCAATGATTTCTTGGTTAGCTTGTGAGCGGCTTTCATGTGTTGGCTCTCTTTAATAAGAAGTGCGGTCTCTTCTTCCGTGAGAGGGAACTGCCGAAGTCGGTCGCGCTCCTCTTTCCTCTTTTTCATCAAGTCTTTTGCGGCCTGTAATACGAAATCGCAGTATTCGATCGTGCTTTGTAACCTCGACCGTGCGTCTTCGAGAGCTGGAGAGGCTTGCAGGGTTCGGATACGGGCATTGATCTCATTGATCCGCTCCTCCTCTTGCCGGAAGAAACCATCCGGTTGTAATAGGTCATAGATCGGGGGGACGAAGAAAGGATGTACATTCTTCCCCGCTAGGTTACCGGAGAACGCGGCCAGATAGCCGACCTCTCCGGCGGGAGTACGAACCACCAATACGCCGAACATTTTTCCGGTTTGTAACTCTTCCCGCCATTCGGTTCGTTCTTTCAGGTATGCCTGCGTCTCCTCAGCCGCTATTACGCATAGAGGATGCGGTGTATAGTGAAAAGGATACGTGAATCGTTCCGGTAAGGGGATCGATTGTATCGGCTGGGCAAACGTGTGAAACTTAGATTCCATCATTCATTTTTTAATAGACAATAAGCGTAAATGGCCGATGCCGTAGGATCTCCCTCTTGATACAATCCCGGACGGGAGATACGATCCCATTGGATCAACGACCGGGTCTCTTTCGCGGAGAGAGCTTCGCCGACGATCTCGTTCCATGCTTGTCCGTCCTTACTCCAGTAGAACGTGCTATGCGTACCGTCGGTCACTTTCATCCGTAGATATAAAGGCGAGGCGGGAAGAGGAAGATCGGCCAATGGATGTTCTTTCCCCTCTAGGATATATTTCAATATCAAACGGTCTCCTACGCATCCGCAGGTGATTAGGTTATTTGCGTCTCCGTACATCGTGATTCCTTTCCAACTGTCATTCCGGTTTACGATCGCTGTTTCCAACGTGTAATCCGGGGAGGTTGGGCGTAAACAAAGTGCCGCTCCGGTCTTTACGCCGGGTTTCGGTGTTCCGGATAGAGATAATTTACCGTTCTTGATCTCGGTCTTGACATCCGTGTAAGGATAGTTCCAACTCCATTCGGGACGCAAGGTAGCACCGGTGAAATCATCCGAGAAATCGAATACCGGCACTTGTGCGGACTCGGCAAATGGCATGGGTTGCGTGCGGCTCGCGTATTCCCCGGTTACGAAGTGAGGCCAATGATCCTCGCCCATTCTCACCTCTTGCAGGTAAGGTTGGCGACCTTGGTAGAAGCCGCTTCCCGGTTGGTAAGCGTGGCATAGGTAATACATGCGTCCGTCCGGTGTAGTCGTAATCGTTCCGTGACCGATGGAGAGAACCTCCTTGCTTCCGTGCAAGATCGGGTTTCCTTGGTATTTCTCGTAAGGGCCTTCCAGCTTCTTCGAGCGAGCCACGGATACGGCATAATCGCTTTGCGGGCCACAACAGCCTCTCACGGAGTAGATGATATAGTAATATCCGTCTTTCTTGAACCAATGCTGACCTTCCATACCTTGACGCTCATCGTCACGCAGCAGGCTGAAAGGCTTTCCGTCTAGGCGAAGCCCATCGTCCGTCAACTTACAGGCCAATAACTCTATGGGTTGGTTATCCAATCCATAAGCCTTCCAACTGATGTAAAGTTTGCCTTTGTCCTCCAAGATAAATGCGTCTATCGCTTCCTTCCCAAACTCTACCACCGGGCCGTAATCCTTGAACTTGCCCGTAGGTGAATCCGCCACGGCGACACCGATGCACGAGATGTTATCCGATTGCTTCCGGGCCGTATAATAGACATATACCTTCCCTTTATGCTGATACCATTCCGGAGCCCAGAATGAGGATTTAGTCCATTCCGGCTTCTCGTCGAATACATGTCCGGTTTGCTGCCAGTTCACCAAATCGGTAGAGGTGAAAACCGGATAATAGGGGGCCCATTCCGAGGAGGTGCCAGTGATATAGTAAGTCTGGTCGATCCGGATAATGGAAGGATCGGCTACGTCACCGTGGATCACGGGATTGGTAAAATAGGATTCTTGTTGCGCTAGTCCTGTGGCCAAGGAGGCGGCACAGAAGAATAGTGTGAAAATCTTTCTCATGTTTTATCGTATTTTTTTTAAGATATTCTTACGTACGGTTCGCAAAGAGATTTGTAGTAAATCGGGTTCCGCCAGATCGAGTAGTGTCTTATATTCCTGTAATAGCTCTGGAATGGGACGGCATAACTCATATCCCAGTTTCATGCAAAGCGTTTGCACACCGGGTAATTCCTTCGCTGAAAGCATCCGGTCCAGGCAGAAGTTCAGGAAATCTACCCGTGGGGGATTCGTCTGGGGTTGTCGTACAAGCAAGTTCAAGAGAATGCGTCGCTTTCCGGAGTGCTCACAGTTAAGCACCTCATTTATCAGCTCATCCTGTTTATCATATAGCCATTCGTTTTCCTTGGTCGAGAAATGGCTACAGACCCATAACGCTTGATAACTAACGGCATCATCCGGATCGAATATCAGATCGTATAGCTCTGCTTTCCGTTCTTGGTTCCCTTGTACATAAAATAATATCTCATGGATATCCTCTATATGACAGCGGCTTGATAGTCTCTCTTTTAGGTCCATTCTCAATCTTTGTTGTTGTCTCTTTATCTTTTCTGCCGTAAAGTTATAGTCTTTTTAGCAAAGTTTCCTTAGTTCGCTTACTTTTGTGCCCCATTGATAAAAGAATGGATAGATATGCGATATATGAATTTATTAAATGATTTAACAATTGATTGTAAAAATAACGGAGGGTGTTACCGAGTAAAGGATCAGTTGAAGAAGGTTAAGTATTTATTAAAATAGTATCTTTGCTCCACAAGAAACAGTCTTGGGGCGAATGGTGACGGTTGGCTTGCGTTGTGATTTGTTTTTAAATTAGTATCTTTGATCCATTGGAAACAGCTCTCCTACCAAGGTGATACCCCTGATCAGCGTTGTGATTTGCTTTCAAATTAGTATCTTTGATCCATTGGAAACAGCGGAAGAGGTGAAAGAGTTAAGAGAAGAGTTGTTGTGATTTGCTTTCAAATTAGTATCTTTGATCCATTGGAAACAGCTATACCGTTTGATAGGTACGGCACACTTTAGTTGTGATTTGCTTTCAAATTAGTATCTTTGATCCATTGGAAACAGCTGGCACGGCGCGAACGTATGGACACTGCCAGTTGTGATTTGCTTTCAAATTAGTATCTTTGATCCATTGGAAACAGCTTAATCTGTATTATATGCTGTATATCAACTAGATGATAGAATGGTTAGAAAATAAAAAAGAAAAGTTTCCAATGTAATAAATCCCGTTTTATGACGGGATTTATTATTTCTAGAAAAGCTCTAATTGTTGGCCGGGTGTATTAGGAGGTTGTACTTTTTTCCCATAGAACAACTCAATATTCCCAAATTGTTTGTCTGTAATGCACATTATTCCTATTTGCCCGTGTTCTGGTAAAAATGATTTTACTCGTTTTATGTGTACTTCTGCATTTTCTTGGCTGGCGCAATGTCGCACATAAATAGAGAACTGAAACATGGTAAAGCCATCACGCTGCAGATTCTTACGGAAATCACTATAAGCTTTCTTTTCTTTTTTTGTTTCCGTAGGTAAGTCAAATAATACCAACACCCACATAATACGATATTCGCTAAATCGATCCATGATTATTACCGTTCTGGATACACGATTCTTCGTTGCTCTCCACTGAAACATTTGTAAAGAGAGGCTGTTGTTTGAGCGACAGCGATCATTAACGGACTTCGTTTACCTCCAATCTTAACTTCTAATGTAGGAATAGAAAGAAGTGATGCTTTCCATTCTTTTGTTAATATTTCGGGTGATATACCCTTTGTTCTTATTAAACCAAATACAAGCTCATCAACATAAGGTCTATAAGGTTCCATGATGTCATCAGCTAAACAATAAGCATTATATCGGTTATGGTGATGAATACCCAATGTGGGTAACATACCACTTGTGACTAGTCCACGTGCAACAATAGCACGAAGGATTGCATAACCATAATTTAATAAATTATTAGGAGGTATACCTTCCCGATCTCTTGTAAAACCTTCTATGTGTCCGAACAGATACTTCCAATAATAAGCAGCTGCACGTCCTTCCAAATTGTCAGGATCTCCACTACGTACATCATTGGCCCATATTCGCATACATTTTATTTCTTCGTTTTTACAAGAGCATAATACTGATGCTTGATTGTTGATTTTCGCTTGAATAGTCTGTTGCCAAAGTTGTTTCTTTAAAGGTAAGGAAGCGTCTAATTGATCTCGAAAGCGCTCATTTTGTGTCGTGTTTCCATAAAGCGGAAGCATGAGGCCTACTGGCATACTTCGTCCATCACATGTAATAACTGCGCAATTATTCTCTAGTAATGCTTCCAATACACCCTGGGTAATAGTAATTTGTTTGTTGTCAAGAACTATCACTGCAATATCTTCAATTGGTTTAGTAATTTCTGATTGTCGTTTGAAGCTTTCGGGCACAGTATCATTCTTTACTATCTCCGGTAACTTAATAACTAATTGCTGGTTACGAAGTGACAGGTAAGCAGGATTACCAAAATAAAATGTTTTCTTAATCATAGGATAAAATCTAATTAGTTAGTATACATGAACCTACTTGAATTATATTTCCTAATCTATCAACTTTAATGGGAAAACATATTTCTTTAACCATTTCACCTGTTATAGCTTTTTGATTTTTAGATTGAGGACTACCAATACCATATTCATTCTGAATGCAATTTTCACCATTACAATAGATTTCTGCAGTAGCTTTAGGTAAAGCAAAAATCAAATTGGCTGTTGAAGCTGGGATGAAATTAGCGGTAATGCCACTTGAGTCAACCATTTTGTATATTCGATCCCTATCTATCGGCATTACGACTTCCCCCTTATTAATCTCCTCCTGTGTCGGTACATATACCAGATCATTAGGAGAGAGTATATATTTAGGTAGATTACCATTCTCATCTTCAGGAGCCGAGGAAAGTCCCTGCTTTTGGCGTTCGATCACTACATTTAAGGGAATCGTGCTATAACTTCTTTTACGGATTACTTTTTTCGTATCCTTATCAATCTCTTCTGTTTCATAGATAGCAAAGAACAGGTTGGTTCCTTTTGCTGCCTCTACAAATTTAGTTCGCTTATTCCCTTTTTGTCCTACAGTAAACTTTTCAGCTTTTTCGTAGACACGCACTTTATAAATGGGCTGATGCTTTTTTCCTTTATTCAATATAAGAATATTACGGTTCATTTCATCAATACCATCTGGAGAGAATGCCAATGTGGGATCATTGTCTTTAGTTTCCAAATGTCGAAGCATAATTTGTTGGATACCTGTATCTGTAATGCTTTCCTTTATCTTCTTTTTGTCGAAACTAGTATCTATAGGCTTCCGCACCGCAAAATAGCGGTCTTTCGTCTCTTTTGTAAAGTAATAGACTTTGATTTTTGATGGATTAATATCTTGCCAAGTATCTTTATTTTCCTCGAAATAGTTCTTTATTCTTTTAGTGTCATAGCCTAACTCGAGCATAGCGAGTATTTTCTTCTTCAAGTCCATTTCTACTATTGCCTGTGGTTTCTTTAAGGCCTCATTAAGTGATACGGTTTTTATCATACGCAAATTTACTTCTCCGTGGACCGTTTCCTTATGCATTGATTTACGGATAGCCCAACTATCCCCTTTTGATTGGTTGGAGACTATCTTCTTTCCATTTTCATAATGCTGATAGTGGTTTGTTGTCTTGTTGATCACACGCAAATTTTGCTTAAAGCTAACCGTTATTTTCTGCAAAGCTGTCAATGTATCTTGAGTGAATGTTTCCCAAGGCTTGTCAATAACCCATTTGTAATTACCGTTATTATCAGTCTTGTCCTTGTGACATAATAGGGTTTGCAAATCTCGCCGTGTTATCTTTGTGTTTTTACTAGCCGACACATTATTGAGATAGTTCACGATGTTACGATTTGCGCATGCAATGATAATGGCATCCATCGCATGATGGCGGTGATCAATACGTTTTTTATTGAATCCCTTTTGTAACTCTAAGGGCATGGAGGGGATCATTGTATTATTGGTATTGATAGAAGTGAAACGGGTACTTTCAGTCAGTTCATTCAACCGAATGAAACGAGGAAGTACAATCTTATTCCAAACATCGTTGATGCCCCAATCCTTTTTTAATCGATCGGTAATACCTCCTGTACAAGGAATGACATTCTTGGAGATAGCCTCTTGCTCGTTTTCTTCACGCACTATATTAGAAAGCAGAGATTTTACTACTTTACTAATATAGCGGCTGTCGTTGAGTTGCCGTTCTATAAATTGATCTGGAATATCTTCCATGAGTAACTTTTTCATTTTACTTCTGTTATGTGAATAAGATTCATGCACAAGTTTTTCATAGGCTTCCACGGAAAGTACCTCAACAGGCTTGTCAAAAGCTAATTCCACCTTTTCTCCATGATGGTTTTTAATAAACTCATAGCCGAGGCTCCTATCCTTCAATTTATTTATCTCAGATTCACAGATCACCTTGTTGCTAAGTGAATCATCGAAATAACGTGATTGAGGAATAATATGTTCTATTTCATAAGCAGGAGTGAATAATTTACTTAATGGTATCATTTCGCCTGTATAAGGTGAACGATATTTTTGCTCCAACCATAGTTTGTAACGTAGTATTTCCGAGCGTGTTGGACGTTTTAGAGTATCTGTTTGGTTGAATTTTCCTAATATAATTCCTATATCTTCCGGTAATTCTAATATACTATTTAGTACGCCTTCTTCATAAATACGCAATAAATCCTGCTGGCTGGGGGAATATGGACGTACATTCTCTATTCCAAATTCCGGATTCAAAAATTCAGTCAATAGTGCTTTTATGCGTAAATTGGTATTCTCGTTCTTTATCATTTGTTGTGACATCCGGGCACGCTTGTCCGCCGGATTTTTCATTTCCCGTCCTAATTCAATATGTATCTCATCGATATGGCCTACTTGTTGCCAAATATCTCGTACGGTACGCAAGGTTTCCGTTATCACTTGCTCCACGATTGGGTTGCGTAACGAATGTTGTTTAAACGATTTTAAATAGAGATCTATATCCTTGGGAGTCTTCCATTTAACTATATCCTTGACTTCGGAGTGACGATCGTAAACTAGATAACAAGCTAACCATAAAGGCAAAGCTCGAAAATGGGTAATATCAGTTAGGTTAATAGCTTTTTGTCTAACTCTCTCACGAATGTTCTCGTCATACTCTCCATCTATAATTTTATTAATTCGTATTCTTGTCCCATTATCTATGTTTTCGATACTCCAATATTTACCCATTCGCATCAATGGAAGCAATTTCTTTATCGCCTTAGCCGAGTAAGAGCCATATTCCTTCTTGAAAGGAGGGAAATTCTTGAATTGTTCAATAAACTCTTCGCTTAGGTTATTCTTATTGGCAAAAGAGTGTAAGGCTTTTTCTATTTCTTTTTTATCTTCTATGGAATATAATATATGCCATAATGTCTCTTCCTTTTCCTTAGAAAGAAAAGCTTTTGGGATATGCGCTTTTCCTAAACGAGTTATTATTTGTGCATGGGTTTCATTACAGGGATAAGGTTTATCTTCCACATAATTCCAACGATAGTTTGAAGTTGTTTTCTTAAAGCCGAATGGCGGGTATTTAAAAAAGGCTTTTTGATCGATTTCTTTCTTTTCATTCAGCCACTCAAATAAAGTGACATAATCAGCCTCGGTAGGGAGTAATTCTTGTGTTACGTCAACATCCGTTTCCTTCCTGTAGATACGTAGGTTTACAATAAATTGCCAAAGGCGAAATTCTTGATAGAGAGGATGAGACTTGGCTATACATTTAATGGATGCATGTTTGATTTCTCCACTCTCTTTATCAATATACCTATTTTCCTCATAGGGACAATTGTCGATCAATGATTTCTTGCTCTTCAGTGGACGTTGATAGAAAATGATATCTTCTATAAATAAATGACAGAAATCTCGTGTGGAAATACTATTCCTACGTGGTTCGTTATTGGGATAAAGCTCATTAAGGCAAGCAATATATAACTGTTTATCTCGTAATTCCTCATGAAATTCACTTTGGGTCTTTAGTATTTGATAGAGTTCGTTTTTATAGTATTTACGTTCGATAGTACGTACTAGCTTCCCACGTATTTTCTGGTCTGGTTTTTGCAGAAGTGTATCATAAATATAAGCGCCGACAGTCATCTTGATCTTGTCGATATCTGCTTCCGTCTTCTTTTTAATTAATGTCCAATCATCATCTTTTGGCGCACGGAAAGAACGCTTTATATTTCCTTCCTTATCTTTCTTAGGACTACCATCAGCCTCTAGATCAGTGGTGACTATAAATTCTTTAGTTTTACCTTCCCAATCCAATGGTATATTACTTGTGCGCCGGTAAATCATCCCATTCTCCAAATGTACGTTATACCAGGTATCCTTGCCTTTTCTCTCTCCCGAGTCTTCGACTTTTTCTACTTTCAATGAATAATATTCTACTAGTTTATTTGGAGTTTCCTCCTCTTCACCTCGAAGTTGATAGTATCCTCGTTTCTGATTAAAGTTCAAAAGAATCCAAGCGAGTTCCTCTTTTGATATTTTTTGTGTTAATGCTTTCTTTCTAAGGTAATAGATCGTCCAATCGTAGGGTACTTTTTTGTTGTTTGCGATAAGTATGGGATGATGTTCGGTAAAATTGGCCAACATCTCTTTAAAAGACTCCTGAAAGATAAATTTGTAAGAACCTGTTTCGTCTTTTACCCAAGGTAATTTACATTCTATGTCATTTAAGAATTTGCCATAGCGATTGAGAGAATCGGAATAATGCTTTGGTAAAAAGCCGAGTAAATCGAGAATTCTATGCAGGCGCTCACGTCTTAATAGATGGCGTTCACGCAATCTACGTATACCACGATAGCTTGTTCGATCCGCAGTTTGTGAGATAGAATTTCCCTTATCGAAATTTCCTAAAATGGCTGCGTCCATAGGTATAATACGACTGCCACAAGCTTCTATACCATATAAGTGTTCTTTATTATATTCATCTATATAAGCATTGATTAATGCCCATCCTATACTATTTGTACCTAAATCTAATCCTACTATTTTTTTCATGACTAGTATTGTGTTAACGATTTTTTCAAAGATAAAATAAATTATCAAGAAATACTTGCTTTATAAATATATTCTTTATTTCTTTGCTATACTAATTTGAAGCAAATCACAATAAGGATTATTCCGTTGTGAAAACATTTAGGTTCTAGCCCATCGTCCTTTATCGGTGGGCTTTTTTTATGTGTAACTAGTCCTATTTTTTGATAAGAATGCCCTCGTTAGGCTACACATATAGTCTGATAGCCTACACGATTCCCTTAAATTTTTAAGGAAGTGTAACTTGAAGATGAAGTATCGGGAATGGCTTGTGGGAGGAATCCGTCTCGTCTCTTCCTATCACTTGGAATCCCAGATGCTGATAGAAATGAAGTGCGGTTGTGTTTTGCTCATTTACGTCGACTTTTCGGATGGGTGTCTCTTGCAAGGCGAATTGGATAAGTCGTTTACCTAATCCTTTGCCTTGCTCTTCCGGATGTACGAAAAGCATCTCGATAAGCTCATCGCTTAAGCCCATGAAGGCGGCGATCTTTCCTCGTTCATTTCGGATGATATAAAGTTCTACCAATGGGAAATATCCGGGAACAAGTTCTTTATAAAATAAGATATCCTCTTCTTTTAGGAAATGATGGGTACTACGTACGGACGCTTCCCAAAGCAGAAGAAGCTCATTGAAGTCCTCGAAGGAGGGACGGGTTATCGTTCGCTTCATCGGGGTGTACTTCATCCCATGTGTAGTTTGTTCTTCGCAGATTGGTTCGAACCCGAATTTCCGGTAGATTGGGATTGCATAGGAAGAGGAATTGACTGTCATTTCCGAGACTGGCTTATCTTGGATAGCGGCCTCGAATAATCGTTTGCCGATACCTTTTCCATGATACATAGGCGTGATGAAGAATAAGGAGATATGCTTTCCTTCATTTTTTGTCGCGATTAGACCTATTAATGACTCACCCTCGAATGCTCCGTAAATGGTTAGCTCATTTACCAGATCCTTATTGTAAATGAAACTCTTGAAGGTTTCCAATCCCTCTTCGTCGAAGTCATTCTTGCCACATTGGATGAACACGTCCAAAGACAAGGTTAATGCCTTATCGTATTCGTTTACCTGTAATTGTCTTATTTGCATAAATGGATTATAAGTCTTTGTTCCCAACTAATTTCTCATCCGCTACGATCTCAAAATGATGCGCATCGATGAATCGCCCGTTTTTGTAACAAGCTTTTCGGAAGATGCCAGTCTTCTTGAATCCCACTTTCTCTAATACCCGCATGGATGCCAGATTATATTCATACACCGTGGCGAATATACGAATAACCTCCGTATGCTCAAAATAATACTGGATCGCATCGGCTAACGCTTCAGAGGTAATCCCTTGGTTCCAATATCTCTCACTGATCCAATAACCGACTTCCGCATTGAAACGTTCCACATCCGTTCCTCTCACAAAACCTATATTGCCGATTGCCTCACCATGAACCACAATGCAGAAATCCGATATTTCAGTTTTTTCTCGTGCTTGGCTGATGAAGCAGCGGGCATTTTCTTTTGTATAAGGATGAGGCAATCCATCCCGACAGTTATCCCAGATCTTCTTGTTATTAAGGTGCAAGGTTAAGGATTCCGTATCTTGACCTTCCCAACTCCTGAGCGTATATAAATCTTTTGTTACTACTATCATAAACTATTGTTTTTGTTTGAAAAGGAATGATGGTCAAGATAATAGCACAAATGATCCTCTATTTGTCCAGTATGCATTAGCTCTGCTTGATGAAGCCGTCCTTCGTATACGAATCCATTCTTCTCTAATACACGTTGTGAGCGTTGATTGTGAGGATAACAATTCGCCGTGATCAAATGTAAATTCATTTGAGTGAACCCATAATTCAATACGGATTGCACTGCTTCTGTCATGAAGCCTTGTCCCCAACACTCTTCTTTTAGCCAATAACCCAGCATGCGAGCATGTGGGTTTTCTCTTTTGGGATCAGGAATGATGCCAATGGAGCCAATGACTTGTTGAGTCTCTTTTGATACGATAGCCCAAACCCCTTCTTTTCCGATAAATATGGTATTTAGTACATCAATAGTCTCTTCGATCGTTTCGAGAGGTTTCCATCCGGCGTTATTGCCTAGGTTTGGATTCTTACAGCTCTCAAAAACATCAGGAGCATCGCTTTCGCTAAAAGGACGGAGCACGAGACGGTTGGTTTCTATGTTCGATGTTTGTGTCATATACGGATGTTTATTTAGTCGAGATAGATCATTTTCTTGGTCATCCCACCGTCAATCGTAATATTCTCGCCATTAATGAAATCGTTTTCCTCTTGACAGAGAAATAAGCACATACGGGCGATATCCTCCGGCTTTCCCACCCTTCCGGACGGATGTTGAGCATGATCCTCCGGACGAAGCTGGTCGTAATTGTTATTCTGTATCCAACCGGGAGCGATAGAGTTTACCGTGATATGCCATTCCGAGAGCGATAAGGCCAACGCATGCGTCAAAGAATAGATACCTCCTTTAGAGGCGGCATATCCCTCGCTACCGGGTTCACTCATCAAGTAACGGGTAGAGCAGATGTTGATAATCCTGCCGTATGGATTGGGGGTATCGAGAGATTGCCGATGGAGCGCTAATCGCCGGGAGGTGATAAACGCCGGGCGTAAGTTTATGGATAGTATCTTGTCGAAATCCTCTACGCTTGTTTCCGTGATGGGAGAGAACTGACTGACACCTGCGTTGTTGATAATGATATCAATATCTCCCCACTCCTCGATGATCTTTCGCAGGCAATCTTCTAGTGCGGTTTTATCACTAACGTCCACGAGATGGAATTGTGTCCCGGTTTGTAGGGCAGTCTCTTTTCCTAAGGTCTCGTTCTTGTCGCAGAAGGCCACACGATGTCCGGCTCCTCTGAAAGCCCTTACAATCGCTTTCCCGATCCCCTCGGCTCCACCGGTGATGAAGACTCTTCTTGTTTTATGAAGTGTCTTCGTTGTATGCCCCGTTCTAGTGCCGGAAGTCTTCCGGGCTTGGTATTCTGCGTACTTATTTTCCAGATAATTGTCTGCCATGATTCAGTCACTATTAAATGAGGACAAATATAGTTGTTTTCTGTCGAACCGATTTCTTTTAGTCGATATTCTGTTTGGGATACTAAAATAGAACCGGAAATTGCCATCTAAATTGCTTGTGGATTTGTTTTAATAGAAAAGTATTGATTATGAGAATAGCGATCAGCGGGGCAAGCGGATATATCGGTCAGCATCTTTCATCTTTTTTGGAGGGAAAAGGATATGATGTTATCCCTTTAGGGCGGGATTTGTTTAAGGAAGATTGTTTTGATGAATTATGCCGATGCGTGGAATCCTGTGAAGTCGTCATTAATTTGGCGGGTGCTTCCATTAATAAACGTTGGACGGAGGCTTACAAACAAGAGTTGTATGATAGCCGTATTTGCGTGACCAGACAGTTGGTGCATGCCATAAACACGAGAAGCGTGAAACTTGAGTTGTTTATTTCGGCCTCCGCCGTAGGTTATTATCCGGCTTTCGGGGAATATGACGAGTATCATGATTGCCGGGGAATGGATTTTTTGGCCCGGTTGTGTGGGGCGTGGGAGGAGGAAGCGTCCGCATGCTCATCGGATGTGAGGCTTGTCATTACCCGTTTTGGTGTCGTATTGTCTGAGGATGGAGGGGCCTTGAAAGAGATGCTTCGTTTGCAACGCTTCTCACGGGTAAGTGTCGTGATCGGTAACGGGCAACAGCGTTTTCCATGGATCAGCCTGTTTGATCTATGCCGCTCTTTTGGGTATATCATACGGAATAGGCAGATGAGGGGTGTGGTAAATTTGGTTTCTCCAGACCTTATCACCCAAAAGCAGTTGGCTCATACGTTAGCGAGAGCGGATAAGATCCGTAGGATCATCCCTTTGCCTGAGTTCTTTTTTCGGCTGAAGTTTGGCGAGGGAGCGTCGTTCGTGACAAAAGGGCAAACCGTCCATCCCTCTAAATTACAGGAATCTGGGTTTACATACATTTATCCAACAATAGAGAAACTTATGAATATAACAGATCATCATACCGTACCGGAACTGGATATTAAACGGTATATGGGGCGATGGTATGAAATCGCCCGTTATGAGAATCATTTTGAGAGAGGCATGACGGATGTGACGGCCACGTATACGTTGCTTCCGGACGGAAAGATCCGTGTGGAGAACGAAGGATATAAAGGCGGCGTTCACAAGAAAGCCACCGGTCGTGCGAAACAACCGGACCCTAAAAATAATCCCGGAAAATTGAAAGTGGCTTTCTTCTTATGGTTCTATGCGGATTATTATATCTTAGAACTTGATGCGGATTATCAATATGCGGTGATAGGAAGCAGCACGGATAAATACCTCTGGATCTTGAGCCGTGAGAGGAACTTACCGGAGGCGGTTCGGGAAGATTTACTGGGGAAGATAACGGAACGTGGGTATGATATCTCTAAATTGATTTCATGAGCTGATGTATAAAGGGGTAAAGCCGTAGTGATTACGCCTTTGCCCCTTTTATTACTCATATTGGAAAACAATCTTAACAGAGGCGATCTGAGAGAGTTCCTTTTGCTCACATGATAGGCTTTACGATTTCAATTTTAAGGCCAAGCGCATCAATAATACGGAAAAATAAACCAACTCCCGGTTCTATGATTCCTTTTTCAATTCTTGATATATAGGTCTTATTAGTTCCTACTTTTTCGGCCAACTCGGATTGTGTCATTTTCTCTTGCTTCCGTGCGTCACTAATAATTTGCCCCACACAATAAGAATATGCTTCTTTGCGAAACTCCTCTCTTTCTGGTGAGCCAACCTTGCCGTATAATTTATCTAATACAGCGTCCATACTCCCGATCTTAGGATTTGCTTGCATAATATTCATTTTTTTTCCATAGTGCAAATATAAATTAAGTTTACATATATAATAACTTTAGATAGACTTTTCTTTTATGTTTTCAGTTGCTTCCCATCGGAAAAGGCATTTCCTACCTTTTCGCCCACTCTCAAATAGTCGTTGTTGAATGGATCAAAGATGATGGGAGCGGCTTTAGCTACATTCACCTTGCCGTTCTCATCAAGTACACGCTCGTCAACACTGACATTTACGATCTCGCCACGGAGTATGCAAGTATCTGGATCGTAATCTTTCAATTTACATTCGATAGCCACGGCCAATTCGTCGATCAACGGAGCATCTACGAAGTCTGATTTTGTAGCGTGAAATCCTGCTTTGGCAAACTTGTCGGTAACTTTATTGCCTGACACGATACCTACATAATCACAAGCTACGACATGATCGGCATCTGCCATGCTTACCGTGAAAGCTCTACGCTTCAGGATATTCTTAACTGTCTTGTGACCGGCGCTAAGACACATGCTGATCTCATTCATCTCACTGATACCGCCCCAAGCGGCGTTCATCGCGTCGGGAGTTCCATCTTCTCCATACGTGGCGATAATAAATACGGGTTGCGGATAGCTCAAAGGCTTCGCTCCAAAATTCTTTCTCATAATCATTTATTTTTTAGTCCAATTCTTGATATCTTCTTCTGTCGCTCCGTTCATCAACTTCCCTTTTTGCCAGTTCACATCCGGATAGGCTTTCCGCAATTCACTCTCTGCGTTCGAGATATTGCTGCTGCCTGATGTGGCGAATGGGATAACGGTTTTGCCCGAGAGATCGTATTTCTCCAAAAAGGTGTTGATGAGTCTTGGGGCTTGATTCCACCAGATGGGAAATCCTAGGTAAACGGTGTCATACTCCGCTAGGTTCTTCAAATCATCGATAATGGCCGGTCGTGATGTAGGATCGTCCATCTCTACGCTGCTGCGTGAGGATTTATCCCGCCAGTTCAGATCGGCGGAGGTATAGCTTTTCTCAGGTTGGATCTTGTGAAGATCACCGCTGACAATAGATGCGACTTGTTGGGCCGCTTTTTCAGTATTTCCCGTTGCCGAGAAGTAAGCCACTAAAACTTTTGTCCCTTCGGCAGCCTTTTGCGCATAAGAGGCGATACATACCATTGAGACCATGACCATGAATAATACGATTCGTTTCATACTTCTTGAATTTTTGTTGTTTTTATATTCATTACGAGAATGCTATGTATTTATGGCGATAAAGATAGGAGAGAAAAATGAAACAGTTTGTACCCAAATTACTGATATATCTGATATTTTTGGCGATACGATCCTTATCTTTGTAAGGCGATTAACTAAAAGAAGAAAATATCATGCTTGCGTACACTTATATTGAACAAGGGAAATTTGAATTGCGGGAGAAACCGATACCGGAAATACAGGATTCATGGGACGCTATCGTACGTGTGACTTTGGGTAGTATCTGTTCTAGCGATCTTCATATCAAACATGGTAGCGTACCACGTGCGGTACCCGGAATAACCGTTGGGCATGAGATGGTTGGTGTGGTGGAAAAGGTGGGTGCCGATGTTACTGCAGTCAAGCCGGGTGACAGGGTGACCGTGAATGTCGAGACCTTTTGCGGAGAGTGTTTCTTCTGCCGGCGTGGATATGTCAATAATTGTACCGATCCCAATGGCGGTTGGGCGTTGGGCTGTCGTATCGATGGGGGGCAGGCGGAGTATGTCCGGGTTCCTTATGCGGATCGAGGCTTGAATCGTATCCCAGATACGGTTAGCGATGAGCAGGCTTTGCTGGTCGGTGATGTGTTAGCGACAGGTTTTTGGGCTGCTCGCATCTCGGAGGTCTCAGAGGAGGATACGGTTCTCATTATTGGCGCTGGTCCTACGGGGACCTGTACTTTGTTGTGCGTGTTGTTGAAGAAGCCACGACGTATTATTGTTTGCGAGAAGTCTCCGGAAAGGGCCCGGTTCGTTCGCCAGCGTTATCCGGAAGTCTTGGTGACAGGTCCCGAAAACTGTAAGGAATTTGTTCTTCGTAACAGCGATCATGGCGGTGCGGATGTCGTATTGGAGGTCGCGGGGAGTGAGGATACCTTCCGCTTGGCATGGGATTGTGCCCGTCCGAACGCCATTGTCACCATCGTAGCCCTCTATGATAAACCTCAGCTTCTTCCTTTGCCAGACATGTATGGCAAGAACTTGACGTTCAAGACTGGTGGGGTGGATGGCTGCGATTGCGCCGAGATTCTTAACCTAATAGAAGAAGGTAAGATAGACACGACGCCTCTTATTACCCATAAGTTTCCATTGAACGAGATTGAGGAGGCTTACCGTATCTTCGAAAACAGGTTGGATGGGGTTATAAAGGTGGCGATTGAGGGGAATCTCATCAAACCTGTCTTTGTTTTGCCGCATACACCTTGATTCTCTCCTCGCAACATTGTCGCGTGATATCCCGGAGCCGTTCTACTTTGGGTATAAGCGCCTCGATATCTTCTTTAGTGACGCGGAAGTGTAAATTATAACGAGCTTGAACGTATGCGTCCTGCAGCAAGTCGAAAAGTCGTTTCTCCTCTTCCGTATCCCGGGGAAAGGCTTCGGATGACTCTAGGGAATGCGTTTTGGCTCTGCCGGATAACGTTATTAGGCTATGCTCTTTGGGGCTATACAATGTAAAAGTCAAGATTATGCTGTTGTAATAATTCTCACAAGCTTGATGAAGGTGGAACGATGCTATTTTGTAATCCTGATCCTTGTATGAATATCGGGCACTACGTAAGAAACTATTCGCACGTTCAAACCTGTCGTTGTAATACTCCTCCGCCAACTCTTTTATTTCGCGATAGTTCAGTTTACGACGGCGGGCCAACTTATAACGGCCGCTGTTGTAAAGCATGATACCTTCTCGCTTGATATCGGTATAGAAATATCGGTTTTTATCGATGGCTTTATTCAAGTCGTCGATGCTTTCGTCTATAAACTGTACGGTGGTGGATACGTATCTGTTCTTCCCTTTGTAGTAATTATCGGTGGCCTTACTCAAGATGTGATTGATAATATATCTTTGGAAACGGGTACTGGTAACTACCAAAATATCATAATCGCTCATAAAACAGGTGCGGATACCGTATTCGATGCGTTGGTCGTAGTCAACGTATGTATTCCGGGCATAACTTCCGTAGAGAATGATCATCTCACAATCGGGAAGTACTTCCAGTACGCACTCTACAATTCTTCTGAGGTCATCCCGTTTCTGTTCGGGAAGGTAATTGATGGATGTTTTCATTCTTCGTTTATCTATGCAAATTGTTTGTAATCACTTTTTACTTTCAATGAACATTGTTCTGTCCCGATAGCCTTTACGATAGCTAAAAGCGGTGCGCTGAACTGTTCGGTTAGCTTGTTCGGTACTTGTTCGGTCGACTTGTTCGGTTGGCTGTTGTGGGGTATTGATGATGAATGTTACCCTCACTACCACGGATGTATGATTCGAAATCTATGTCCATATGTATCCAATCATGATTATAAATAGGCAATAAAGATATAAAATATCCTGCTATGTGATAGTGAAAAGATGAAGAAGTTGTATTGGCTCGGTCTTTTACGTATTATGAGTTTCCTGTAACATTGAATTTATAAAAATATCTACAATATCTACCACTCTATTGTGTACTCTCTGTAAATAAGAATATTACCTATAGGTTGTAGATCTCCAAACATCTACAATTATTATTCAATATCTACCACTTATTATTGATTTTCATGTGTTTTTCTTTGCGGGTAAAGAGAAAAAGTGTTATATTTGAAGAATACTGAAAATCTAAAAGATATGATAGAAAAACTCGATTACGCTATGGTGCCGACAGGCTTTGTACATTGTTTTAATGAAAATTGTAAGAACGCCAACCGCTGCTTGCGGCATCAAATTGTCCGTTTTATCCCCGATACGCTTTGGGCGGTGAGCATCGTGAATCCCGCACGTACCAGTCCTACCGGAAAGTGTGCGGCTTTCATGGCGGATACTCCCGTGCAATACGCTGTCGGCATGGATCACCTATTAGACCAGATACCTTATCTGGAGGCGAAACGCATCAAGCAACGTCTGTTGATGACATACGGTAAGAATAAGTTTTATCAGTTTAAGCGCAAGGAAAGAACCTTCTCGCCCGAAGACCAACAGTATATCCGTCAGGTCTTTCGGGCGTACGGAGTAGAGGATGAACCAGTCTTTGATGCTTGGCAGAGTGGCTACCGATGGACGAAGGGATAAGAGCTGATAAGAGTTTCCCTTAGGAGAACAAAGAGTTTCTCTTAGGGAAAACAAAAGTTTCTCCTAGAGGAAACAAAAGTTTCTTTAGGAAGAAACAAAAGTTTTCCCCTAATAAAACTTTAGTTTTTCTATAGGAAAAACTGTAAGCATAAGTTATTCTGTCTTTTCCTGATTTATCTAGACACTTTTTTTGTTTATAAACGTAATCAGT